>CAXUCK010000040.1:0-14216 GCA_964249375.1 uncultured Acidobacteriaceae bacterium
CAGTCTCGGTGACAAAGGCCGGAGTCTCCCCGCAATCTGCAGCAGGAGCCTCTCCGCCCCAAGCGGCTCGTCCCCCCAAAACCCGCCCGCGCCAATCGAAGTTCGTGCAAGGAACATCTTTTCGGTCTAGTATTCCGCCGAACCGGTTTAACGGCAGACGTCCGTCCCCCTCACGAGAGCTGCACAGCGCCAAAAGCGTGCACGGCTCGTGGATCGGGATCGCCACCCGTCTTCCCGTAACGGTTCGTTCTGCCAATCAGGAGATGGAATGACCTACCGAGCCTCGTCCATGTTTCGCCTCTGCCTTTGCCTGCTCCTCGTGCTCGCCGCAGTTGGCGCATCCGCCTTCGCGCAGGTTCCCTCCGGCTACGCCCGCATCCACTACCACCGGCCCGACGGCAAGTACGCCGGCTGGGGCCTCTACACCTGGAACGCCTCGACCGCGAACAACTCCTGGTGCACCAGCGAGATTCCCCAGGCCACGACGACGGACAGCTTCGGCATCTACTTTGACGTTCCCGTGAACCCGGCCCAGGGATCGCCCGCGGGCGAACTCGACTTCATCCTCAATAACTGCGCCGCCGGCGGCATCAAAGACCCCGGTCCCAACCAGGCCCTCCAGATCACCCTCCACGGCGAGGCCTGGGTCCTCTCCGGCGACTCCGACGTCCTCACCACCGCGCCGCTGGTCGGCCCCGTCCCCGTCCCCGCCGGCCACGCGCGCATCCACTACTACCGCCCCGACGGCAACTACGCCGGCTGGGCCCTCTACACCTGGAACGCCTCCACCGAGAACAACTCCTGGTGCTCGGCCGAGGTGCCGCTCACCGGCGTCGACAGCTTCGGCATCTTCTTCGACGTCGCCGTCAATCCATCTCAGGGCACGCCGGCCGGCGAGCTCGACTTCATCCTCAACAACTGCCCCGCCGGCGGCACCAAAGATCCCGGCGTCAACCAGGCCCTTCAGGTAACGCAATCCAACCAGGGCTGGGTCCTCTCCGGCAACGCGACCGTTTACACTACCCAGCCGCCCATCCCCGCACCCGCCAACCAGACAGTTCGCATTCACTACTACCGGCCCGACGGCAACTACACCGGATGGGCGGTGTACACCTGGAATGCTTCCACCGATAACGACTCCTGGTGCACCAAAGAGGTTTCCGCCTCGGGCAAGGACAGCTTCGGCGTCTACTTCGACGTGCCGGTAGACCCAACCCAGGGAACCCCAGCCGGGCAGCTCGGGTTCATCATCAACGACTGCCAGACCGGGGGCACCAAAGATCCCGGTCCCAACCAGTACCTGCAGGTCACGCAGTACACCGCCGCCTGGGTCATCTCCGGCGACGCCACCGTCTTCACGAGCATTCCCACCGCGGGCCAGATTGCCGGCGCCGGACTCTACCAGCTCCAGGCCTTCTGGATTGACCGCATCACCGTGGCCATCCCCGCGAGCGGCTACACCGCCGGATCCACCTACTCGCTCGTCTACTCCCCGACCGCCGGCCTCAACGTCAGCAGCGCCGGAGCCCTCGCCGGCGGCACCGCCATCCCGCTCACCTACAGCGCGGGCGGCCTCACCTCGGCCGAAGCCGCACGCTTCCCGCAGCTCGCCGGCTACGCCGTCTTTCACCTCCCGCAAAGCGTCCCCGTCGCCGCCCTCGCCCAGGTGCTCACCGGGCAGATCGTCGTCAGCGCGACGAACTCCAGTGGAAGTCTCACCTACATCAGCGGCATCCAGGATGCCGGCGTGCTCGACGACCTCTTCTTCTACCCCGGCAAGCTCGGAGCCGTCTTCGCAAAGGACGGCCTGACCATCAATCTGTGGGCGCCCACCGCGCAGTCGGTCAAGCTGCTGCTCTACGCCCACGAGACCGACACCGCCCCAACCCAGACGCTGCCCATGAAGAAAGTCAACGGCGTCTGGACCCTCGCAGGACAGCCATCCTGGAAGGGCCAGTACTACCTCTACGATCTCTCAGTGTATGTGCCGGCCCAGCAGCAGATCGTCGAGAATATCGTCCCCGATCCCTACTCGGTCGACATCGCGCTCAACGCAGCCAAGACCCGCATCACCGATCTTGCCGACGAGTCAACCAAGCCCGCAGGCTGGGACGCCAGCCAGTCGCCGGCCCTTGCTTCGCAAAGCGAGTTCTCTGTCTATGAGCTGCATATCCGCGAGTTCAGCGTGGCCGACACCAGTGTTCCCGCGGCCTACCAAGGGACTTACCTGGCGTTCACCAATCCCGCCACCTACGGCATGACGCATCTGCACCGTCTCGCCCTCGCCGGCCTCAAGGCAGTGCACCTCATGCCCAGCATGGTCACCGGCAGCGTCAACGAGGACAAATCCACCTGGCAGTCGCCCGGCAATCTTTCCAGCTACCCGCCGGACGGCACCCAGCAACAGGCCGCCGTCACCGCCGTGCAGGCCACCGACGGCTACAACTTCGGCTACGATCCGCACCTTTTCTTCGCTCCCAATGGCGGCTACGCCTTCAACCCGGACAACCGCGTCTCCGAGTACCGGCAGATGGTCCTCGGTCTCCATACCGCCGGCCTTCGCGTCGTGCAGGACATGGTCTTCAACCATACCTTCACCAGCGGCGAAAGCACCGGTTCGGTGCTGGACGAAGTCGTCCCGGGCTACTACCACCGCCTCAACGCCCAGGGGGCGATCGACACCGCCAGCTGCTGCTCCGACACTGCCAGCGAGCATCGCATGATGGAAAAACTCATGATCGATAACGTCGTGCAAAACGCCACGCAGTACAAAGTCGACGGCTTCCGCTTCGACGACATGAGCCTCCACTTCGCCTACAACATGCAGCACATCCAGCAGGCTCTGCGCAGCCTCACCCTCGCAGAGGATGGCGTGGACGGCTCAAAGATCTACCTCTACGGCGAAGGCTTCCTCAACCCTGAAACCGCTGCGCTCGGTGTCAACGCTACCCAGCAAAACCTCTTCGGGTACGGCATCGGCACCTTCAACGACCGCATCCGCGACGGCATCCGTGGCGGCAGCTCCTTCGACATCAACAGCGAGCAGGTGCAGGGGTTTGCGACCGGGCTCTTCACCGACCCGAGCGCCTACACCACCTCGACCATCGCGCAGTCGCTCTCCGACCAGAAGAACACCCTCAACCTCGAAGCGGACTGGATCCGTGCCGGGCTCGCCGGGAACCTTCGCGACTTCACCTTCGTCGACAGCTCCGGCACCACCGTCAAGGCCGATCAGCTGCAGTACTACGGACAGCCGGTCGGATACGCCGCAACCCCGCTTGAGGCCGTGAACTATTGCTCGGTGCACGACAACCAGACGCTCTTCGATGCGGTGCAGCTCAAGTCCGCCATCCCCGGCACCACCGCAACCGGGGGCGACTCGATCGCCATCCGCACGCGCCGGCAGGTGCTCGCCATGAGCCTCATCGCCCTGGGGCAGGGAATCCCGTTCTTCTACGGCAGTGACGACCTGCTCGGCTCCAAGGACATGGACTACAACAGCTACAATTCCGGCGACTGGTTCAGCAAGATCAACTGGATCTACCAGGGTGATCGGCCCAGCCAAAACCTGTTCTCGCTCGAGTCAGACAACTGGGGCACGGGCCTGCCGCTCCAGAATGTCAACGCGAGCCAGTGGCCCATCATGCAGCCGCTGCTTGCCAATCCAGCGTTGAAGCCGGCGCCCGAGAACATCTCGAGTTCGGCCGCGGCGTTCCAGATGTTTCTCCGCATTCGCGGCAGCTCGGAGCTCTTCCACATGGCGTCGCTGGCCGAGGTGCAGAAAAACCTGCACTTCCTCAACACCGGCTCTACGCAAACTCCGGGTCTGATCGTGATGCGGCTGGACGCGAACGGCGGCGAGTACGGTCCTTACGGACACATCGTCGTCGTCTTCAACGGCACCCTCGATACGGTCAACTTCCAGGACGACGGACTCAAGAATCTCGACCTGTCGCTCCACCCGCTCGAAGCGTTGTCTCCCGATGCCGAGACCAAGCTCTCGACCGCAAACAAGACCACAGGCACCTTGACCGTAGCCGGCCTCACGACCGCTGTTTTCGTCGCGCAGTAATGCGCACGACCGGCTACAAACTTTCGCTTTGGAGGCTCTCCATGAAGACGCGTTTCTCGACTGTTCTTTCCGCCCTTCTGCTCTCGTCGCTCGCCTCGCTTCCGGCCTGCGCTTCGCTGGTCGGCTCGTCCACCACCGGATCTCTGACCTTCACCGGAGATCCGTCCAACTATTTCGACCCAGGCTACGGGTTTGTGCCGGCCGGCTACTTGAACGCAAACAGCGCTACTGTAGCCGTTTCCGGCAGCGCCGTGGAGTTCGGCTTCGACGACGGCGCCAGCCTGATCACCGCTGACCTAGGAGCCAGCGGGATCGTCGTCAGCGAAGGGATCGAGCTTTCGGGTCCGGCAAACCCATTCGAGCTGAGCTTCACGGATGCGGCCTTCGCTGGCCTGTCCGTGAACAGCACGAGCGGCAATCTCACCCCGGCAAACCTTTCTCTGAGTGGGGATACGCTGACGCTGGACTTCGCCGGAATGGACGTCACCGCGGGACAAAGCTTCACCACATCCGTCGGTCTCGCTCCCACACCGGAACCCCCAACGCTTGTCCTTACCCTCACCTCCGTGATGGTGTCGTTTGCCGTCTTCGCCTTCCGCGGCCTGAGACCCGCCGCGTAGCCGAGAGCGCTACCAGTACGCTTGGAGCGAGCCACGTGGGGAGCGACACCGTCAGTTCCGGCCCGATCGCTTCTCCTGAAAAGGTGCGTCTCCGATCGGCAAGGAGCAATTCGAACAAATTGCTTTCTGCTTTCGACCTGGCGTACTTCCTACGCGAAATCGGTACACTGGAAATAGAGCTCCTCGCTTCCGGCTCCAAAAGTTTGGCAGTCTGTCGTAAGTCTCTCATTCTGCGTATTTTGCGGTCAAAGTACATGGAATGAGAAATTTACCGTAGCCGCTCTCCTGCAACTCATAGATCCGGAATGGGTTATCCCCAGGACATCCCGGCCCCCCGGGGGGGGAGGGTCCAGGGCCTGCCCGCCCGCTATACTAGCTGCTGTGAGCAAGACCTTCTTTATTGAAACCTTCGGCTGCCAGATGAACGCGCATGACTCGGAAAAAGTCATCGGTACCCTTGAGCAGCAGGGCTACGCCCGCGTCGACGACGAGGCCGACGCAGGTCTCATCCTCTATAACACCTGCTCGATTCGCGACAAGGCTGAACAGAAGGTCTTTCACCGCCTCAACGAGTACAAACGCATGCAGGGCGAAGGCAAGCGCTTCGCCGTCATCGGCTGCGTCGCCCAGCAGGAAGGCGAACGCATCTTCGAGAAGGCGCCGTACGTCTCGATCGTTTCCGGCTCGGCGTCCTACCGCAATCTGCCCGAAATGCTCGCGCGCCTCGAAGCCGGCGAACGCCGCATCACCGGCCTTGATGACCGCCAGACCGACCAGACCTTCGAGACCGAGTTCGTCTCCCGCTCCAACCCGCATCGCGGCTACATCACCATCATCGAAGGCTGCGATAAGTTCTGCGCGTACTGCGTCGTTCCGTACACGCGCGGCAAGGAGCGCTCCCGCACCGCCAGGAGCGTGCTCGAGGAAGCTCGCCGCATCGCCGATGGTGGCTTCACCGAGATCCAATTGCTCGGACAAAATGTCAACTCCTACCGCGATCCGAGCGGCCAGATGACCTTTGCCGAACTTCTCGCCGCCGTCGGCCAGATCGCCGGCATTCGCCGCGTCCGCTTCACCACGTCGCATCCGCGAGACTTCACCCGCGACATCGTCGACGCGATCGACGCTGTTCCGACGCTCTGCGACCACGTTCATCTTCCCGTGCAGTCCGGCTCAACCGCCGTTCTGCGCGCCATGAACCGCGAATACACGCGCGATTGGTACCTCGAGCGCATCTCCTGGATCAAGGCCGCCAAGCGCGACATCAGCATGACCTCCGACATCATCGTTGGCTTCCCGGGGGAAACCGAGGGAGACCTGGAAGACACGGCAACGCTGCTCGACGAGGTCGGTTACGACGCCATCTTCGCCTTCCGGTACTCGCCGCGACCGAACACGCCCGCGCTCACCATGGCCGATTCCATCCCGGACGACATCAAGGCGTCGCGCCTGCAGTACCTCCTCGAACGCCAGCGCGCCATCCAGCGTCACAACTACGAGCGCCACGTAGGCGAGGAGATGGACGTGATGGTCGAGGGCCACAACCGCCAGCGCGCGCAGGTGATCGGTCGCAGCTCGCAGAACAAGACCGTCAACTTCACCACCGGTTCACCGATCCTGCCCGCCACCGGCAGCTATGTCCAGGTGCGAGTCACGCAGGCCTTCCCCAACAGCCTCGTCGCCGAGGCAAAGGCAGTCTGAGCATGAAGACAGCAGCGCACGAGATCGAAACCGCAGCCGAAGTCGAGATGCAGATCCGCGGCCTGATGATGGATCCGGTCACGAATGTCCCCATCGTTGTCCTGAAGGATGTCGCGGGTGAAACCGTGCTTCCCATTTGGGTCGGCATGTTCGAGGCGAACGCCATTGCCCTCGAGCTCGAGAAGATCACAACGCCGCGGCCGATGACGCACGACCTGCTGCAGAACGTCACGCGCGGACTGAACGCCATCGTCACGAAGGTCGTTGTCTCCGAACTGCGCGACGACACCTACTTCGCCGTGATCTGGATGGAGCAGAATGGCGAGCGCGTCGTCATCGATGCCCGTCCGTCGGACGCGATCGCGATGGCGCTCCGCTGGGACTGTCCCATCTTCGTCAGCCGGCAGGTGATTGATCACTCGCGTCAGACGGTCAACGGCAACCAGAGCATCAACGCCGAGGAGATGAGGCGCTGGCTGGAGAACCTGAATGACGACGAGATGGGCCGCTACAAAATGTAGTTGTAGTTTGAGGCGAGCGGTCGCACGGTGAAGCATTGGCTGACCAATCGTCTGGCCAGAGTTGGTGTCGGCGTCGAGGGCTTGTTTCGCAGCGGGATACGAAGACCGGATCCAGGAAACACCCGCAGCGTTCTGGTCCTTGAATACCTGACAGCGCTCGGTTGTTGCGTGCATCTGACGCCTGTTTTCGAGGCCATCAAGCAGGCGAGGCCGGAAATCGAGCTCACAGTCGCGACGCGCGGTGTTGGTCTCGAGACCCTTCGTCACAATCCGTTCGTTGATCATTTGATCGGGACTCCAGATCCGCTCAAAGGCACGATAGGCGCGACTTCTGTGCTGCGCGCTGAACTTCGGCGTTTGGGCCTGCGACCTGAATGCGTCCTGACGGGCGCTTCAGACCAGCGATCACGAATCGCTCTGCTGGCTCTGCTCGCGAGCTCTGGTTGGCGCGGAGGGTTTACGCAGTTGCGTGGCGCCTATCAGAAAGCACTGCTGTACGATGACACGCGCTCGATTATCGGGAACAATCTTCGGCTCGCGGGATTGCTCGACTGCTCGCCGGCGCATCGTGAACCGAAGGTCTTCTTCTCTTCGCAGGATGTGGAGAAGGCGCGTTCGTTACGCGCGAGAATCGCGAAGAGAAGCCAGCCGATGGCGGTGCTTGTGACCCAGAACAGCGGCGGGCAAGCGACAGGCTGGGCGGTCGAGCGCTTCCTCGAGGTCGTTCGTTTTCTCGAGCGTCAGGGTCTCGCGATTGCATATGTCGGAACGGCGGCAGAAGCAGAGCGCATCGAAGATCTGCGACGTGCTGCTGACAACATCGGAGTGTCTGTTGCGGGTCAGACGACCGTGAGTGAGCTGGCCGCGTTCCTGGCGATGAGCGACTACGTGATCAGCCTCGACACAGGCACAATGCACGTGGGTCGCAGTGTCGGTGTACCGATGGTCGTGCTTGGACCGAGCTGGCAAAAGCCGCTGGAGTGGCTTCCCCTTGGCCTGGATCAGGTGACGATTTTGCGCGGTGCTGACCGTGCTTCGGTCTCGCCGGGATATCAGCTGGACGAGATCACAGCACAGAGTGTGATCGATGCGGCAGCCGACCTGATCCGCCGCTTTCCGGCGGCCTCCGCGATGCGGGAAGACCGGATTGCACGAGCGCTCTCGGGCGTCGATCATCTCCCGCATCGGTATGCGAGCTAACGGACCGGCAGGTCGTCGAGTGCGGTGAAGAACTCGGGAAAGGAGATAGAGGCGGCTTCGGCACCGTGGATTTCGGTGTCGCCGGTTGCGCGGAGGGCAGCGATGGCAAATGCCATGGAAATGCGATGATCCCCGCCTGAATCGATCACGGCTCCATGGAGATGCTGCCCACCGGGAATGTCCAGACCATCTTCATGCTCGATCAGGTCCGCCCCCATCGCGCGCAGGTTTCGCGCAACCAGATCGATGCGGTCCGACTCCTTCACGCGCAGCTCCTTGGCGTCGCGAATCCGCATCCCGTTCGCGGTGTACGGAGCGATGGCCGCCAGCACCGGAATTTCGTCGATCAGTTGCGCGGCCAGCGCGCCTGAGATCTCGAACGGCTTTGAGTGGCGCGGCGGGTCGGGGCTACGGTTCACCTGCACCGTACCGACGAGTTCACCGTGATGTTCCTCGACGTTGAGGATGCGGATCCTTCCACCAAGCGCGGTGATCACATCGAGCAGAACGGCACGGGTCGGGTTCATTCCGATTGCGTCGAGGACGAGGTTGGTGTCGGGGAAGAGAAGCGCAGCAGCGAGGAAGAAGGCCGCTGACGAGATGTCGCCGGGAACCGTGGCTTCAATGGCTCGGAGTGGCTGGCCGCCGGCGATGCTGAGCACGTCCGCCGAGCGGTTGAGGGTCGCGCCGAACGCGCGCAGCGCATGTTCCGAGTGGTCTCGCGTACGGATCGTCTCTCGAAGCGACGTCGTGCCTGCTGCCTGCAGACCGGCGAAGAGCACCGCCGTTTTCACCTGCGCGGAGGCGATGGGCGCCTCGAAGTGAATGGCGGAAAGTGGCCGGCCGGAGATGGTGATGGGCGCGTGGCCTCCTGTAAGGCCGTCACCGCCGGTGAGGTGGATTTCCGCTCCCATCTGCGCCAGCGGCTTGCGAATGCGCTCCATTGGACGAGCGGAAAGCGACTCGTCGCCTACTAGAGTGAACGTGTGTGGCTGGGGAGCGACCAGACCGGCGAGCATGCGCATGGTCGAGCCGGAGTTGCCACAGTCGAGCGGGTGCTCTGGCGCGGAGAAGTGCCCGCCTCGGCCAGTAATTGTTACTTCGCGCGTGACGGCGTTCGTGACAACCTGCGCGCCGAGTGCGGCCATGCAGGCGAGCGACGAGTGTGGATCCGCACCGGAGGAAAAGTTGCTGAGCCGCGTTGTTCCTTCGGCAAAACCGGCGAGCAAGGCGTACCGGTGGGAGATAGATTTATCGCCGGGAAGAACGAGCGAGCCCTGCAGGTTGCGGGCGGGACGGATGGTTTGCGTGGTGCTGGTCGAGGCGGAGGACATTGCCTCTTCATCGTACCCCGCGCGCCGGCTGTCGATTACGAAGCGCGCAGCACGACAACTGTTTCATCGTCGAAGTGCGCGGTGCCGGACTGGAAGGTGGAAACGGAGTTGAGGATGGTGTTGACGGTAGCCTGCGCGGTATCGGTTTCGCCGCTCGGCAGGCTTTGCAGCAGCATGCACAGCCGTTCGTCGCCGTACATCTGTCCGACAGCGTCCACCGCATCGACGATGCCGTCGGAGTAGAAGACGATTCGGTCGCCCGGTCGGGTGGCAAGGGTGAACTCCTCGTAGGTTGCTCCTGGAAAAAGCCCGAGCGGAAAGCCCTCGGCGCGAATGGTGCGTACATCGAGTGAACCATCGGGAGCAGCGGTGACAAAGAGCGGTTGCACGGAACCGGCGTTGGCGAGCTTCAGCGTGGCGTTGGCGTCATCCCACACGGCTACGAGCATGGTGACGTACTGCGCATCGAGGCGCCGCTCCTGCAGCTGGTTGTTGAGGGTGGCGAGCAGGGCCGCGGGCGAGAGGTGCTGGGGCGCAAGCGAGCGCAGGATGCCGCTGACGAGCGCGGCGTAGAGCGCCGCTGGAGCGGCTTTTCCGCTGACATCGCCGAGCGCGAGTGCGGTGCGGCCGGGACCGTAATCGAGAAAGTCGTAGAGGTCGCCACCGATGGAACGTGCGGCGATAAAGCGGGCGGCGATCTCGGCGCGCGCGGGCTGCGGCGGAGCGGGCGGCAGCAGGCGGAGTTGCACCTCTCGCGCCATGTCGAGGTCACGCTCGAGCCGCTGCTCTTCTTCGTGGATGCGCTGGTACAGACGGGCGTTCGCGATGGAGATGGCGACCTGCGCGGCCAGGGTGGTGAGCGTTTTCTGGTGATCATCGTTGTAGTAGTGCAGGCGTGTGTGCTCGAGATCGATGACGCCGATGACCTTGCCTTTGTAAATGAGCGGAACGGCGAGCTCGGAGCGTGTTTCCGGGTTGTCCTGGATGTAGCGCGGGTCTTTGCGGACGTCGGGTGCGAGCACGGGCTGGCGCAGCTCGGCGGCTGTACCGATGAGACCTTCTCCTAGACTGACATTGCGCTCCCGACTGATGCGCTCGCCGTAACGGGTGCTGAAGCGGTGCTCAAACTGCTGGTTGCGGTCGCTCCAGAGAAGGATGGTGAACATCTGGAAATCGATGACGCGTTTCAGGAGATGGCCGATGCGCTCGAGGAGATCGTCGAGGTCAAGGATGGAGGTGATCTCGCGGGAGATTTCGTTGAGGACGGTGAGCGTTTGGGCCTGGCGGGAGACGCGGGTGTAGAGGCGCGCGTTTTCGACGGCGACGGCCATACGGGAGGCGACGAGCTCCAGCAGGCGCTGGTGCTCGGTGGTGAAGAAGCCTTCCGTGACCGACTCGATGTCGATGACGCCAATGACCTTGTTCTTGAGGATCAGAGGGACGGCGAGCTCGGAGCGAACCTCAGGGTTGGCCTGGACGTATCCGGGGAAGGTGCGGACGTCGTGGACGAGGATGGAGCGCCGTTGCAGGGCGGACTGCCCGACGATGCCCTGACCGAGTTTGAGGCGGGCGCGTTCGACCTCCGGCGTGTGTCCGGTCTGGAAGCGCATCCAGAGGTCGTGGGTTCGGTCGTTGAGGAGGAAGATAGCAAAGATGCGGTAGTCGATAACGGCGCGGACGAGGTCGGCGACGCGATGCATGAGGGTTTGGAGGTCGAGCGTGGTGTTGAGGGCGTCGGCGATGCGATGGAGGAAGACGACCTGCAGCGGTTCGACGCGGGGCAGGGAATCGGCCTGCGTGGCTGCAGTTGGCCTGTAGTCGCCTTCGAAGGCGTGCTCGAGCGCCTCGGAGGAGGAGGGCTGATTGGGGGCGGCAGGCTTAGGAGGGCGACTCATCGCATGGAGATCCGGAATCCGGAAGTCTGGATGATACTACCCGGATCAGCCGGGGAATGCTGGCGTTAGTAGCCGGGCGCCGTGCTGGTTGGAGGGACGTGCCCGGCGAGCTCGGCGAGTATGCGGACACTCGCGCTGGCGCCGATGCGGCTGGCACCGGCCTGCAGCATGGCAGTGGCATCGGCGAGCGATCGGATGCCGCCAGAGGCTTTGACGCCGGCGTGTGCGCCAGCCTGCTCGCGCAAGAGGGCGATGTCGTCGACGGTGGCGCCGCCGGTGGAGAAGCCGGTGGACGTTTTGAGGAAATCTGCTCCGGCGGAAAGGGCGAGGTCGGCGGCTCGGAGTTTTTCCTCGAAGGAGAGCAGGCAGGTTTCGAGGATCACCTTCACGATGGCACCGGCATCATGCGCGAGCTCGACGACTGAGTGAATTTCCTGGCGGATGCTGTCGAAGTCGGCTGCGGTGCCGGACTTGAGCAGGCCGATATTGAGCACCAGATCGATGTCGTGCGCGCCGAGTTTGAGCACGCGTGCGGTTTCATCGCGCTTGGAGGCGGCGAGCGAAGCGCCGAGGGGAAAGCCAATGACGACGCCGACGGGAACGCCGGTTCCGGAGAGAGCCTCGACAGCGGTCGCGACCCAGGCCGGATTCACCATGGCGCAGGCAAAGCGATGCTCGGCGGCTTCGCGGCAGATCTGCAGGACGTGGGCGCGGGTGGCGTCGGCCTTGAGGAGGGTGTGGTCGAGGATGGCGGCGAGCGTCGCGGGAGAAGACAGCGCCTGCGCGGCAAACCGGGTGCTATCCCAGCCTGCGTCTGCGTTCGAGAACGCAGCGGAATCGATTGCCGAGGAAAGTGTAGAGAGGCTCAACGAGACTCCTGCGCCGGCGCTGGTCTCGGGTCCTGGGGAGGGCCTCACGCCGGGTATGTTCTATCACACTGGCATGACGTCTGGCTGAACCGCCGAGCCATGCAGCGCGGCGTGGTAGGCGAGGGCGAGATCGTCCTTGAGGAAGGTGTACAGCTGCTCACCGGATTGCTGATCGCGGGCACGGAGCACGGCGGAGGGATGGATGGTGGCAACGACCTGCTGGGCGTAGGGCGTGGGAAAAATTTTGCCGTGAT
Source organism: uncultured Acidobacteriaceae bacterium (assembly GCA_964249375.1). Lineage (GTDB taxonomy): Bacteria > Acidobacteriota > Terriglobia > Terriglobales > Acidobacteriaceae > Edaphobacter. The sequence goes on from CAXUCK010000040.1 coordinate 12,467, forward strand.
CGCGCATGAGGCCGAAGGTGCCGCCGAGGAGGGACTTGGCGGCGGAGGCGCCAAGGCAGAGGACGACGCGTGGCTTGACGGCGTCGATTTCAGCGAGCAGCCAGGGGCGGCAGGCGGTGATCTCTGCCATGCGCGGATTCTGATGAAGGCGCAGCTTGCCACGCTGGACAAATTTGAAATGCTTGACAGCGTTGGTGACGTAAACGGTTGAGCGATCGATGCCGAGCTCTTCGAGGGCGCGATCGAGAACCCGGCCGGCGGGACCGACAAAGGGTGTTCCGGTGCGGTCTTCCTGGTCGCCTGGCTGCTCACCCACCATCATGAGCTCAACTGTCTTGCTGGGGTGAGCCGAAGGGGCAGCGCCGGGAACGACCTGGGTGGCATGCAGGTAAAGATCGCAGCCCTTGCAGGAGGGCAGGGCGGCGTTGATGACGGAGAGGGTGTGTTCGGCGGGGACGAAGGGAGCGGCGGAGGGCTTGAGGGCTTGGGTCTGGACCATGGCTCCTACTCGGTTGGCAGATTGGGTGATGAGCTCGGGAAGGACAGCAATTTCGGGCAGGTTCTTCCAGTAGCGGACGGGCATTTCAGACCGCATGACTTCGGGATTGAGACGCGCGGGATTGAAGATGGACGAGTAGTAGGAGCGCCAAAGGGTTTCAAGTTCGTCGTGCTGAGGGGCGTGCTCCCGTGGGACGCCTGGGCCGAAGCTGAGATGCTTGGTCGCCGGATCCCAGGCGACGGAATCTTCCGGCGTAAGAATGGTCCACTGCATGGCAGGGAAGCGCTCGGCGAAGAAGGGCGCGGCGAGGCGGAGGATGCGATGATCGGGCTGGTACCAGGCAACGAAGTGCTCGGGCAGATGTGCGGGTGAGGTAGTGCCACTCGGGCGAGGCGCGAAGGGATTGCTCTCGTCCATTGGGTCGGGTTCCACTTTCCGGAAGCGAACGAAGGCGTGCAATTTGTGCAGGTCGCGGCGGACCTGCTGCACCAGCGAGCGGAGCTGGCTGACGTCGGAGTCCACCTCGATTTTGAGGAGATCGGGCTGCTGCTGCAGGCGGTAGAGGATACGGTAGAGCAGGTTCCAGCGGTCTGGAGAGCGATGGGTGGCGGCCAACTCTGCCGCTTCAAGAAAGGATTTCGGAACGTGCGGAACAGAGACGCGTGTGCCTGTGGGTTGCGGGTCGGAGATGTCGAGTTCCAGTCGAAGGGTCGTGGAGACAGTCGTGTCGGCGAGGTCGACGTCTTCAGGCGCGAAGCCTTCCTGGAGTAAGGTGCGGGCGTGGGTGCGCCAATCGTGGAATTCGGGTTGGATGAGGAGTCGCTTCATTCGGGTTAGAGGGCGCCAGTGAGGGCGCTGACCGGGGTGAAGAGATCGAGCTGCGAGGCGACCTCGGGGGTCAGCTCATCGGGAAGGGACGCGACCGCGAGGTTTCGAAGGGACTGCTGCGGTGTGTGATCGGCTGCGATCGCATAGGGCAGGGCGTCTTTGACGCGGACGTGCAGCTTGCGCAGGTCGGCGACTGTGAGTTGGTGGTAGCGGCGAATGGAGAGGATGCGATCGACATTCTTGTGGCCGATGCCAGGGATGCGGAGCAGAGCTTCTCGTGGGGCGGTGTTGATGTCGAGAGGGAAGAACTCTGGATGCGCCTTGGCCCACGTGGTCTTGGGATCCTCCACGAGTGAGAGCGACGGATTCTCTGGCGTGGTGAGCTCTGAGGCCTGGAAACCATAGAAGCGGACGAGCCAGTCG
>CAXUCK010000041.1:0-14187 GCA_964249375.1 uncultured Acidobacteriaceae bacterium
GTCGAGGGGTGGGATGAGCCAGTAGCGGGTGACGGGGACGCCGTCGACGGCGACGGGCTCGGCGCCCTGCTCTTTTTCCCAGCGGCCGAAATCGACGGTGCCGGGAAAGGGCGTGAGCATGACGAACTGGGCGAAGGTGATGTTGGCCTTGATGGCGAGTTCGGCGGTGGCCTGGAAGGTGTCGGGGCGGTCTGTGGGTAGGCCGAAGATGAACGAGCCGAGGATGTGGATCCCGTGCTCCCGGAAGGTTTTAAGCTGCTTGACGAGGTTGTCGCCGGAAAGGTTGAAGTCTTTGAAGACGGCTTTGAGGCCCTCGGGGGTGACGGCTTCTACGCCAACGAGGGCTCCCTTGATGTGGGCGCGCTTCATGGCGTCGAGGTACTCGCCATCTTCGGCGGCTTCCATGGTGATCTGGGTGAAGAAGGTCATGTCGTCCGGCATGCCTTCAAGGAACTTCATGAGGGAGAAGCGTTCGGCGCGGATGCGTTCGAGCTCGGCGAGCTTTTCGGTGTTGCCCTGGACCCGGGCGTTTTTAAGATCGGTGAGGGTGACGGGGTAGAAGTTGTCGTCGGCGAGGGCGATGAACTTGAAGCCCTGGCGGCGGAGCTCGACGATCTCGCGGACGACGGCTTCGACGCCGCGCTGCCGGGGTTTTTGGCCGTCGGTGCGCCAGACGGAGCAGAAGGAGCAGTGCTTGGGGCAGCCGCGGATGGTCTGGACGGAGGCCCACATGTACTTGTCGGGGGGAAGGAGATCCCAGCGCGCGGGCAGGAAGTGGTCGGCGTCGATGCGGCCGCCTTCGTAGATGTGCTCCGGCGAGCCGGAGCGGACGCCGCGCAGGGCCTGTCCCCAGGCGATGTCGCCGTCGCCGCGGACGACGGTTTCGGCGCAGCCGCGGGCGAAGGGCTCGTCGGGATAGAGGGTGGAGTGGATGCCGCCGAAGATGACGTGGGCGCCGCGGGCGTGGGCGATACGACCGACGGCGTAGCCGCGGAGGGCGTTTCCGGTGTGGATGCCGATGCCGACGTAGTCGCCGGGCTGGATGGTTTCGGGATCCAGCGATTCGAGGGTTTCGTCCACGATGATTGGCTCGCCAAAGTCTTTGGGGGTGGCGGCGGCGAGCACATAGAGCCAGCGAGGCGTGATGACGGCGGTGCCGAAGGCGCTGTCGGAGGGGTTGATAAGATGTACAGCCATGGGTCTGCTCCGTGCTGCGTGTGGTCGAGCGGATCAGCGCGGGGGCTCAGATGTGCGGTGAGCGGGGATCCATTTTCCCGGAGGGGCTGCGCAGTCTGGTGGACGGAAGCGGCCGGGGTAACACGCGGTGCGGTTATGGATCGTTTGTTACGGGCGTCTGGCAATAGACGGGGTTTCGACTTACTTGTCTGTACGATACACGACAAAGCGATGGGAGATATGTTGCAGACGTTGGAAGAAGAGCTTTGGTGAATCTCTTCCCGGCGAGTTGACCGGCGGTGACTAAGGATCGTTGGGATTGTGCGGAGCGATCGACCTCAAATTATCTTCTCGGTCAACCCGAAACGCGCCTCCGTTCTACCCTAAGGCATGCTCCAGAGCGTCACTATCCTCGGCACAGGCCTCATTGGCGCCTCTGTCGGCCTCGCCCTCCGCGCCACCGGGTACACCGGGGAGATTCACGGCTGGGATCACCTCGGCACGGCTCTTGACACGGCCCTAGCTACTGGAGCCATCAGCACCGCCCTGGCAACTCGTCCATCCCCCCAGACTCTGGAGCCCGGCATCGTGGTCCTCGCGGGCCCCGTCCTCTCGACCCTTGACTGGATGGAGCTCCTCGCGCCGCACTGCGGCGAAGATACCCTGCTCACTGACGTAGGCTCTACGAAGCGCTCGATCGCCGACGCCGCGGTTCGTCTGGGCTACAACACTCCGGGCCGCGCTCGCTTTCTCCCCGGGCATCCTATGGCTGGCAAAGAACGTTCCGGCCCAGAGCTTGCGGAAGCGAATCTCTTTTATGGTGCGACGTGGCTCTTCACCCCGATTACGGCGGAAAAGACAGGTTTGGAACAAACCTGGCGCAGGCTGGTTGTAGAGTTTGGCGCGCGCACCCGCGACCTTACCCCGATCCACCACGACGAGCTCTGCGCATGGATTTCGCACCTGCCTCAGATGCTCTCCACGGCTCTCGCCGCCCTGCTTGAAGCTCGCTTCACGAACGATCCCGAAACCCTCGCCGACATTAGTAGCATCGGCGGTCGAGCGCTCCGTGAAACCACCCGTCTCGGCGCGAGCCCATATTCCATGTGGCGCGATGTCGCCCTCACCAACACCGACCTTATCGCTGAGACGCTTTATGCCTATGAGCAGGAGCTGGCTCACCTGCGCGAAAACCTACGCACGCCCGAGCTGCGCGAGGAGTTCACCCGCGCGAACCGCTTCCGCTTCCGCCCCGGCGACACGTTGGGAATTAAGACGGAACCAATCCCGATTCAAAAAGGCTAGACGGGTACCGCCTGCTTCACGGAATCGGCAGTGCACCATCCTGTGCCAGCGAAAGAGGCACCATTACCCTCACCGGAGACGCTGATCCAGCGTCCAGGTGCACCGCTCTTTCTGCTCCGCTTTATTTGTCAGGTAGCGGCTGGCTCCTTGGGTCGACCGCCTTTAGCCCGCAATCCGCACTCGTCGACAAAAACTGTCGTGCAAACAACCCGACACACCTTGCCGCCAATTCGTTAAGCTGAATGCTTGCTCATGTCCCCCACTGACACCAAAGCGCCGCCGCTCGCCCTTTCGCTTGCGAACGTTCTCGCCGCCCGCGACCGCATCCGTGACCACGTCTACCTCTCTCCCTGCTCCCGCTCCGAGCACTTGTCTGCGCTGACCAGCCGCCATGTCTACCTGAAATTAGAGAATCTGCAAATGACTGGCTCGTTCAAAGAGCGTGGCGCGCTCAACCGTATCGCCTTGCTTACCGACGAGGAAGCCAGGCGCGGCGTGGTCGCGGCAAGCGCCGGCAACCACGCCCAGGGAGTGTCCTATCACGCCACGAAGCGCGGGATCCCGGCCCTGATCGTCATGCCGCAGCAAACTCCACTTGTCAAAGTCACCGCCACGCGAAGCTTTGGCGCAGAAGTTCTATTGCACGGCGCCAACTACGACGAGGCCTGCGAGGAAGCCACCCGGATCTGCCACGAGCGCGGCATGACTTTCATCCACCCCTTCGACGACCTAGACGTGATGGCAGGACAGGGGACCATCGGACTCGAACTGCTCGAGCAGCTTCCGCAGCTCGACGCCGTGATCGTGCCGATCGGCGGTGGCGGCCTCATCGGTGGTATCGCTTGCGCAATCAAAGAATCCCGCCCTGGGGTGAAAATTGTTGGGGTCCAAACCTCCCGCCTTCCCTCCATGTCCGAGGCAATCCAGATTCATCACCCCGTCACCATCCCACCCGCCACCACGATTGCGGACGGCATCGCAGTCCGCCGCGCCGGCAGTGTGACCTTTCCAGTCGTAGAGCGCTACGTCGACCAGATCGTCACGGTCGACGAAGACGAGATCGCCTCCGCGATCCTTCTCCTGCTCGAGCGCGAGAAGACTCTTGCCGAGGGGGCCGGTGCCGCCGCCCTTGCCGCGCTTCTCCAAGACCGCGCCGCCGCCCTCGTTCTGCCTGGAGCCCACACTGCCGTTCTTGTCTGCGGGGGCAACATCGACGTTACTCTGCTTTCCCGCATTATCGAGCGCGGACTCGTCCAGGACGGCCGCCGCGTCCGCCTCCGCGTTCATCTGCTTGATCGCCCCGGAGCCCTTGCTGACCTGACCAAACTCATCGCCGACTACCGCGCCAACATTGTCGATACCCTCCACAACCGCGCCTACTACGGCGTCAACCTCGGCGACACCGTCATCGATGTCACCATGGAAACTCGCGGCCACGAACAACTCACTGAGCTTCTGACCGCTCTCGACCTAGCCGGCTACCGCCACTCCCGCGTGCTGTAGCGCGACTCTGGGCTTCGGTCCGGACCTCGTGCATGGCACACTTAACCTGTCTGCGGGAACCGAGTATGCCATGCGCCGCTGCCGCATGCGAGGGAAGGAATTCAGGGTGAGTCTCAACTTAGTGTTTTTCGACTTCCGCGGTGATCCAGAGGAGAAGACTTTCTGGTCAGGTACTACGCATCACATTATTTATGGGCTGCGCGCCGCGGGTCATCGAGTCACCTCCCTTGGCGAGGTGCTGCCGAGAATCCGGAGATTGATTTCCGGCCTGCACTGGCATGCGTACCGACGTTTAGGCAAGCGCCACTACATTGCCGATCGTCATGTTCCGGTCAACCGTCTGTTTACGAAGCTAGGAGGACGGCGGCTCGGCCGCGTTCGTGACGCTGATGCCGTACTGACGGTCTCAACCAGCTGCGCCGCTTATCTGAAAACCGAAATACCCATTCTCCTCCTGCTCGATGCGACCTGGGCCCAGGTGGTGGAACTCTACCCGTATTTTTCTGCTGAACGGCAGGCCGCCGTGACCTTGCGCGGCGGCCAAACGCTGGATCGCGTAGCTTTCACGCGCAAGAATCTTCACCTGGTGATGACGTCCGCCTGGGCGGCGAATCGGGCAATCGCGGACTTCGGCATGGATCCCGGGCGGGTACACATCCTTCCATTTGGAGCGAACTTCATCGAGGATCCGCCCGCCGAACTCGTCGAACGCGCCATCAGTGCGCGCTCTGAAGTCACGTGTCATCTTCTCTTCGTCGGAAGGGAGTTCGAGCGCAAGGGTGGGCCTCTTGCTGTTGCCATCGCGGCAAACCTGAACGCCCGTGGAATTTCGACGCAGCTCGACATCGTTGGCTGCAGCCCGGCGGGTCTTCCAGACTTCGTCAACGTTCATGGCCTTCTCAGGAAGGATCACTTGGAACAGGCGGCGAAACTGAACGAGCTCTATGCATCCAGCAACTTCTTCGTGATGCCGTCTCGCGGAGAAGCGCAGGGAATCGTTTTTAACGAAGCTGCCGCCTTCGGCCTGCCCGTGGCTGCCAGCGATGTCGGTGGTGTCACCTCCGTGGTCACGCCCGAGGTTGGCATCGCTCTTCCGCTAGAGGCGCCGGCGACTGAATACGCAGACTGGATTGCTTCCCTCTTTCTCGACCGGAGCCGTTACCTCGATGCCGCCCGGCGTTCCCGGTTGGAGTTCGAGCGTCACCTGAGTAACCGCGCTTACACCGAAGCTCTCGAGCGCATTCTTTACGCCGTCACGGGATCGGACAACGCGGAACCTGGAAGCAGCACGAGTCTGACGTAATCGACTCCCGAGCGTTTCGAACCGACTCAGCCCCGTGTTCTGATAGCTCTGAAGAAACCATGGCCAACACGAACCCGCAAACTCGGCTTACGTCCCTCGACACCCTTCGCGGTCTCACTGTCGCAGCCATGATTCTGGTCACCGACCCCGGCACTTACGCCCATGTCTACCCGCAACTGCTGCACGCCAGCTGGCAGGGAGCAACCGCGACGGACATGATCTTTCCCACCTTCCTTGTGACCGTCGGCCTTGCGCTTACCCTCTCGTTCGCGAGCCGCCTGGCCCGCGGGACAACCCGCCGACACCTGTTTTTTCACGTGCTCCGCCGCAGCGGACTCATTCTCCTTATCGGCCTCGTCCTGAATGCATTTCCTGATTTCCACCTCGCCACGGTGCGCGTGCCCGGCGTGCTGCAACGCATCGCTATCTGTTATGTCTCCGGCTCACTCCTTTACCTCATCCTGCCACCAAGCCCCCGCCGCCGAGCCGCGATCCTCACCGCGACCAGCGGTGCCCTGCTTGCCGCCTATTGGGTGGCCATAACCCGTATCCCTGTCCCCGGCTACGGCCCTGGACACCTGGACACGCTTCGGTCGCTGCCCGCCTACCTCGACCGCCGCGTCTTTACCACCGCTCACATGTGGCCCTGGGGCACCACTCCTGGCGTTGGCGTCACCTTCGACCCGGAGGGCCTCCTCTCCACGATTCCCGCACTTGCGACCCTCTTGTTTGGCGTGCTTGCCGGCGAACTTCTCCGTGCGCCCGGAGTCGCCCCCAAACGCAAGGCGGTCGTCCTCGCCGTTGCGGGCATTGCTGTCTTTCTTCTCGGCTTCTCCCTCAGTCCCGTAATGCCGCTGATCAAGAAGATCTGGACACCTTCCTTCGCGCTTCTCTCCGGCGGCTTCGCCCTAACGACCTTTGCTTTCCTGTACGCCATCGTCGACATCTGCAAATGGGTTGCGTGGACGCTCCCGGCCCTCATCCTGGGTACCAACGCCATCCTCGCTTTCACCATTTCCGGCGTCCTTACCACCATGCTTGACCGCATCCATGTTGGCCCGCAAAACCTCCATGCCTGGGGGAACGCGCATCTCTTTGCGACCTGGCTCCCACCTCGACCCGCGTCGCTCGCGTACGCCCTCGCGATTGTTGTCGTTAACCTCCTGTTGCTTCTGCCGCTCTATCGCAAACGGATCTTTCTTCGGGTTTGACGACGCTGCACAGTCCGGGACCCGAAACACATAACCTAGTTCACACTGAGCCGTGTGGTCCGGTCCGGCACCACACGTACTGCAGTGTGAAGCTCGTCGAGAACTCGTCAAGCGCCCGGGCGTTTGCCCTTTTTCGCTTTCTTTCCGAGACGCTTCCCTTTTGCACGCTGCTTTTGTTTTCCGCGACGGTTGTCCGACCCTTCGACTGCATTCTTGCGACGGCGGAGCGATCCTGAACCGGTTGCGCTTCGCGGGTCTGAGGCAGGGGCTTCGAGAAGAGAGAACTGGAGGCGGCGCTGCTGGCGATCAATGCGGTCGAGCAGGACGCGGACGGGTTGGCCGATGCGGAAAACGCGACCGGAGCGCTGACCGACAATCGATCGGTCGGTGTCGCGAAACACATAGCGGTCGTCATCCCGGTAATCTTTGGCGCCGAAGCTGCTGAGCGAGGCGATGGGAACGATGCCTTCAATAAAGAGGTCGGCGAGCTCAACGAAAAAGCCGTACTTGGTGCAGGAAAGAATGATGCCCGGGAAGTCTTCCCCGACGCGGTCCTGCATGAACTTGATCTTTTTCCACTCGATGAGTTCGCGCTCGGCATCGTCGGCGCGACGTTCGGCCTGCGAGGACTCGACTGCAATGGCTTCGAGTTCGGAGCGCGGGATAGGGCCAGCGTCGTCCTCAGCGGGGTTGCGATTCCCTGCCCTAGCTTTTGTGCCGGTGCGGTGTCCACCTTTCCGGGCGTCGAGTTCGGCTTGCCAGGGCTGCCAGTCCGAGGAGTGAATTGCGGCTCCGCGTGGGTCGGCTCCCCCGTCGAGGAGATCACGCAAAATGCGGTGCACGATGAGGTCGGGGTAGCGGCGGATCGGTGACGTGAAGTGCGTGTAGGTGGGACTGGCGAGCGCGAAGTGACCCTCGTTCTTTTCCGCGTAGCGGGCCTGCTTGAGCGAGCGAAGCATGAGATAGGCGAGGATGCGTTCTTCGGGGGTGCCAGCGATCTTCTCGGTCAGGCGCTGATACATCTGCGGTGTGACAGGGATGCGCTCCGCGATTTCATGCTGCTGTGGAGCGCGGGAAGAGCGGCCGTCCGCGGAATTGCGACGGGTCTCGCGGCGATCGGACTTCATGGTGAGCTTGCGAACTGGAAGTGAGCCTATACCGAGCGAGAAGCCGAAGCCTGCCGCGGTTTCCTCGAAATCGACGATGCGTTTGGGGTCGGGCATCTCGTGAATACGGTAGATCGACGGAACGCCCTGGCGCTCGATCCAAGTGGCAACGCACTCGTTGGCGGAGAGCATGAATTCTTCAATCAGGCGGTGGGCCCACCCGCGCTCGGAGCGAACGATGGCAGCCATGTTGCCCTGCGGGTCGAACTGCACCACCGGCTCGGGCAGGTCGAAGTCGATGGATCCACGGCGCTTTCGTTTTGCGTTAAGGCGAAGGGCAAGGGCAAGCATGCGGTCAATGTCGGGGGCGAGGCTCGAAAACGCGGCGCGAACGGTCTTGTCGGTTTCGGTCGCACTCTCGCCCGTAAAATCGGCTCCCGCGTTCAAGATGTGCTGCACGTTGGTGTAGGTCATGCGTTCGGCGGAGCGGATGATGCCTTCACAGACCTCGAAGCCAATGATCTCGCCGCGGGCGTCGATCTCCATCAGGCAGCTTTGGACAAGGCGGTGTTCGTTCGGGCGAAGCGAGCAGATGCCGCCCGAAAGTTCTGGCGGCAGCATAGGCACGGCGCGATCGGGAAAGTACACGGAGGTGCCCCGGAGGCGAGCTTCAAGATCAAGCGCCGTCCCCGGGCGAACGTAGTGGCTGACATCCGCGATATGGACCTGAAGCTCTGAATTGCCGTTCGGGAGGTCGCGCACAACAACGGCGTCGTCGAAATCACGGGCGGTTTCACCATCGATGGTGATGATGTTCAGATGGCGGAAGTCATGCCGACGGGCAAGCTCAGCTGGATCGAGGGCGTCGACGGTCTGCGCGGCGGAGGCGCTGGCTTCGGCGAGAACATTTGCCGGGAAAACGTGCGGCAGGTGGTGCTTACGGATGATGATTTCCACATCGACGCCGAAGGCATCGGGCGGTCCGAGAATCTCAAGAAGACGCCCTTTGGCTGGGCGGCCCGGCTGGGGGAAATCGGTAATTTCGACGTCCACGGCTAAGCCTTCAAGGGGGGCGCTCGGGTCGGCGTCAAGGCTCCAAGATGAGCGTGTGGAGAGGGCCTCGTCACCGAAAGTGCGGTTGGAGCTTTCGCGGGTGACGGGAAGGAGTTCGGCCCCGTCGGGGATCAGAATCGGGGCACCAATGCGCTCGTCAAGGGGAGTGACGTAGTTGCCCCGGATCAGCGTATGTCCGAGTCCGCCATCGAGCCAATTTGCTTGGCGTTTCCGGTGCGAGCGGGCGTAGTGGAAAATGCCTACGACGGTGGGATTACGCCGCGTCAGCACGCGCAGGATACGGCCGGAGTGACGTCCGTCCCGGCCGAGTGGGGCTTCATCGACGAGTACTTCATCGCCCTGCATGGCGCCGTTAAGCTCCGTAGGCGGAATGAAAAGGTCGTCTTCACGGGAGGTCGATCCGTTTGGCCGAACGAAGCCGTAGCCATCCCGGTGAAGATCGAGGCGCCCGGCAACGAGACGGTCGCGGGTAGCGCGGGAGCTTTGCGAACTGGGTTGGGTCGCAGTGGCTTTGGGGCGGCTGGTGAGATTGGGAACGGCAGTTGGGAGAGCCCAGAGTTCGTCCTCTACCATGACCAACTCGCCTCGATCGGTGATGCGGGCGAGTTGCTCGCGCAGCAACCGGCGCTCGTGGCCGCCGCCTAGGCCGAGTTCGCGCACGAGTTGCTTATACCCGGCACGGTGGCCGGCGGAGTGCTCGATCCGGCGGAGGAGGTCGCGGTCGGTCTGGGCATGGGGAGTTTTGGACATTGCTCTGCTGAGAATACGATGTCAAGGCGAACAGCACGACAACGACGAACGCCCCATGAACGAAGAGGGACGCGGCGCGCGCGGGAAGGACCTTCTTACCGCCGGGCCCAAAAAGGGGCGCATGTATCACCGAAGCACTCTCAATCACGTTCACGAGTGTCCTTTCGATTCTGCGATCCGCCTACACAAAGTTGGGTTCGGTTGTTTGGATTCTGCACCAAATGACATCGACCGCTCCGGAATGAAGGCGGCTGCTCGCACAAAACGATTGGGTTTTAGGGATTAGTTGGTGGACCTGATCGGGATCGAACCGATGACCTCTTCCATGCCATGGAAGCGCGCTCCCAGCTGCGCCACAGGCCCACTCTTAGGGGAAGGACACCTTTATTCTGCGGTCCTCGGGGCACTTCCGTCAATCCGGCGGGAACAAAACGCCCAAGCCCCGGTGTCAAAGTAGAACAGAGTGAGCGAGCACTCGGCCGCCGGCGGCGCAGTTGTTCACTCGTTTCTTGCCAGCGATTCGCTTGACGATCTAATGTAGGAGAACCCGAATGCAGGCGGGAACAGCAGTGGGCAATCTGGCGAGCGCGATCGGGATCGGAACGGAAGACGCCACGTTAGTGGCCGAGCTGAAAGCCGGCTCCGAAGAGGCTTTCGCCGTGCTCATCGCTCAATATCACCAGCCTTTGTATTCGCTGATTGCCCGCAGTATCAACGACCCAGCTGACGCCGCAGACATCACCCAAGATGTGTTTCTTAAAGTTTTCCGCTCCATTCGGTCTTTCCACGGCGGCTCCTCCCTTCGTACCTGGCTCTACCGTATTGCTTTAAATGAAGCATCCAATCAGCGCCGCTGGTGGAGTCGGCACAAACGGCAAGAGCTGACGATCGATACGCCCCTCTCTTCAGAGGGCGACGACATTCCCTCGCTCGCAAGCCTGTTAGCCGACCGTGGCCAGAGTCCCTACGATCACGCCGTCCAAGCCGAATTGCGCGCTCGCGTCGAAGATGCCTTAAGACAAATCCCGGAAAGCTATCGCAGCGTGGTCGTCCTGCGCGAGGTAGAAGGGTTTGCCTACGAAGAGATCGCCGAAATCCTGCAGATCAATCTCGGCACCATCAAAAGTCGGCTCACGCGTGGACGAAACGCGCTCCGCATTCTGCTTGAAGCCTCTGCACCGAAACCTCCCTCCGCATCCGTCCCTATTGCTACGCTCAGGACCGCGCCGGCAAGGAGGTCCGCGTGAGATCGCGTATGGCTTGCTCCGACCTTCGCGAGCGCTTCTCCCTGTACCTCGACGGCGCCGTTAGCGGCCATGAGATGCAGGAGATCTCCTCTCACTTGCATACCTGTATCGCTTGCGCCGCAGAGTTTTCGTCACTCCGGACCGTACAACAGAGCCTGGCCTCGCTCGGGACTGTCCGGCCGCCCGCCGATCTCGGGATGCGCTTGCGGCTCGCCATTTCCCATGAGCGCCTGCGCACCAGTACAAGCATCGTAGACCGGTTTCGTGAGTCCTTTAGCCTGCTTTGGCAGAATGCGCTTCGCCCGCTGGTGCTCCCGGCGTCAGCCGGTCTGGCCGGCGCTCTCGTACTTATAGGCAGTGTGGCCCTCCTGCTCGGTTTTGTTGCTGTTCCCGAGCCCGTCATGGCCAACGACGAGCCGCTCGGTGCTCTCACCAGCCCTCACTACGCCTACTCGGTCGAGCGGCAGCGCCCCATCATCACCGGGCATGACGCAACGATCGTTGTAGACGCCCTGATCAACAGCCATGGCGAGGTCTACGACTACACCATCGTCTCCGGCCCGGAGGACGAGGCGACCCGCCGGCAGATTACCGGTCAGCTACTCGAAAGCGTCTTCGAGCCGGCAAGCGCCTTTGGCGCACCCACTCGCGGTCGTGTTGTCCTCACCTTTTCCGGTGTCTCCGTCCATGCTTGAGCCCTCCTCAAGCGTTGCATAGGCCCTAAGCGCTCCTCTACACTTCACGGGTGCGTCCAATCCCCAGCGTGATCTGTTCCCACCCCCTCTCGAAGTGCATCTCGCTCCTATGCGCAGTTACAGTCCTGGAACTTGCCTGGCAGGTTTCCTTGGGCTGCGCAGTCGCTCAGGATCTGCCCTCGTCTTCCTCGTCCAGCAGTACCGACCGATCGCCGAATCCCGGACGGCCTCAGTCAAGCGGAACCGCTCCGCGCATCGCTCAGGCAGATGCAGCCGGCTCACCCATCACCCTCGAGACCAGTGAACCGCTTTTCGATCTCGCCGTGACCCTCAATGCTTGCGGTTACGACACGGACCTCGTCAGTTCCGCAGCGGTTCGGCAACAAATCCGGGCGCAGGTTGACGAACTCACCGCTGCACCCGAGCCCCGGGCTGCTCGCGAGTCGGTCTGCCAGTACATTCGGGAACACACCCTCGGTGATTCTGGCCTAAACATCGCCCAGTACGTTTCACTGGCGCTTTACCTCGGCCCTGCACCTGGCTTGATCCCGATCGCCGACGAGACCGAGCTGCCCCCCGATGCGACCCAAGTCGTCAACATCCTTCCTCGCCTGCGCACCTTCGTCGATCAGGCCCATCTGCATGCTCTCTGGGTCGGGCACCGCGTCGACTACGAAGCTCTCACGGCCCACCTGCATGACCCGCTCACGCAGATGATCCTCAACACCAACATCTACCTCCACCTTCCCGTCTCGTCTTATGACGGCCGTCGCTTCCTCGCGCTGCTCGAGCCAATGCTCGCCCCGTCTACCGTGAACGCGCGCATCTACGGCAATGACTACGTCATCGTCGTCTCCCCATCTTCAGACCCAAACAGCATGCACCTGAATAAGATTCGGCATACCTATCTCCACTACGAAGTTGAACCGCTGGTCTACGCTCGCGCCTCGGCCATGGAGCGCTTGCTGCCGCTGCTTAAAACCGTGCAAAACGCTCCGCTCGACTTCACCTACAAATCTGACATTGTCTCGCTCCTCACCGAGTGCCTCATTAAGGCGATCGAAGCTCGCACGATGGACACCGGCGTCACGAAACCGCAGCACCCCACCGACAGTAACCGTCAACGCCTCGAGGCCACCGGGTACGAGGCTGCCGTAAGCCTTTACGAACGCCAGTCCGAAGCCGTCCGCCGCCGCTCTGTTGATCTGGACATGCGCCAGGGCTGGGTGCTTACCGACTACTTCTACCGTCAGCTCATTCTCATGGAAAAGGACGGTGTCAGCTTGAAGGACGACATCGGTCAGATGGTGTACGGCATGGACGTCGATCGCGAGCGCCGCGTCGACCGGGACATCGTCTTCCTCCCAGCCCCGACCCACGACATTGTCCGCCACAACGCCCCGCAGCCCACCCGCCCTCAGTTGGGCGAGATGAAGATGTTGGAGGGGGACCCGGCCACCGCCGAGCAGATTGCCGAAAAATCCCTTGCAGATCCGGCTGGCGACCATGCCACCGCGCACTACATCCTGGCGCGCATCCACCTGCTCCAGCGCCAGCCCGACGAGGCAATGGCACAATTTCAGGCTGCTCTCGCTGCCGGCCACGACGCGCGCACCCTCGCTTGGTCCCACGTCTACCTCGGCCGCCTTTACGACACTGCTCCCGACCGAAAGCGCGCGATTGAGCAGTACAAGGCTGCGCTCGCCGTTCCCGAACTCCCGACCGACAGCCGTGCCGCCGCCGAAAAAGGCCTGCACGCTCCCTTCGCTCTTCCCAAGCGCGAATCCCCGGTAGCCGCGCAAACCGCTTCCGCTGACGACGCCGACACACCGCTAGATCCCAGCGGAAAAGCCGAGAAGGAGAGTTATCAGCCCGAGCCCATCCCACAGCCGCCATCCGCTTCACCTCATCGTTGACCCATGACACCCAGCCGATCGCCAGCGCCGAAAAGTTCCGGGAAGCCTGCCCCGAAGCAGACTCCTGAAGCCCTACTTGGTCACATCTTTGCTGACCCAGCTCTGCTCGAGCGCGCTCTCACCCATCGCTCCTACACATACGAAAGCACACCCAACTCCACTCACGATCCTTCGACAGACAATGAGCAGCTCGAGTTCCTCGGCGACGCTGTCCTCGGGTTCGTCGTGGCGCAGGACCTCGTCAGGCGCTTTCCCCGTTCGCACGAAGGCGAACTCACCCGGCTCCGCGCCTCCCTTGTTAGTCGCCGCCACCTCGCGGAAGTCGCAGCAACGATGGACCTCGGCACCCACCTGCGTCTCGGTCGCGGCGAAGAGGCGAGCGGCGGCCGTCAAAAGCCCGCTCTGCTGGCGGACGCCGTCGAGGCAGTGATTGCCGCGCTCTATCTTGACGCTGGTCTCGCTGTCACCCAGGGCTTTATCACCCACCAGGTAATCGAGCCAGCCTTGCCCTTCCTGCACGAAGCGCTCGCCAATGGCGGAACCTTCACGGGCGCTACCGGCGATTTCAAGTCTGCCTTGCAGGAGTTTCTTCAGGCCCGTGGCGCTGGCCAACCGCAGTACGTCCTCGCCGGGGAGACTGGCCCTGACCACTGTCGGCGTTTTTGCGTCGAAGTTCGTCTTCACCTGCCTGACTCCCCATTCCTATCCAACTCCCTCGGCAGTTCCGAAGCAGGCTCCAAGAAAGAAGCACAGCAGGAGGCCGCCCGCCTGGCTCTGAGACACTTGCAAGCCAACCCCGATTTCTTGCTTCCACACCTCCCTCCCACTGCGCCCGAAGCATCCCGGACCCCTCGTTGACCAGTCGATCCAGCATCTTTGCTCGCGTCGCAGAGCCCACTCC
>CAXUCK010000042.1:0-14142 GCA_964249375.1 uncultured Acidobacteriaceae bacterium
CACCGAGACTGCCCTCGAGACCGAGGTCAACGACAGCCTGCCTCCCGAGCTCCGCCCCTTCGATCCCACCCTCCACTCCCACGACACCGTCGGCGCCGTCGCCCTCGACACCCACGGCAACCTCGCCGCCGGAACCTCCACCGGCGGAACCCTCTCGAAAGCCCCCGGACGCGTCGGTGACTCCTCCCTCATCGGCTCCGGCTGCTACGCCGACAACCAGTCCGCCGCCGTCTCCCTCACCGGCTGGGGCGAGCCCATCATGAAACTCGTCCTCGGCAAGTGGGCTGTCGACCGCGTCGCCTCCGGTTCCACCCCGCAACAAGCCGCATCCGCCGCCATCAGCTACCTCTTCACCCGCCTCGGTGGCCACGGCGGCATCATCCTGCTCGGCCCCGACGGTCAGGCCGGCCTCGCCCACAACACCCCGCGCATGGCCTGGGGCCTCCACACCTCCACCGGCCCGCAGCTCGGCACCACTCGCAACTAACATCGTCGATCTTTCACCCCAGATCAAAGCCTGCACACACGACACAACAGCAGTCCCCTTTCGGCCATCGCACCACTTGTAGATCAACGCTTGAACTCAGGAGCAACACAGATGGTAGACACAACCAAGATTGAAGAGCACATGGAAGTCGTCGGTTCAGACGGTCAGCACATCGGCCTGGTCGACAACGTCGGCATCAAGCTGACCAAGAACGATCCCAACGCGCACGGCCAGCACCACTACATCAAGCTTGAGCACATCGTCTCGATCGACGGCGGCAAGCTCGTCCTCGACGCTCCTGCCCAGCAGGTCCTTGCCGAGTACAAGTCCGTCGAGAACTAAGCCTCTCGTCGACCGGAAACACACGCGAGCCGGAGACCTTTCCGGCTCGCTTCCACTTAATCACTTCCCACGCGACCGGATCCAGGCCTTAGCTGATGACCTCTTTCCTCTTCCCCGACGCTCACATCCCGCCGCCAACGCCGCCCGCCGACCCGGATCGCCTTCCGCATGTTCACCGCCTTTTGCTCGGCTATTACGGAGATCTGCCTCTGCGTGAGCGCTGGGATCCGCTGTCGCAGTTCATCTATTCCGTACTCGCTGCACGCACGCGCACCGAAGCGACCTATGCTGCGATCGCTGCCCTGCGCGAGCGCTTCACCACCTGGGAAAACCTGCGCGACGCCTCTGTTGCCGAGATCGAAGTGACGATCCAGATGGTGACCTTCCCGGAGGAAAAAGCTCCTCGCCTGAAGCTCGCCCTCACCGAGATCACCGCCCGCGTCGGCGAACTGTCCCTCGAGTTCCTCGCGAAGTACCGCACCGACAAGATTCGCTCCTGGATCGAGCAGTTCCCCGGAGCCGGTCCTATGGTCTCGGCCGAGGTGGTCAACTTCTCCACGCTGCGCCGCAAAGCGCTGGTGATGAACTCACACCACCTCCGCGTCGCGCACCGTGTTGGCCTGACGCCGCGCGCTGATGCTCGGCGGACAGAGGAGTTACTGATGCGGCAGGTTCCGGAAACCTGGGATGCGGACATGTGCCAGGAACATCACTCCCTGATCAAGCTGCACGGCCAGACGCTCTGCACTTTCGAGAACCCGAGGTGTCCGCAATGCCCGCTGCTCAGGTTCTGCCGTTACGGCCAGCGTCACTACCCCAATGAACCCGTCGACTCATCAGCTGAGCCCATCGTGGGCTGACCGTGACGTACCCACGATCAACGATCAACGATTCTTCCATCGAGTGAGCACGCTCTCATCGAAGTGCTCCAAAAGGTCTGCCACGTCTTTCCAAACCTCGATGCAGCCAGCTTCCAGCAACTCAGCATGCGACCATCCGCCACTCTCGACACCAATCGTGCCGACGCCCGCCTTGCCCGCGGCCTCCGCGTCGTACGGTGTGTCGCCCAGCGCCAGCACCTTCTCGGGCGGGAGCCCCAGCTTCTTCATGGCGACCTGGAAGATGTCCGGATGCGGTTTGGCCTCCTTGGCGTCGTCCGATGAGGTCGATTTGTCGACCAGGTCTTCCATGCCGACGAGCTTCTTGTAAATCTCAAGATCCTGTTTGTCGGCCGAACTCGCCAGCGCCAGCCGGATGCCTCGGTCCTTCAGCTTCGCCAGAAACTCGCGCGCCTTGGGCAGCGGCTTGACCTCGGCGAGGTAGTCGGCGTGAAACAGGAACTTGCGATAGGCCTTGAGAGGCTCTTCCACGGCTGATCGCCGCCACCACGGCACAAACACCGGAATCAGCTCGTCGCCGCCTTTGCCGATCTGGCGGCGAACGTCCTCCTGCTCCACTTCGATCCCCATCGCGGCGAATGCATCCTTCCATGCCGAAGCATGGAGCCAATTGCTCTGCACCAGAGTTCCGTCGATGTCACATAACAGCGCCTCAATCACTTCGGATACCTCACTCTCCTGTAGGATGCAGATCGTCGCGCGGCTCCCCTCGATCCCCAATCCCGCGAGAACACGACTCAGCGTGGACTGAAGCTACACTGGAGCGAGTGATGGAACTTGACGACCTCGAACAGAATTTCGGCATTCCTGGTGTGCTCCAGTTTGCGGAGCAAAACGGTCTCATGCGCGCCGAGATGACAACGCCGGCAGCCACGGCGACCCTCTACCTGCAAGGAGCGCACCTGACACACTGGCAACCAACCGGCCAGCAGCCCGTTCTTTTCTTGAGCCGTCGGTCGGAGTTCGCGCACGGGAAGGCGATCCGCGGCGGCGTCCCCGTGATTGCGCCGTGGTTCGGACCGGATACGCAGAACCGTGCCGACGGCAAGCCCGGACCTTCGCACGGGTTCGCCCGCACCGAGCCGTGGACGCTAGCATTTGCCGCGCTGGTTGGCGAGGAGTTGCATTTGACGCTGACGCTCGGGCCGACGGACATGAGCCGCTCGTTCGGCTACCCGGATCTCCGCCTCGCCTACCAGGTCAAAATCGGCAACACCCTGACTCTGCAGCTGACGCTGGCAAACGCCGGCGCTCAAGCTGTTGCTATTGAAGAGGCGCTGCACACCTATCTCGCAGTCGGCGATGTACGACAGGTAAAACTTTCCGGTCTCGCTGGCGCGCGCTATCTGGACAAGATGGACGGCATGCAGGAGAAGCTGGAGACTGCGGACGCACTCGTCTTCACCGGAGCTACCGATCGCGTGTACCTCAACACGGAAGCCACCTGCGTTGTCGAAGATCCCGTGCTCGATCGTCGACTCATCGTAGCCAAGGGCGGTTCGCGGTCTACCGTCGTTTGGAATCCATGGACCGAGCTCACCCGTGGTCTGAAAGACATGGAGCCAGAAGGCTGGCTGGGCATGCTGTGTGTCGAGACGGCCAACGCAGGCCCGGATGCCTTTACGCTCGGCCCAGGCGAGACCCACGCGATGCGCACTACGCTCAGTGTGGAGCCGCGTACGAACTCGGTCTAGCGCCCGCGCATCCGCGCGAAAGGACACATAGCCACATGCTCATTCTCGCCTCAGCTTCTCCGCGCCGCCGCGATCTGCTTGCGCAGTCTGGCCTCCGCTTCGAGGTCGATTCTGCCGACGTTCCCGAGGTGCCCGCGCCTGATGAAGACGCCGCCACATACGTGCTTCGGCTCGCCGAGGCAAAGGCGCAGGCCGTGTGGGCGCGCCGCGTCGTGCTTACCCGGGCTGCTGCGACAAGCGAGCCGCTGATGGTCCTCGGTGCGGACACCTGTGTCCTCGCGCAGGGAGAAATCCTCGGCAAGCCGTCCGATCAGACCGAAGCGCGGCGCATGCTGGAGATGCTCTCCGGCCGAACGCATCAGGTGCTCACGGGACTCTGCGTTCTTACCGAGCACGAGAGCTTTGCCGATGTCGTCATCACTCAAGTGACGTTCAACGTGATCGACGGGACCGAGCTGGTGAGGTATCTCGCTTCCGGCGAGCCGATGGATAAGGCCGGCGCGTACGGGATTCAGGGTTATGCCGCCCGGTGGATTCCGCGAATCGAGGGCGACTACTTCAACGTGGTCGGTCTGCCGATTTGCCGCACGGTGGAGCTGGTTGACGAGGCCTGCCGTAAGCTCGGGCGCTAAGCGTTTCGGCCTGCTCCGGGTGACATCTGTCACCTCACATGCCTGACGCGCGCCACTACGGGTAGCCCTCCGACCGCGCGATCCTCTTTCTAAGCCTGAGCCGAAGCTCAGGCGAGGAGGATCCGCTCATGGCCACCGCCGCCCTAAACTCTTTGCCCGGCTCTGCCGTTGCCGGCCACCTTTCTCCGCAGCCTGCGGCTGAACTGCGCGATGTGACCAAGCGCTTCGCGACCCAAACGGCGCTCGACCATCTTTCGCTGACGTTACATCCGGGCGAAATTGTTGCGCTGCTCGGACCGAACGGGGCGGGGAAGTCGACGGCGGTGCGCTGTCTGCTTGGCCTTACTGCGCCGACCTCTGGAACCGCGCGCATGTTCGGCCAGGATCCGCGCGATCCTGAGCATCGCACCCGGACAGGCGCAATGCTGCAGGTCGGCACGGCACCCGAGATGCTGACGCCGCGCGAGCACCTCGACCTGTTCCGGTCGTACTACCCGGCGCCACTGGCGGTCAGCGAACTTGTGCGGATCGCCGGCCTGCAAGCGTTTCTTGACAAGCCCTTCGGCACGCTTTCCGGCGGCCAGAAACAACGGACGCTGTTTGCGATCGCTCTGGCCGGCGACCCCGACCTTCTGTTCCTTGATGAACCTACGGTCGGCATGGACATCGAAGCGCGTCGCGCGCTCTGGGCAGCTATCCGCGCGCTCGCCTCACGCGGCAAGACCATCCTGCTGACCACGCATTACCTCGAAGAGGCCGATGCGCTTGCGTCGCGCATCGTGGTCCTCGCTCGCGGCCGGATTGTTCGCCAGGGCACGCCGGCGGAGATCAAGTCCGCCGCCGCCGGCCGTGTGCTGCGCTTCTCAACCGCTGTGCCGATCGCGGAGATGCAAGGGCTGCAAGGAGTGATCAACGTGGAGCAGACAGCAGGGACCACGACGCTGATCGCAACCCAGCCCGAGGCGCTGCTGCGTACGCTGCTGGCGCGGGATGCGACGCTGTCTGATCTCGAGGTTCTGCCAGCCGCCCTCGAAGACGCGTTCCTCGCCTTGACCGCAGAACCGACGCAAGCACCGCAGTCTCGACCATCCTGAGTGCGCCGACCATCCTGAGTGCGCCGAAGCGCCTGCCCTGAACAGATTTTCACAACCTACGAGTGTCAAGGAGATCTCCCATGGCCACCATCCCCGTTGCTCTGCCCATTGGTACCCGCCGCCGCGCACCGATATTTCCGTTGTTCTTGCGCGAGATTAAGTACGAGCTGCTCAAGCTGTTGCGCCGGCGCACTTTCTCGCTCGCCACCATCGGCTTTCCCGTCATGTTCTATCTGCTGTTTGGCGTCGCCAACCGGCGTGCCGCGGACGGATCTTTCCAGATTGCGAAATATCTGCTTGCCGGGTACAGCGCTTTCGGGGTTGTGGGCGCGGCGTTGTTCGGAATCGGCGTCGGCCTGTCGATCGAGCGCACGGCCGGCTGGCTCGACCTCAAGCGCTCGAGCCCGATGCCGCCGGCCGCCTACCTTGTCGTGAAGTGCTCTACGGCGGTGGTGTTTGGCCTCATCATCTGCACCATCGGAACGACCCTCGCGGGCGTCCACCTGACTGCGCCTGAGACGGCCCGGCTGCTCGCGTACACCGCCGCGGGCGCCGTTCCCTTCGCCGCCATGGGCCTCGTGCTGGCGCTCCTGGTTCCGGCCAGCGCCACGCCGGGTGTGATCAACCTGCTCTACCTGCCCATGAGTTTTTGCTCGGGTTTGTGGATGCCGCTGAACGCCCTGCCCCACTGGCTCCAGAGTCTCGCTCCGGCGCTGCCAACCTACCACCTGGCCCAGCTGATGCTCGGCATATTCGCATATAGCCAGCCGGGCAACGCCGCGACACACTGGGAAGCGCTCGCGGGCTTTACACTGCTGATGCTTGGCATTGCCTGGCTCATCTTTCAGCGGGCTGAGCAGAGGTCCTGAAGCCATGAACGATCGCGATTCGAGTCCGGCCGGGGTAGACAGCAACACGTGGCGCGCACGCTGCGAAAAGACCAGCCCGAGTGACTACATCTGGCTGAGCTATTCGCTGTTCTTTTTTATCGAGCCGGTGTTGCGCAACAACCGCGGCTACTGGCTCCGCTGCGCGCTGGTCTTCGTGCCGTTCGTCGGCGTGTACATCCTCTTCGTGCACACCCGTCGGACGCGGGATCAACTTTGGCTTCTGGGCGCCATGGTGGCTCTTGGGCTCGTCGGCTTCTCCTTCAATGGTGGCGCCGCATCGCTGCTGACGCTGGCTACGGCCTTTCTGCCGTTTGTTGTCGAAGACATAGCGACGGTCCTTTTCTGTTTCGCGGGCGCGGCGATTGCCCTCACGGCCGTTGGCGTGCTTGCGCATCAGAGCTGGATCAATCTCGGGATCGCGTATTTCCTGATCGCCGTGGTTGGTTCGTCGAATATCTTCGTTGGCCAGCGAAAGCGCGCCAACGCTCGACTTTCGCTGGCACACGAAGAGATCGAGCGGCTGGCAGCGCTGGCGGAGCGCGAGCGCATCGCCCGTGACATGCATGATGTGCTGGGCCATACGCTTTCAGTGATCGTGCTCAAGTCAGAGCTCGCAGGCCGCCTGCTCGCGCGCAATTTCGAGGGGGACAGCAGCGCCTCAGCCGCGCGGCAGGAGATCGCCGACGTGGAGGCAACTGCGCGCAAGGCGCTTGCCGAGGTCCGGGAGGCCATTGGCGGATATCGCGCCCGTGGTCTTCAAGCAGAGATCGATCACGCACGCGGCACGCTTGCCACGGCCGGCGTCGCACTCACGGCCGACTTGCCGGCAGATCTCCAGCTCTCGCCCGCTGCAGAAACTGTGCTCTCGCTGGCCGTGCGCGAAGCGGTGACCAATGTGATTCGCCACGCTCGCGCGACACGCTGTGACCTTCATCTTGCCGCTACACCCACGGGCGGCCACACCCTTGCCTTCGCCGACAACGACATTGCAACAGGCGCCACTCCGCTGCGTGAGGGCAATGGCCTGCGCGGCATGCGCGAGCGAGTGGAAGCGCTTGGCGGCCTGCTCTCTTTCACCACCGCCGAACCTGGCATGAGCCTCGTGATTCAACTCCCGGGCGCCTCCATTACGACGCGTGAACTGGTGAGCGCAGACCCTGCCGAAGTCACGGAACCTGCGTTCGCCCGATGATGAGTCCGATCCGCGTTGTGCTTGCTGAAGACCAGGCGATGGTGCTCGGTGCGCTTGCCGCGCTGCTCGAGCTTGAGCCCGACATCACCGTGGTTGCCCGCGCGGCCACGGGTCCGGAGGCGATCTCTGCCGTCCAGAAGCACCGCCCGGACGTGCTGGTCACGGACATCGAGATGCCCGGCCGCACCGGCCTGGAAGTGGCGCAGTTCCTCAAGGATCACCTTCCAACAGTCCGGACCGTGGTGCTCACCACCTTTGCCCGTCCGGGATACCTTCGACGTGCGCTCGACGCCGGAGCCCGGGGATACCTGTTGAAGGACCGCCCCGCAGCGGAGCTCGCTGACGCCGTTCGCCGCGTCCACGGCGGACTTCGGGTCATTGATCCGGGTCTTGCGGCTGAGGCCTGGAGCGCCGAGCCGGACCCGCTCACCGATCGCGAGCGCCAGATCCTGCAGCGCGCCGGAGACGGCCGAAGCTCGGCTGAAATCTCGGCTGAGCTCCGCCTGTCCGAGGGCACCGTGCGCAACTAACTATCGGAAGCGATTTCGAAACTTGGCGCTTCCAATCGGACCGACGCAGCACGCATCGCCCGAGCCAAAGGCTGGTTGTAATTAGCTCGCGTTGACTCGCAGAACCTGCCTCACGGAAGAACGGACAACAGGATTGCAGGTTGCACAGCCAGCGTTGCAGTCTTTGATAGGATCCTCCACGCGCTTGCCAGCGTGCATCTTCCCACCGCACAATCAGGTGTTCAAAAATCGATGGAAGGAATCAGCATGAAGATCACTTTTCGCGGCCTCCTGCCGTCACAGCTCGGTCGCGTTCTCTCGCTCGCGTTTCTCCTGGCCGCGCCACTCTGCCGCGCGCAGCAGACCTATGTCGGACGATTCGACCTATACACCGGCTTTTCCGACCTCAATACCCCCGGCCTGAACAACATCAATCAGGTTGGCTTCCACCTCCAGGCCGGCCTTAATACCTCGCGGTGGCTCGCATATGGCCTGGACTACAGCATCCAGACCGGATCGACGCATCTCACGCCCGGTCTCGCTACACCGGCGCTTCAACGCGAACTCGCCGCAGAGCTCCCGCCTGGCTACAACCTCTACATTCCCTTCAGCGCGACCACGCAGACCATCACCGCCGGAGGCCAAGTCGTTGTCCGCCACTATCGCCGAGCCAGCCTGTTTGCGCGTCCCGTGCTTACGGCCTTCCGTATCGCTGCGACTCCCCACCCAACCGATGCAATAGGAACTCTGGTCGCGGCGCAACTGGTTCCGCAGGGCACCAAGGTGGATTGGGTCGGTGCGTATGGCGCAGGCGGCGGGGTCGAGTTTCCCATCACGCGTCACATAGGCGCACGCGCCCAGTTCGACGCCGGATGGAATCACCCCTTCAACGACATTCTAGGGCGCGGCAGCTTCAGCTACCGCTACTCGGTCGGCCCTGCGTTCCACTTTGGCCGCAACGTCGCTCGCGGGGCAGGGAAGTAGGTCAAAACCTAACCCTACTTCCACCGCTTAGGGGGCGGTGTCTGACAAGGTCAGCTTCCCGAGCAGCGCATCCAGACGGATGGGCAGCTTGCGGATGCGCACACCGGTTGCGTGGAACACCGCATTTGCCACTGCCGCGTTTACGCCGGTGACACCCAGCTCGCCCACGCCCTTGATCCCGAGCGGATTGACCAGCGAATCGGCTTCGTCCAGCATGATCGTCTCGATGTTGCGGATGTCGGCGCACACCGGCATGTGGTACTCCGCCAGGTTTTGATTGACGAACTGCGCCGTGGGCAAGTCGATCTCCGTGGCTTCGAACAGCGCAGAGCTTACGCCCCAGACCTGTCCTCCCTGCAACTGCGCTTTCGCCGTCCGCGTGTTCATGATACGTCCCGCTGCAAACACGCCCACCATGCGGGGCACGCGGATCTCGCCCGTCCATCGGTCGATGCGCACCTCGACGAACTGCGCTCCATGCGCGAACTGCATGCGATCTTTCATGTTGGCGCCGCCCATGATGACCGGCTTGCCCTTGCGCACCAGCGCTGCCCCGATCACCGGAGGAATGAAGTGCGGTGTGTTGGTCGCCTTCTCGACGATCGCCTTACCGCGTGAAACCCGCTTCACCGCCGCGATCAGTGGTTCACTCGCGCCGTCGCGCCCTTCCACCTCCGCGCACCCTTCGCGCAGTCGTACTTCCCGCGCCTCGCGGCCGTAAAGTGGAGTTCCCTTTGCTGCCACGGCTGCCTTCGCTACCTTCTCCCGTATGGCCTCGCACGCCTTCGCCACCACGGAGCACACGCTCGCTGTCGAGTTTGATCCTGCTGACATCGGCGCCGCCGGGAGATCGGAGTCGCCAATCACGACCTCCACATGATCCATCTCGAGCCCTAGAAGGTCCGCTACGGTCTGCGCCAACACCGTGCGGATGCCTGTCCCGATCTCATGCGTGCCGACTTCAATGGTCGCCGTCAGGTTCGGGTGAAGGGTCAACCGGCAATCCGCGGGTCCGACCTGCGTGGGATAGAAGGCGGAGGCGTATCCCCAACCGACGAGGTCCTCTCCGTCGCGCATGGATCCTGGCCGCGGATCCCGCTGGTCCCAGCCAAACACCTCCGCGCCATGATCGATGCAGCGCAGCAGGGAACGGCTGGTGTACGGGCGATGCGTTACGGTCTCAACCATTGTGTCGTTGCGACGGCGCAGATCGAGCGGGTCCATGTCGAGAGCGACGGCAAGCTCATCCATCGCCGACTCCATCGCGAACAGGTAGGGCGTCTCGGGCGGGGCCCGCATGAATCCGGGCGCCTGCCGGTCCGCCTCAACGTTCTTGACCTCCGTCACGACGTTGTCGCAGGCGTACAGTCGAGCGGACGAATCCGAACCCGCCGTCGCGAAGCGCTCCGACCGGCCGGTTAGCTCCCAGCTCCAGTGGCCAAGGGCTGTGAGTTTACCGTCGCGCTCCGCGCCTAGTTGCAGGTGATGCCGGGTTTCGGCGCGGAAGGTTCGCAGCGTAAATCCTTGCCGCCGCGAGGCGACCAGTTTCACCGGCCGGCCGAGTCGCTTGCTCGCCAGCGCAACCAGAGCTGTATTGTGTCCGAGCTCGCCGCGGGAGCCAAAGGCTCCGCCGATAAAGGGTGATAATACCCGCACCTGCGCCGGCTTGATCCGGAGCTGCTTCGCAATCCCCTGCTGAAACCCGCGCACGTTCTGGGTCGACTCCCACACCGTAAGCTGCTCGCCTTCCCACGCGCACGTGCATTGGAAGAGCTCCATCGGATTGTGGTGGTTCGCCGGTGTTTCATACCACGCGTCCACGCAGACCGGAGCTTTCTTCCACGCACCTTCGAAGTCCCCGGCTTTCAGCTCAGCTTCGCCCAGGCTCTTTGCCTTGACTACCTTTGCGCCTGCGCTGTCCATTCCTGCCGAGGGCTCGTCGACCTCGTAGGTGACGCTCAGCGCGGCCGCTCCTGCCTCGGCCTGCTCGAAGGTTTCCGCTACCACGACGGCGATGATCTGTCCGGCAAAGTAGATCCGGTTGCTTGCGAGTGGCGTCACGTTCTGGGACATGTACCCGCCATCCAGCAGTGTCTTCTCTTTCTTGATTGCCTTGCCTGCGTTCCAGTGGGTCAAGACCTCCAGAACGCCTGGCATCGCCCGTGTCTGCTCCTCATGAATGCTCTTGATCCGGCCGCGCGCGATGGCCGACGTCGCCAGGTAAGCGTGGGCTGCGTGCTCCACAGGATGGTCTGCGCCGTAACGCGCCTTTCCAGTGACCTTGTCGCGACCATCAACGCGCGCTGGTCCAGTTCCGATCAATCCATTTGGCGTAATCAGCTCCACGTTTGATCTCCTTTGCGGCCTAACAGGATTTGGCTTTCGTTGCCTGTTCCGGTTGGCGGTTACGCCTTGCCGAGTTCGATCAGACGAACCTGGGCAATGGCTTCGACTTTGCGGAGAGCGTGCAGTGCTGCGGCAGCTCGGGAGGTTTGCTGAACGTCGATGCCGACGACCGCAAGGGCTTGGCCTTCGGGGACGCGCTGGGTCTGTGCGGGAGGCGCGGAGCGGGTGGCATTCGCGGCGCGGCCGAGGGCGAAGTTGGCGATGTTGATGCCACCTTCGCCGAGAATGGTACCGATCCGGCCAATGACGCCAGGGACGTCGTGGTTGCGGATGGAGATGAGGGTTCCGGTGAGCGGTGCTTCGATGTCGATGCCGTCGTAGTTGAGCAGGCGGGGTGAAGAGCCGTGGAGGACAGTTCCGGAGGCGGAGGAGTCACCGTTGGCGGCGTGAAGAGTGAGCTTGAGGACGGAGGCAGCGCCGCCTTCCACGAACTCCTTGCGGTCTTCCTGGACGCGGATGCCGCGCTCCTGCGCCACCGCGGCGGCGTTGATGCGGTTGGCCTGCTGGGGGGCGCTGTCGGAGTCGGAGCCGGCGAAGATGCCGGCGAGCGCGGCGTTGCGGATGAGGTCGGTCTTGGATTGCGCGAGGCGGCCGTTGTAGGTGATCCCGACGGACTCGAGGTTGCCGGGCGCGGCGTGGGCGAGGAACTGCCCGAGGCGCCCGGCGAGGTCGATCCAGGGAGAGACTTCGAGGTACTCCTCGTGTGACAAGGAGGGGAGATTGACGGCATTCTGGACGACGCCGAGCTTGAGGTAATCGCGGACCTGGCTGGCAAGCTGGATGCCGATGGCTTCCTGGGCTTCGTCGGTGGCGCCGCCGATGTGTGGGGAGAGGAGGACGTTGGCGAGAGCGAAGTAAGGTGAGTCTTTGAGGGGTTCCTGCGGGAAGACGTCGAGGGCGGCGCCGGCGACCTTTCCGGAGGAGAGAGCCTCGGCGAGGGCGGCGTCGACGATGAGCTCGCCACGGGCGCAGTTCACGATGCGGATGCCGGGTTTCATGATGGCGATGGACTGCCGGTTGATGAGGCCTTCGGTCTGCGGGGTGAGGCCGACGTGGAGGGTGAGGAAGTCGGACTCAGAGAAGATCTGGTCGATAGGGCCGAGGGCGACGCCATTCTCGCGGGCGATGACCGGGGCGACGAAGGGGTCATAGCCGATCAGGTCCATGCCGAAGGCGCGAGCGCGTCGGGCGACTTCGAGGCCAATGCGACCAAGGCCGACGATGCCGAGAGTCTTGCCGCGAAGCTCGGTGCCCTGGAGGGACTTCTTGTCCCACTTGCCTTCGTGCATGGAGGCGTTTGCCTCCGGGACTTTGCGACACATCGCGATCATGAGACCGACCGTGAGCTCGGCGACGGCGACGGCGTTGGCGCCTGGGGTGTTCATGACCACGATACCCTTGCGGGTGGCGGCTTCGGTGTCGATGTTGTCGACGCCGACGCCGGCGCGACCGATGACACGGAGTTTGGGGGCGTGCTCGAGCAGGGCGGCGTCGACCTGGACGGCGGAGCGGACGATGAGGGCGTCGGCGTCGGCGAGCTCGGCTTTGAGGGCTTCGGGGCCTTTGATCTTGTCGGCGGTGAGGCAGGTCCAGCCGGGTTCTTTCCCGAGAAGAGCAAGGGTGGAAGCGGAGACTTTTTCGGCGAGGACGATCTTCATGGGCGAGGCCAGTATACCTGTGGGGGTAACGGGCGGGCCATCCCCCTCCCCCCCGCCACAGGGGTTCTTTTGTAGGGAAATCTCCTGTTTACAACGATTTGCGGCAGGCTTCCAGGCGTTAATCTCTGATTCGAAAGAAGTTGCGCGCAAAATAGATGGAATGAATGAGTTAGAACGCTTTCGCGACACGGCGCCGGGGCGTCCTGAACCGGATACTTTCGCTTGCGTGCATCAGTGGATCCGCTTCCCCGGAGCCAATCTATTTCCATTGTAGTGGACCGAAGAAACTGGTACGCCACCGAGGTGTGTTTTGTCTGGTGGAGTGGTCGGGGCAAACCTTTCCTGCTGTCCGATCGTGGACAGCAGGAAAGGTTTCCGGACACAATGTACGAGTGGAAGTGGGACGTGGAACGCATAAATTACCGAGAAATGCTGTTGTCCGGGTGGCGGTGGACGTGCTTTCTTCGTAGTGCGAGGTGCTGGATGCACTCCTTTGCTCAGGATCTGATGTATGCGGTTCGGCAGCTGCGCCGAACGCCGGTGTTTGCGTTGACGGCGGTGCTGACGCTGGCGCTGGGGATTGGCGCGAACACGGCGATGTTTTCGGTGGTGGACCAGGTGCTTCTGCGGGCGATGCCGTTTCCGCACGCCGAGCAGGTGGTGCAGATGGCGACGGGGACGGAGAGCGGCGAGTTCGAGTCGACTTCGTTGCCGGACATTCGGGACTGGCGGGCGCGCAGTCACTCGTTTGAAGAGATTGGCTACTACTCGGAGCAGGTGCCGACGCTGGGAGGGACGGCCGACCCGAAGCTGGTAGTACAAATCGTGTCGAGCGCGAACCTGTTTCAGATGCTGAAGGCACCGCCGATGATGGGACGAACGTTTCTGCCAGAGGACGAGAAGGCGGGCCACACGGACGTGGTGATTTTGAACGCGTCGCTTTGGCGAGAGTTCTTCCACGGAGACCGGCGGATTCTGGGTCGGTCGGTTCCGATCAACGGCCTGCCGCATACCGTGATTGGGGTGATGCCGGACGGGTTTTCGTTCCCGGGGAACAACGACAATGCCCTTTGGACACCCGTCCCGGTGGACGACCCGACGCTGGGGAATCGGGGGTCCTCGTCGTTAAGCGTAATTGCGCGATTGCGGCCCGGGGTTTCGGTCGAGGCCGCGACGCATGAGATGAACGGGATTCACGAGCAGTTGCGGCGCGAGTACCCGAAGGACGAGGACGTGAACCCGATACGGATGGTGCGCTACCCGGATGTGGTGACGGGAAGCGCGCGACCGACGATTCTGGCGCTGGATGCGGCGGTGGTGGCGGCCTATGGGCTGATCCTGCCGCAGGCCATGCT
>CAXUCK010000043.1:0-13522 GCA_964249375.1 uncultured Acidobacteriaceae bacterium
AGATACCCACGCAACCGGGCATCGAGAGCAATTTGCCAGGGCGGCACGCCCATCTCCAGCGAGGTCGCCGGGTTCTTGTCGGCGGCGCTCAGCCCGTGGAGCCGCGAAGAATGCAACAGCTCATCGCTGTGCCCGCGGCCAGCCCCCACCAGCATCAGAACGGCAAACGCCGCGGTTCTCGCGGGAGAGATCGGCTTCGCCGCAACGGGGGAGGCTTCCTCACTTCTAGCCTTGCTGCTCGCCGTTTTCGCACCACGAGGTGCAGCGCCGCGAACCGGTTTGCCTCCGGCGCGACCCACCTGTCCGCGGCGCTTCGCCCTGCCCTGCCCGGATCCGCTTCCCCGCTCAGCCAAGGCGTTCCCCCGTTTTCACCTGGAACGCCGCGGCGAACTCCGCCGCCGGCAGACGCGGCTTGCCCTCCACCTGAACCTCGCTCAGCAACAACTCCGTCCCACCGGCACATCCCACCCGAAGACCGCCCTCCGTTCTGCCCAGTTCCCCCGCAGCCAAACCGGTGCTCCCCTCCGCGACGTTCATCCACAACAGCAGAAACCGCTTCCCGCGGAACTCCGTAAACGCACCCGGCCACGGCGTAAATCCGCGCCAGCGATCGTAGATCTGCTTCGCTGTCTGCTCCCCAAACAGGACGCGCCCGTCTTCCCGCGTCAGAATCGGCGCGAGCGTGGCCTGCGTGTGGTCCTGCTCAACCGGCGTGATCTCGCCATGCTCCAGCTTGCGCAGGGTCTCCACCATCAGATCGGCGCCGACCCTGGCCAGCGTGCGATACACCTCTTCGGCCGTTTCTTCCGCACCGATCGGCACCGCGTGCGCCATCAGCATCGGGCCCGTATCCAGGCCCGCGTCAAGCCGCATCGTGGTCACTCCCGTCACTGTCTCACCATGCGCCACCGCCCACTGGATGGGCGCCGCGCCGCGATATTTCGGCAGCAGGCTACCATGGAGGTTCAGGCACCCGAACCGCGGCAGCGTCAGCATCCACTCCGGGATGATGCGCCCGTAAGCGACCACCAGAATGGCATCGGGCGCGATCTTCTCGATCCGCGACCGAAACTCCACGTTGTTGCGAATGCGCTCCGGCTGCACGATCGGTAAGCCGTGTTCGATCGCCGCGCGCTTCACAGCAGGGGCAATCAATCCGAGGCCCCTTCCCGCTGCCCGGTCCGGCTGTGTGACGGCAAGCGCTACCTCATGCCCGGCCGCCAGCACCGCCTCCAGCGTTCGCACCGCGAAATCCGGCGTGCCGCAGAACACCAGCCGCAACCCTACCACTCCCCGTTTTTCTGCAGCTTGCGAATCTTCCGAAGCACCATCTCGCGCTTGAGCCGGCTGATGCGATCGATAAACAATACTCCGTCAAGATGATCGATCTCGTGCTGCAGCGCCCGCGCCAACAGCTCTTCGCCTTCGACCTCGAACCACTTCCCGTTTACATCCTGCGCGCGAACCTTCACCCATGCCGCGCGCTCCACCTTTTCGCGAATCTCCGGCAGGCTCAGACAGCCTTCTTCCTCGACCTGCTTGCCGGTACGCTCCACAATCTCCGGATTGATCAGCGCGATCTTTTGCGCCGGATCCTTCTTGAAGCTCACATCCACCACCGTGATCCGCTTGGACAAACTGATCTGCGGCGCTGCCAACCCGATGCCCTGTGCGGCGTACATCGAGTCGAACATCTCGTCGACCAGTGTCTTCAACTCCGGCCCAAACTCCGTAATGGCCTCACCGCGCTTGGCCAGCACGGGATCCGGGTACTTGACTACCTCGTGAATCTTCAGCCTTTTCGCCACTTGCCTGCCCCGCTCTCCTTTTCGGCATTTTTGCGCTACGTTGAGCCCTCGGCTCCCAAACGCTCAAAATGCCCGAATCTGCTCGGCATACCCATCAAAGTTCCGCTTCAGTTCCCGCAGGGAATCACCGCCAAACTTATCCATCACCAGCCGCGCCACGGTCAGCGCAACCATCGCTTCGGCCGCCACCCCCGCCGCGGGAACCACACACACATCGCTTCGCTCATACGCTGCTTTCACCGGCTCGCGCGTGTCAAAGTTCACGCTGCCCAGCGGCCGACGCAGCGTCGAAATTGGCTTCAGATAGCCGCGCACCACCACGTCTTCACCATTTGAAATGCCTCCCTCGAGCCCCCCGGCGTTGTTGCCCTGCCGCGAAAACCGGGTAAACCGGCCGCCGTCCAAGCCGTCCTCCGCGTATCCGATTGCATCGTGCACGGCAGACCCCACCGACTCCGCCGCTGTAACCCCGCAGCCGAGTTCGACCGCCTTCACCGCCTGCAGGCTCATCACTGCCTGGGCCAGCAGACCGTCCATGCGCTCGTCCCAGTTCACATGCGTTCCAACGCCCGGCGGTAAGCCGTGCACGACCACTTCAAAAACGCCACCCACCGTGTCCCCCGTTCGCAAGGCCTGGTCGACCTCGGCCTTCATGCGCGCCTCTGCCTCTGGATCCACGCACGCCAGCAGCACCTCTTCGCGCTCGCCCACCGCCCGCACCTCCTCCCACGCCGCATCGCGACCAAGCTCCACCTTACCCACGCGCACGGTATGGCTGGCCACCTCGACCCCCAACTCACGGAGCAGCATCTGCGCCAAGCCACCGCAGGCAACGCGAGCCGCACTCTCCCGCGCGCTGGCTCGCTCCAGCACATAGCGCGCATCGGGAAAGTCGTACTTCAGCGCTCCGGGCAGATCCGCGTGCCCCGGTCTGGGTGAGGCGACTGCCTTGTGCTTTTCGGCATCCCCAGCCGCCACCGGCAGGATCTCTTCCCAGTTCTTCCAGTCACGATTTGCGAGCGTCATCGCCACCGGGCTGCCGATTGTCTTTCCATGACGAATCCCGCTCAGGATGTGTGCGGTGTCCTTCTCGATCCGCATCCGGCCGCCACGGCCGTAGCCCTGCTGCCGCCGCCACAACTCCCGGTTCAGAAACTCCTGATCGAACGGCACGCCTGCCGGCAGACCACTTACCATCGCCACCAGCGCCTCGCCGTGGCTCTCTCCTGCCGTGGAAAATCGCAACATAGTCAGCCCCCTATTCTACTCATTCCCCCGCGCCAGCTACGATGAGGACACCCATGACGCACCTGCTGAAACTCGCCGTCGCCGCAGCTACCCTCTTCCCAACGCGGGTGGTTCTCGCGCAGGAGATCGATCCGGCTCTTGCCAGGCAAATCGCTTCGATCCGCGCGATCGACAACCATGCCCACCCGGTCCTCTCGCCGCCCGACGACGCGTCCGACCGCAACTTCGATGCTCTGCCGGTCGACAACATGGAACCCGAGACCGACCCGCTCTCCTGGCGACCCGACTTCCCTCCCCTGGCCGACGCGTGGAAGGCGCTGTTCGGTTTCACCGGCCAGCCGCCGCTCTCGCCCGAGGCGCTTCAGCAGCTCGAGGCCGCCCGCACGCGCACCAGGCAGACCCACGGCGCCGCCTACTCTGCCTGGGTGCTCGACCAGGCCGGCGAAGATACCATGCTGGCCAACCGCGTCAGCATGGGCAACGGCGTCCAACCGCCGCGCTTCCGCTGGGTGCCCTACGCCGACGCCCTGCTGTTCCCGCTCGACAACACCGGCCTCGGCGCCGCAAATCCTGACCGCAGGCAGTTCTTCCTGCTGGAAGACAAACTTCGCGCGCAGTACCTCCAGGCCGTCGGTCTCACCGCACCACCCGCCACCCTCGACGCCTATCTCTCCAATGTGGTCACCCCTACGCTCGAACGTCAGCACGCCGGTGGAGCCATCGCCGAAAAGTTCGAGGTCGCCTACCTGCGCTCGTTCGACTTCTCAAACCCCACCCACGATCAAGCCGCCGCGATCTACGCCCGCCTTCTGCACCAGACCACCCCGGATCCCGCTGCCTACAAGCTCCTGCAGGACTTTCTCTTCCACCACATCGCGCGGGAATGTGGTCGGCTCGGCATGGCCGTCCACCTTCACGGCATGTCCGGCGGCGGCGGCTACTTCTCGATCGCAGGCGTCAATCCCCTCCTGCTGGAACATCTGTTCAACGACCCCGCCCTGCGCCGCACCAACTTCGTCCTTCTCCATGGCGGATGGCCCTTCGTCCACGAGGCCGGCGCGCTGCTCCAAAAGCCCAACGTCTACGTCGACCTCTCACAGCAGGCGCTCACCATCCCGCCACACACGGTCGCCCTGTGGCTGCGCGAGTGGCTCGAACTCTTCCCGGAGAAGGTGCTCTTCGGCACCGACGGCTATCCGTTCACCTCATCGCTTGGCTGGGAAGAGGCCACCTGGATCGCCAGCCGGCAGGCCCGTGAAGCGCTCGGCATCGCCCTCACCGGCATGATGCGCGATCACGAAATCACCGCCGCCCGCGCAAAGACGCTGGCCGAGATGGTCCTTCGAACAAACGCCCAGACGCTCTACAAGCTTCAGCGGTAGCGCCGTCGAGCCACTGCTCATGAGCCCTTCAAAAACTCCCGCGAGTTCAGCAGAGGCCGCTCCATGCTGCGCACCCACTCCGTCATCTCTCCACCGCCCTTACCCGCGGCCGTAGCTGCCTCGAACTCCCCGCGCATCGTCTGCATCTTGGCCTCCAGATCATCGAGCGCGCTCAGCAGCACCGCCTCCGGCGTCATCGGCAGCTTGGGCGAACCAAACTCATACCGCCCATGGTGACTCAAAATCATGTGCTCCACCAGCACCCGCAGGCGCTCCGGAAAGTCCGGCAGCGCGGCCACTTTCTCCGCCAGCATCCGCTGCGCCACGGAGATATGCCCAATCAGCTGCCCCTCAATGGTGTACGCAAAGCCGCTGCCCCAGCTCAGCTCGCGGATCTTCCCAATGTCATGCAGGATCGCTCCGGTGACCAGCAGGTCCGAATCCACCTCGGCATAAAAGGGAGCCGTCGCCCGGCATACCCGGACCAGCGTCAGCACATGCTCCAGCAGCCCCCCCAGCCACGCATGGTGCAGGCGCTTTGCCGCGGGCGCCTCCCGAAACGCGCGGCCCAGTTCCTCGTCCTCCAAAAACGCAATCATCAGCCGGCGCAGGTCCTCATTTGCAAAGGCATCCACGTACCCCCGCAGCTCCGCCCACATCTCGCCGATGTCGAAGCTCGTCGACGGCACGTAGTCCGCTGCGTCTACCTCCGCCGCCGCGGCCGATCGCATCTTCGTCAGCGTGATCTGGAATTTGCCCTGGTACTTCGAAATCTGCCCCTGCGCCTTGACATAGCAGCCCTCGCCGCAAGTCTCCACCGCAGCGGCAAACTCCTCCCACATGCGCGCTTCCATCTGCCCCGTCTTATCCGCTAGCACCAGCGCCAGATACTGCCCACCACCCTTCTGCCGCTCGCGCACCTGCACCGAGGCGAGCGCGAAATAGCTGGTCACCGTCTGGTTTTCAAACCGCACCGCATCCCGAATAAAGAACTCTTTCATCGTTCCACCCTACCTCGTTCTCTGCCCCGGAAAACAGGAATGCGAGAGCCGAAGCCCTCGCGCCGCCTGCAGAAACAGTTCGCCTACTGTGGAGGCGTCGTATTGACCGTCGGCGGAGTCGTCGACGGAACCTCGGCTCCACCGGGCGTGGTCTGCGGTGACCCTGGCGGCGGAATCGGTTGTCCCGTGGAATTCGACCCCGGAGGCGGTGCCGAAGCCGGCGGCAAAGTCGTCCGGTCAGCCGTCGGCGTCGTGCTGGAGGTCGTTCCCGGCAAGCTCTTCCCCAGATCAGGATTCACCGTCGGAGACGGAGCCGCAGGAGCCACCGGAGCCGGGCGATCCTGGATCCGCTCCTTGCTCTCTCCCTTTTTCCGCTTCACCTTCTTCTTTTTGACCGTGTCTCCATTCAGCCCCAGCGGCGCAGCCTGTGTCTTCTGCGTTGCCACCTCTTGCGTGCTCGGCCCATCAGGCACCGCCGCCGCTTTCTGGGCGACCTTTACCTGCTTCTGCTGCACCTTCTCAGCCTTCACCTCAGGCGCGCGCGAACTGAACCGGCTCTTTCCCGTTGACACCGGCTTCGGGGTCAACGGATTCTCATCCGAAGTTGATGAAATTTCGGTCGTGCCCTGGGTCGGTGCAATCGCCGTTCCCGGGGCCACGCCGGAGCCCTGCGCGGCCGCCGCGCCACCCGCAATCGTGGCCGGCGCCCCCGCGCCAACCCCCGCGACCGTCTCTTCCGGTCCCGGCGGCAGCGCGTTCCGCGGCGCCTGCCCGTACCGCACCTTTTCTTTGCGGATCTTTACCTTGCCGTTCTTGCCCACCTTCACCGGTTGCACACTGGCCCGCGTCTTGCCGCCTTTCACTCCGGCGCCCGGCGTCGCTGCGACCGCGCTCGCGGTGCTCCCTTCAGCCGCCGTGGAGTCCGTTGCAGCCGAGCTTCCGCCTACGCGTGCTCGGTCAAACCTCGATTTCTCCACAACGCTTTTCTTCTTGGGTGCGGGAGGCGCGTACGCCGTAAACACAGGCTTCGTCTGCTTCGCGCTTGCGCCCGTATCGACAAACCCCGGCTTCACATCGATATACGCATCTTCCCGCAGCTTCGTCAGGTAGGCTCGCAGCGCCGGCTGCATCTGCTCCATGTACATGGCCTCCTGCACCTGCGGCTCAATGCTCTTGAGCGGGGCGACACCGCCAGGCTGGTGCTCGGTCACTTTCAGCACCACAAATCCCTGCCGCGTCCGGATCGGCGCCGTGGCCTGCCCAGCCGGCAGGCCAAATGTCTGGTCCTCGAGCACCTTTGCCAGGGCGCCCCGCTTGAACAGCCCCAGGTCGCCCCCCTGCGCCGCCGTCGGTCCGCCGGAGTTCTTCTTCGCGAGCGCCGCAAAATCGCCGCCGCCCTTGATCTCCGCCGCGATCGCATCGGCCTTGGCCTGGGCCTGCGCCACCTGCGCGTCGGTCGCATTCTCCGGCGTCGGCACCAGAATCTCGCTCAGCCGCACCTGCTCCGGCTGCTGGAACTCCTGCTTGTGCGCGTCGTAATACGCCTGCTCCTGCCCTTGCGAAAGCCGCAATCGCTGCCCCACTTCGTCCCGCACCACCTGCTGCGTAATCGCGTTGTTGCGAATCTGCGCCTTGAAATCCTCAAAGCTGACGCCCTGCTGCCGCGCCGCCTTCTCGAGGTCCTCCATCGAGTCCAGGTGGTTCTGCTTGCGAATCTCGTCCAGCCGCCGCACTACCTCGGCGTCGGCGTTCAACCCCAGTTCCTTGCCCCGGCTCAGCAGCAGCTGCTGGTCGACCATGTCGCGCAGCAGGTCCTTCCGCCGCTGGTCCCGCTCCGCCGGACTCGCATTGTTCTGCTGCAGCTCCTCTTCCAGCTGCTTTTGGCTTCGCTCCACATCCGATCGGCTGATGATCTGGTCGTTCACGCGGGCGACCACATCCTCGACCACCGTCCCGCCCGGCGTGATCGCCGCCGGCGTCGGCAACGAAGGCGCACTCGCCGGAGCCGTCCCAAATGGGCTCTGGTACCGCGGAGCGGAGGTCTGCGCCCATGCAGCCGCCCCGCCTACGCTCAAAACACACGCCGCCAGACCAACGACCGCGCGCCTCGCCGTCTGCATTCTCCCGGAGCTCTTCATGTCCATCAACGTCACTATCTCGCTTCCATCCGGCCCCGGCGCAAAGTTCGCGCGCCGGACGCCCACTGTTTCGACGGACCCAACACCGGGCGCTCATCGTCGAACTCCGGGGGCAGTCTCCGGTAGTTTGATTCTACCGTTTGCTCCTTGTTCGCGCGATGTTGCTCGGCTTGGTCGGCGGTCCTCATCCTGATCTTCGCCCCGGCCCGCATCCCCCATTCGGGGCATGCCCCGCTCACCTGCCGGTGCTATACTCCGTCCAATCTGCGCAGCTTCCGGGTGGTCTCGCGCCCATCTGCACCCGAGGACATCTAACGATCATGGCTCCCCGCTCCCGCCGCGCCCTCGCCTCCGCTACCCTGTTTCTTGGCACGTGCGCCATCCTCGGTTCGCTCATCAGTCAGAGAGTCGCCGCGCAATCCGCCACCGATGAGTCCACCCTCCGCGATTCGCTCCATTCGTTTACCGACGTCTACTCTCTCGTCGAGCAGAACTACGCCGATAAACTGAACACAGACAAGGCCGACAAGGCGATCTACGATGGCGCGATTCCGGGCATGCTCCACACCCTAGACCCGCATTCCAACTTCTACGATCCCAAGGCCTACGCGCAGATGCGCGAAGATCAGCACGGCAAATACTACGGCGTCGGCATGACCATTCAGCCGCAGCCCGACAAAGGCGGTGCGCCGAAGATCGTCGTCGTCTACCCATTTGAGGGCACGCCCTCGTTCAAGGCCGGCATCCGCCCCGGTGACGTCATCCTTGCCATCAACGGCAAGTCAACCGACAACATGGATTCGACCGCGGTGGCCAACTCGCTCAAGGGCCCGCGCGGCACGCACGTCTCCGTCACCATGGCGCGCGAAGGCGCTCCGAAGCCCCTCGTTTTCGATCTGGTCCGCGACGAAGTCGCTCGTCCTTCGGTCGACCTCGCCTTCATGATCCGTCCGGGCATCGGCTACATGCACGTAACGCAATTCATGGAGACCACCAGCCGCGAGGTCGGCGAAGCCCTCGATAAATTCAGCCGTCAGGGCGACCTGCATGGCGTTGTCATCGACCTGCGCGGCAACCCCGGCGGTCTGTTGAACGAGGCCGTCAACATGAGCGATAAGTTCCTGCAGAAAGGCCAGATCGTCGTCTCGCAGCGTGGCCGCGCCTTCCCTGACCAGGTCTATCGTGCTGCCCATGGCGAGCAGGGACCCAAATTCCCCGTCGTCGTTCTCGTCAACCGCAACACCGCGTCCGCAGCCGAGATCGTGACCGGCGCGCTTCAGGATCACGACCGCGCCCTCGTCGTCGGCGAAACCACCTTCGGTAAGGGCCTGGTGCAGACCGTCTTTCAGATCACCGACGACACCGGTCTGGCCCTCACCACCTACCACTACTACACGCCGTCCGGCCGGCTGATTCAGCGCAACTACTCCAACGTGTCGCTCTACGACTACTACTACGTCCGCGACAACAAGACCGAACCAGCCGATAACAAAAGCCGTGAGGTCAAGCTCACCGATGGCGGCCGCACTGTCTACGGCGGTGGCGGCATCACCCCCGACGAGAAGATCGAGAACCCAAAATTCAGCCGCTTTCAGAATGATCTGCTCATTCACTACGCTTTCTTCAACTTCTCGAAGCACTACCTCGCCAGCCACACAGTCAGCCGTGATTTCACCGTTGATGACACGGTCGTGCAGCAGTTCAAAGACTTCCTCAAGTCCAATGACATCGAGTACACCGACAAGGATCTCGCGGACGCAAGCGACTGGATGAAAGCCAACATCAAGGCCGAGCTCTTCACCTCCCAGTTTGGCCAGATGGAAGGCCTTCGCGTCCGCGCCAACTGGGATCCGCAAATCGCCAAGGCCCTCACCTATATGCCGGAGGCCCAGGCCCTCGAAGATCACACCACCCCCGGCAACTCCAACCTGAAAACTGCCAGCCTGGCCACTCACTAATCCGCCTCGAAGGCGAAGAAAGGGCCCGGAGCTCTCCCTCCGGGCCTCTTCCTTGCTCGCGTGCGTGTGCCTTCCATATTGAACGGACCTACGCCACCTTGGCCGCCGCCGCGAGCGCATTCCCTGGCTGCGCATCCAGCAACGCCACGATCCCGTTGACCAGATCCGTGACGTACGTGGCATCGACCGCCAAACCCGCGTCTGCGAACAGCGCAACTACCGGCTGCTCCA
Source organism: uncultured Acidobacteriaceae bacterium (assembly GCA_964249375.1). Taxonomy (GTDB): domain Bacteria; phylum Acidobacteriota; class Terriglobia; order Terriglobales; family Acidobacteriaceae; genus Edaphobacter. The sequence continues at coordinate 9,767 of CAXUCK010000043.1, forward strand.
CCAGCACCAGCACATCCGCGAGTTTCTGCGGTCCGCTGCCCGGCCCTACCGAACTCCACTTTTGCTCGATCGCGATCACCGCGTTGCCGATCAGTTGCAGCGCCGACAGAAACGCTGTCTCTTCGGCAGGCAGATTCGGCGTCGCGGCCCCCACCAGCACCGAGATCGGCACCGCGTACTTCACGATGTCCGACAGCACCACACCCACCAGTTTCCCGGCCGCCTCCAGGAACCCTTCAAACTTCTGCATCGACCGCACCCCCGCTACGGCGCCGCCTCCGGCCGCCTGCATGCCTGCATTTCCGTTCGTGGTCATTGTTTCCGTTGCGCTCACAACCCACTCTCCTGTCCGTTACTCGGTTGAATCGTTGTCGTCTGGCTCTCGCTCGAAACCACCCGCGACGCATTGGGCGTTTCCACCTGGTGCGTTCGGCTCGGTCCACCCACCAGGATCCCCGCGCCTAACCCCATCAGGTTGTTGATCAGCCCGGTCGTCGCCAGCAGCACCGCCGTCTTCGTCGACGGATCAGACCGCCCACACAAAAAGGCGAACACCGCCAGCGCCACCGCATTCTCCACCACAATCAGCGCCACCAGCTGCCCAGCCCCCGGACTGTCTCTCGTAATCAACTGCATCCAGCCCCTCCTTCCCTGAAAAACAAAAGCCCCCTCACGGGCGCCTCCCATCCGCATCGTGCGGACAAACGCAATCGGGCCACCCTTTCGGGCAGCCCGTCACACTGTCAACCTGCATAGTCTGGAGCGGGAGACCGGGATCGAACCGGCGACATTCAGCTTGGGAAGCTGACGTTCTGCCACTGAACTACTCCCGCTTGCCTCCTGATCATAGTGCCCGCCCAAACCCCACGCAAGCATGGGGCACCTTCAACACAGGGCCGCGGAGAGCCCCAACCAAAGGCTCTCCGCAGCCCGTTTCACCTCGCCTCCTTACTTTGTCGAGCAGCTGAGCGTTGTTCCGTTCAGCGTGCACGTCACCGCGACCTGCAGCGTTGCCGTGGGCGCCGTCGAAGTGGACCCGCCACCCGAGTTCGATCCACCGCCGGAAGAAGTCCCAGAAGACCCGCTGCCGCCAGATCCGCTGTTCCCGTTTCCAGACGAGCTTCCAGTTCCGCTCGAAGACCCGCTGCCCGAGCCCGAACTCGTCGTGGACCCAGCCGGCACGAACTCGTATGCCCCGATGCTCGGCGGCGCCGCCCAGTTCACGCCATCCCGGTCCTTGCTCAGCCCGGGAATCACAACGCCCATCCCGATCGCATTCGCTGAAAGCAGCGTCAGGTGGCCGTCAACGCCGTCCAGACTCGTCTCGTTCGTGAATGCCGGCATGTCCGCCAGAAATGGGTTGGTGTACACGCCATCCGCGGGCTGCGTCCGCATGTTGTAGTAAACGTTGTGGTTCAGCGTCTTGAACCGCTTAATGTTGTCCTTGTCGGTGCCCGTCGGAGGCAGCTGACCCTCATAGTAGTTCGGGTTGGAATACCCGACCATCAGATTGTTCTGAAAGACGATATTGGGGGTGTTGCAATCGCTGGTCGGTGCGTACATAAAGCTGTCCGTGCAGTTGCCCGACTCAAACATCGCGTCGCCCGCATACCCGACCCAGGTGTTGTTCTGGAACAGATAGGTTCCGCCGCCAACCTTGTCGCCCCGCTGCACCATCACCGTTCCTGCATTTGCCCGACAGAAATCACCCAGCCCGGCATTCCATCCGCTCGGAGCGTCTTCGATTGTCTCCGACATCCGGCGGCAGTTCGTCACCGTCATGTTGTCGCGCGCCGTCACGCTCGCCATGGGTCCCATCTTCCACTGGTTGCCCATGTTGCCGTAAAACGTCGAATCAACCATAGTGATATTGCTGCCCGTCGTATGCAGCAGATCCAGACCGTCCTGCGTGTTGTACCGGATCAGCGCATGGTCGATGCGGAAGTTGACCTGCGTGTCCGGCGTGCCCACGCCATCCCCATACCCGCCATTCTCGTCGTCATAGCAGTACGCCGCCGGGAACTGGTGCACCACCGGATATTCCTCGATGCACCCGTTGCCTTCGATGGTCACGTAGCTCCAGTTCACCTGCCCGTTCACGCTCTTGGTCTGCACTCCATCATCGAAGTTCCACCCCGCCTGCCCGTTGAACGCGACCCTGACCCTCGTCGCCGTGATCAGGCCTCCGAGCGCACCGATGATTCCGTTGTCCTTGAAGCCGTGAACGTTGAGATCGGTCAATCCAATGTCGTGCGTATTCTGATTCGTCAGAATCCCGTTCTTGCCGAAGTCGTAGGTGGCCGGCGTATTGCAAGCGACCGGGATGTGCGCTCCCATGCTCGAGCATTCGGAGTGGTCCGTAATCTCCAGGCACGCAAGCTGCACGTAGCTCGTGTTACGGAGATCAAAGACCGCCGTCAGCGAAAATCCACCAAACAGCTGCGTCTTCGGCAGTGTCGTGCAATTTGCAAAGTTCTCACCACGGATGATCGTCGGCTGCATCGGCGTTCCCGCCGGAGGCGGCGGGATGGACGGCGTGTCTGAGGCGCAGTTCGCCGCAAAGGGCCCGCATCCCATGATGGCGTTCGCGCCGATCCGCCACGGACCTCCGCGAAGCAGCACCGTGTCCCCACCAGCAATCACCCACTGGTACGGCGCCGCCGTGCCATCCGAGTACAGGTACCGCGGATCGTTCAGAGCGCACGCCTGGTTCACCCCCGAACCCGGATACGCCACGTCCGCCTGCCCGTTGCACTGGCCGCTCTGGTTCGTCATCGAGTACCGCGTCCCGCCATCTGCCCGCACATACCACGTCGTCGGGCCGGCATGCGCAATCGCGGGCGCGGCAAAGGAAAGAGCAAAGATACTGAGAACGAGAGCGAGAAGCTTTTTCATGGAACGACAATCTCCTGTCTGACGGGCTACGGCTCGCGTCCCGCGCATGACCTCTGCCGGGCATGGGCGACTCCGTTGCAGGCACAGTCTTTCGCTGCGGACTCAGAGGGTCACTCCCTCCAAGGTCCGCCCAGTAACACCCACGTGGCAGCCCACCATCACGACCCGAGAAATAATTACGCAGACCGAGACATTGCTTCCGTCCCACCGAACAAAAAGAATTGCCGCCGACCTCGAGAGTCGACGGCAATTCCACATAAGTGCCAATCTCTGGTGGAGCTGAGCGGGATCGAACCGCTGACCTCCTCGTTGCGAACGAGGCGCTCTCCCAACTGAGCTACAGCCCCAGAGTCGCTCTCCGCCGGCGCCGTACCACGCCCCACACGCGCGCCCGGCCAGCAGATTGCTACTCCTTTCACTATACCAAACCACCCTCATTCGCTACGCCACAGAACACCCCACGTTTCAACCTTCCCTTCGCTCCACAAAGCCGGTCACCGCTGTCTCCGCCGCGAGAGGCTTCTCCACCACATGCCAGACCTCGCCCGCCTCGTCCTGCAGCACCCGCATCACCTCCGCCACCAGCCGCGCCCCGCTGCGTCCCACCGCCTCCAGCCGGCCCTGCTCCCCGACCCGAAACTCTGTCCGGTCCAGCTGCACCTGAAACCGCTGCCGGCCCTCCACCCGGCCCTCCTCGCGAATGTCCACCACCACCGCGTCGAACCGCACCTCAGCCATGCCCCACCATCTCCACCAGCGCCTCCATCTCCCGCCGGCTACCGAAGCAGAAGGCCGTCCTCTGGTGAATCCCCTCAGGCACAAGGTCCAGCACCCGTCCGGCCCCGTTCGTGGCCACACCCC
>CAXUCK010000043.1:13532-13926 GCA_964249375.1 uncultured Acidobacteriaceae bacterium
ACCGTATCCGCGGTACTGAGGTCGCCAACAAAGACACTGTTGCCGAGCAAAGACTCCAACAGGGTCTCGCCGGTTCTCCCGATGCACTCTATATCCTCGCGCAAACAGTGCTCGTGCAGCAGTACGGTTTGCAACAGGCGCAAGCGCAGTTGGAGGCCGTGAGGCAGCAAAACAGTGCTCTGCAGGAGCAGCTGCAACAAAGCGGTTCACACACCGGCACAGGCGGCGGGTTTCTCAGCCACATTTTTGGAAACGCGACACAAACCGGTGCTCAAAGTAACCCTCAGGTCAGTCAACAATCCGCAGCGCCGCCTTATCTGCCTGTGAACAATCCCAGCTACGGCGGTCAAGCGTACCCTCCTTCCGGGTATGCTTCACCGTCTTCGCCACAAGG
>CAXUCK010000044.1:0-893 GCA_964249375.1 uncultured Acidobacteriaceae bacterium
ATCTCTGCTGCCGACGCATCCAACACCCAGGTCCCCGGCGCCACCCCCTCCTGCACGGAGTGCGCCACCTTCACCGCCGGCAGCCTTGGCTTCTACAACAACAACCCAAGTACCAACAATCTCGGCAGCTTCCTCAACTCCTACGGCAGCCTCATCGGCGCCGTCACGTACCTCAACGGCTTCGACGGCACGGCCGATCTCGACGACTCCTTCTTCCAGTTCACCGGCACCGGCTACTTCGTCCAGGGCCAGACCTACAACGCCTACCACGACGACGGCACCGTCATGAACGTGGGCGGAACCACCGTCGTGAATGCCCCCGCCCCCACCGCACCGGTCGACACCACCTTCATCTTCAACGCCACCACGGGCAACTACGATTTCACCTACGACTACACCGAGCAGTACGGCGGCTCCCTCTTCGGCACCGACGCCGCCGCCGACCCCGTCCCGGAACCCAGCAGCCTCCTCCTGCTCGCCACCGGCGGCGCCGCGCTGTTCTTTCTCGTCCGGCAAAGCGCCAACCGCCTCGCAGACCGCGAGTTACTCCCCTAGACCGACCGCAGGGGCAAAGCTGTCGTGCAACTCTTCTCGCCGCCGCTTTGCCTCCACCCTTGCCTATGCTGTTCTTCGGTCGTCATCTGACCCTGAGCTTGTCAAAAGGGGAAGGACCCCTGTACTTGCCGTTGCATTTGCTGTTGCCCGTTCCCCGGGCCCTAAGCAAACCGCCGTTCGCAGTCCCGCCCGCCATCATCCCGTAAACTACAGGCATGCTGGACGAGCCCACCTTTCGCCGCGAAGTCGACCACGCCCTCCACTCTCTCAAGCAGTCGCTCATCGCCGCCGAAGAAGCCGGTGGCTTTGAAGCCGAAGAGAACAACGGCGTCCTGAAC
>CAXUCK010000044.1:971-13693 GCA_964249375.1 uncultured Acidobacteriaceae bacterium
GCAAACCCCTGTGCGCCAGCTCTGGATCTCCGCCCAGTCCACCTCCTTCAAGCTCGACTGGGACCCGGCTCGCCACGCGTTCGTGCTTCCCAAAACCGGCGAAGACCTCAAGACCCTCACCCAGCGCCTCCTCCGCGAGCACCTCGGTGACCCCTCTATCGCCCTCCTCTAGCAAGCCCTTATCCAGGCCATGAGCTTGTCGAAGCGGAAAGATCACCGTGTTGGCTCTTGCCGTTGCCTGTCCATCGCCGTCATCTTGTGCGCAGCGAAGGACCCTGTAGCAGCCATGGCACTTGCCTTTCTTGCTTGTCATTCCCGAAGGGAACCTGCTTCTGCTTTGCCGCGTTCGTCCCACCGGAGTCATCCTGACCCTGTCGATGGAAAAGCACCCGGCACGCCCGTCGTCATCGCTGCCTGCCGGCTGCGGTCGCAAAAACCTGACAAACCGTGGCGTACCTCACCCCCTCGTTTCGCTAAAATTGAGTTATCAGTCTCTTCTCAGGCAACGCACACCTCTGGGCGAATCGCTTCCCGGGGTTGCCGTCCTGCCTGGCTGTAAGTCGTTGATTCCGGCTATTTTGCGCCTAAGTTCTTTAGATTGGGGAACCTACGCTGAATCCCATGCCGCAACCCGAACAAAACACGGCGTTTAGCCCAGGGGACAGACCCCGGGTGGGGGAGGGGGCCTCCCCCGCACCACCTCTCCTGTCGGTCGCCATCATCACCCTCAACGAGGAAGAAAACCTCGCCCGAACCCTCGCCAGCGTCGGGTTCGCCCAGGAGATCATCGTCGTCGACTCCGGCTCGACCGACGCAACCGTCAGCATCGCTCAATCCTTCGGCGCCCGCGTCTTCACCGAGCCCTGGAAAGGCTTCTCCGCCCAGAAGAACTCCGCTATCGCCAAGTGCACCGGAACCTGGATCCTGTCGCTCGACGCCGACGAGGAGCTCTCGCCCGAGCTCAGGCAGCAGCTCCAAACCCTGCTTCCCTCGGACCCACCCGTCGACGCCTTCTTCCTCCGCCGGCGCAACCTCTTCCTCGGCCGCTGGATCCGTCACGGCGGCTTCTACCCAGACGCCAAGCTGCGCCTCTTCCGCCGCAACGCCGCGAACTTCGCCTCCACCGCGCGCTTCTCCGAGCGCCCCGTCCACGAGACCATCACCTTCCGCGGCGCGTCCGACACCCTCGACTTCGATCTCATTCACCACGCCTATCCAACCCTCGAGAGCTACCTCGAGCACATGGATCGCTACTCCACGCTCGGCGCCGAACTCCTCCTCGCGCAACGGCGCACCAGCCGCTCCGTCGTCGCCTTTGCCTGGAACGTCTTTCTCGTCCCGCAGCTGACGCTGGTCTGGAATTACCTGCTTCGCCTGGGCTTCCTCGACGGCCGCGAAGGCTTGCTGCTGCACCTCTATCACTCCACCTACATCAGCTGGAAGTACGCAAAGGCATGGAACATGTCGCGCGGGAACCACGTCCCGGAAAGCGCCCTCCGCTCCGGAACCCGCCCCGCGCACCCGACCGCATCCAGCCCAGCCTCGGGGAATCCCAGACAACCCGAGTGAAGCTCCGGCCGCGGTTCCCGCCGACGTGTCTGGGCCGAACGCGCTTGCTTTCAGGTGCTCCGTCCGTCTTCCGATTGGTCTTCCGGCACGTGAAACTCCCGGAAGCGCTCGAGGTAGCGCGCCGGCAACGGACGCCGCTGCATGTCGCGACCGACCACCACGTGCGTCGTCGCCCCTTCGCACAGCAGCAGGTTGTCCGCCGAGCGCACGATGCGATACGCAAACCGGATCACCGATCCCCGCACACCCGCGAGCCGCGTCTGCACCACGAGTTCATCGTCGTATCGCGCCGGAGCCTTGTACCGCGCCGTCGCCTCCGCCACCGCGATCAGGCAGCCCTCTTCCGCTTCCAGCCGGCTGTAGTCCAGCCCCATCTGCCGGATCAGTTCCACACGCCCTACCTCGAACCAGACCAGGTAATTCGCGTGGTAAACAACACCCATCTGATCCGTCTCTGCGTAGCGCACACGCACGTGCGCCTCGCCCAGCTCTGCCGTACTTGTGGTCATGCTTCCACTCTACAGACGCGCGCTCAGGCCCGTGCGCGACGCGCCAGATCCACACCGCCTGAGATCACGAGGCCCGCCAGGCAGACCCAGAAGCCGATCTGCGCTCCCTGCAGCTCCCGCTCGGCCATCGTTGGCTGGCACGGCTCCGTCGCCACGCTGGTCTGCTGGTCTTCAATCCCCGCCAGCTGTTGCCGGCCCGTGCCGCACGGCGCGCCGCCGGTAAAGTGCAGCAGCGCCAGCACAAAGGCCAGAAGCACCACGATCACGGCAAAGACCATTGTCGGCCTGGAGATCAAGCAGCCTACCTCCGAGATTGTCCTCCGCAACCGAGGCAACCGTGGGTGCGCGGCCGGCGGCGGGGAAGACACCGGGAGCATAGCACGGAGCGCAGCGCCCTCGCACGCCGGCGCACCTGGCCGAGGAGATACGCAAACGGCGTAGGCTAAAGGTATGGATGTCGATCGCCAGCACAGCCTCCAGCTCCGACCCACCGACGCTCTTCTGGTGATCGACATGCAGGTGGACTTCATGCCTGGGGGTCGGCTGGCCGTCGCCGAAGGAAACCAGATCCTGCCCGGCATCAACGCCCTCGCGCGCCGCTTCGAGCACGTGATCCTGACGCAGGACTGGCACCCCGAGCGGCACATCTCCTTCGCCACCACGCACGGCAAGCAGCCCTTCACCGACACGGTCCAGGCCCCCTACGGCATACAGGCGCTGTGGCCGGACCATTGCCTCCAAGGTTCGCCCGGCGCGGAGCTGCATCCTGACCTCCACATCCCGCACGTCGAGCTGATCCTGCGCAAGGGCTTCCGTGAGGGCATCGACAGCTACTCCGCGTTCACCGAGAACGACGGCATGACGCAGACGGGACTTGCCGGTTACCTGCGTGAGCGCGGGCTGTCGCGCCTGTTCTTTGCTGGCGTAGCCTACGACTTCTGCGTCGGCTTCTCGGCCATCGCCGCGGCGAAGCTCGGCTTCGAGGCACTGGTGTTCGAGGACCTCAGCCGCGCCGTGGACCTGCCTGGGAGCGTCGAGCGCACGAACGCCAGCTTCAGCGAGCTCGGCGTCCGGCGCACCGCCGCGTCCGCCATCACTGGTTGAACGAGCGTCAACGCCCGCGCCGGCGCAGCAGCGTCACCGCGGTTGCTGCCGCCAGCCCCAGCAGCGCGGCCAGGCTCATCGCGTTCAGGATCGCCACCGGGCCGGCGCTGTCGGTCGTCGCGCCCGCATGCTCAAACAGGAAGACGTAGCCGAAGCACGAGACCGGCAGCGCCACCACAAAGGTGGCGAAGCCGACCAGGATGCCGATCGCCAGATCCCGCGTCCAATCGTCGCGCATCGCCGCTCCTCGCTGCGTTAGAGGCCCAGCTCTGCGGACCGCGCCTGCATGGCCGACAGACACGTACCGATGTGCTCGTCGAGGGCAACGCCCAGCAGCTCCGCCCCGCGTGTGATGTCCTCGCGCTTCACCGCTCGCGCAAACGCCTTATCCTTCATCTTCTTCTTTACGCCCGCGACCTCGACGTCGGCGATCGCGCGCGTCGGCTTCACCAGGGCACATGCCGTCAGAAAGCCCGCCAGCTCGTCGCAGGCAAACAGGGCGCGGTCGAGATGCGTTTCGGGCGGTACACCCGAGTAGTCCGCGTGCGCCAGGATCGCATGCAGCATCGGCTCGGGCCAGTCCCTCTCACGCAGAAACTGCACGCCCACAAAGGGATGTTCTTCGGTCGAAGGGTGCCGTTCGTAGTCCATGTCATGCAGCAGACCCGCACAGGTATACAGCTCCGCGAATTCTTCCGCAGCGTCGCCCCGGAGACCGAGCCGCGCCGCCTCCAGCCGGCCATACGCCTCCGTGCAGGCCGCCACCGACAAGGCGTGCTTGCGCAGACTTTCGCCCTCGGTCCATTGCTCGAGGAGTGCTCTTGCCGCCGCGGATGTGTGTCGCTCTGCCATAATTGCCTCCCTTTCCAATGTAAAGGGAGGCGGCGTTAACTCCCGAGGTTCCCACTTCGGGGTTTCTCCCGATTTCGTCGGCAATCCCCTGCAATTCACCTTGACTTGCCGGAACGGGAGTGCCACTCTAGGCACATCCTCACGGGCCCGTTATCGGACGTGTGGCTGCGGTCCTTGCTCTGGAATCCGCTCCGCAACACACAACTTATGGCAACCATGATGGCACCTGTAGAGCAGCGCGAGGTCGTGCGCTGTGACCACTGCAGCCTGGTGCAGTTCCGCACGGCAAACGCGCTTTGCCGGCGCTGCAAGAAGTGCCTCGAGATCGAGGAGCCCAAGCCGGCTCCAGCTGCTCTCGAGCTCGTGCCCGCCACCCCACCCATCAATACGGGAAATCTGCAGGTCGCGACTGCTGTGCGGGATTTGCGCCATGTACGCAACCTGTCGCAACGCCAGCTGGCCGCGCGCATGAACGTGCCCCGGACGTACATCTCCAAGATCGAGAACGGCAAGGCCATGCCGACGCTGTCGTCGCTCGATCGCCTGGCCAACGCGCTGCAGGTGGACATCTCCGTGCTGCTGCGCGACTCGTGCAACCGGCATCGCGACGAGACAGCCGTGCTGATGGCCGACCCGTTCCTGGCGGAGATCGCGCACTACACCTCGCAGCTGGATACGCTGCAGCGGTCGATCTTCCTGAATCACGTTCGCGAGCTTGCCGCCGGCCGTCGCCGGACAGCCTAGCCGCGTCACCCAACCTCCTTTCCTTCAGGGCGGGCGTCCCAAGCGGCGCTCGCCCCTCTCCCACACGGTTTCGCCCTTCCCTGCCCTGATCGCTCCGGTGCTCCCCCGAGTTCATTGCACAGCCTACCCCGGTATGCTAGCGTCAATGCTTTGCGAGGTCCGAGTTGCGCTCATCTCCCCCCAGCCGCCTGCATGAGCTCTCTCCCGAGGAGATGGTGGTGTATCGCCAGCTCGCGCCGGATCGCCTCCCGCGGCACATCGCCATCATCATGGACGGCAACGGCCGGTGGGCCGGAAAGCGCGCGCTGAAGCGATTCCTTGGTCACCAACAAGGGGCCGAGAGCGTGCAGTTCGTGGTGGAAACCGCTTCGCGCATCGACCTTCCGTACCTGACGCTTTATGCTTTCTCGCTGGAAAACAACCTCCGCCGGCCGAAGTCGGAAGTCAGCTTCCTGATGAAGCTGCTGAAGAGTTACCTGGTTGGCAACGTCAAGCGCATGAACGATAACAACGTGCGGATGAACTACATCGGCCGCACCCACGAGCTGCCGGCCGAGGTTCAGGAAACGATGCAGTGGGCGATGGAGTCGACCGCCCGCAACAGTGGCACGACGCTGACCCTGGCGCTGAACTACGGCTCACGCTCGGAGATCGTCGACGCCGTGCGGCGTATTTTGACCGATCTCGCGACCGAAGCGCATGGGCGCGGATGCTCGATTGAGGATCTGCTGGGCATGGGCGGCCTTGACGCCCTCGAAGAAGACAGCATCTCGCGCGCGTTGTACACGGCCGGCATGCCGGACCCAGACCTGGTGATCCGTACGTCGGGCGAGCAGCGCATTTCGAATTTTCTGCTGTGGCAGATTGCGTATGCGGAGATCTTCGTCACCGATCGCCTGTGGCCCGATTTCCGCGGCCTTCACCTGCTCGAAGCGATCGCTGATTACCAGCGGCGCGACCGTCGCTTTGGCGGCCTCAATGACTCCGAGACCGATGAGAATTTGTCGAGCCTGGAACCGGCGGAACAGGTGGCTGAAGAGATTGAGGGCCAGCTGAACGGGCGGACGGCGGCCGGCGTGGAGCGTTAGCGATCCGCTCGCTTCAACTCGGCAGTCCACCTCCGTGCGCGCATGCCGCCGCATGTATCCTCGCTGAAGCAATGAAACGCATTCTCACCGCACTGGTTCTGATTGCTGCCGTCTTCGCTCTCATCTTCTTCGGCAATCTTTGGATGATCACAGGGGCTGCCGCTCTGGTCGCCGAGCTGGCGGCGTATGAGTTCCTGCAGCTGGCCGCGGTCGGCGCGCGTCTGCACGGGGCGAGCCTGCGGATTCCGGCGTGGTGGATGGCGGTCGCGACGGCGGCCCTGTTTCTGGTCAGCGTTCCTGGCTTCCCGGTCGAGGCGCAGCTGCCGGTCATCAGCTTCCTTACGCTTGCGCTGTTTGCGTGGAACGGCTTTCGATCGCCCTTGGTGCAGGTGCTGCCGGATACCGCGCAGGGGCTCTTCGGCCTGCTGTGGATTGCTTACCCGCTGACCCTCGTTCCCATGCTGTGGAAGCAGGAGGATGGGCCCGCGCTGGTCATCTTTCTGATGATGGCGGTTTGGGCCGGCGACATCGCCGCACTTTACATCGGCCGCGCGTTTGGCCGGCACAAGCTGGCGCCAAGACTCTCGCCAGGCAAAACGTGGGAGGGATCGATCGCTTCCGTCGTCGGATCGCTGCTCGCGGCCGGTGCGGTGATCGCGGTGAGCAATGCCCTGACTGCGCGGGGCAACCTGCTGCTGCACATCTCGGAGCCGGTGTGGCAGTCGCTCGTGCTGGCGGCGGTGCTGAACGTGGCCGCGCAGCTGGGCGATCTGCTGGAATCAGCGGTCAAGCGAGGCGCCGGCGTGAAGGACTCGGGCACCCTGCTGCCGGGTCACGGAGGCATCCTAGACCGCATCGATGCGCTGCTGCTGGCGGCGCCGGTGCTGTGGTACGTGCTGCTGACCAAGGACAGCTTTGGGCTGGGACGGTTCTGAAGACGGCTCCTGCGGCCGGTCAGGAAGTGTGCTGCCGGATTCCTTCCCATGTTCTCTGCTCCCGTCTGCGAAAATAGCACCTGTGAAGAACATTGCCGTCCTCGGCTCCACGGGTTCCATCGGCCACTCTACGCTGTCCATCTGCGAATCCTTTCCCCACCGCTACCGCCCTGTCGCCCTTGCCGCCGGCTCCAACCTTGAAACAGCCTTCGAGCAATGCCTGCGGTGGCGTCCTTCTGTCGTTTCTCTTGCGACCGAAGCGCTTGCCGCCGAGCTTCGCGCGCGTCTGGCCGCAGCCGGCGTGCCTGGCACCGAGGTCGTCCACGGCACGGCAGGCACGGTTCGCTGCGCCACGCTGCCGGAGGTCGACTTTGTGGTTTCGGCGATCGTTGGCGTGGCTGGCCTTGAGGCGACCTACGCTGCTGTCTGTGCCGGCAAGACAATCGGACTGGCGAACAAGGAATGCCTGGTCGCCGCGGGCGAGCTGATCCTGGCTGCCGCGCGCGAACACAACGTCGCTCTGCTGCCGATCGACTCCGAGCACAACGCCGTACACCAGTGCATGCGCGGTGGGAGCCCGCGCGAGGTGAAGCAGGTGTGGCTTACGGCTTCAGGCGGCCCGTTTCGCAATACACCTGCCGCGGAGTTCGAGCACATCACCCCGCAGCAGGCGCTCCGGCACCCCACCTGGGTGATGGGCCAGCGCATCACCATCGACTCCGCCACCATGATGAACAAGGGGTTCGAGGTCATCGAGGCGTGCCGCCTGTTTGACCTCCCGCCGGGGCAGGTGCGCGTCACCGTCCACCCGCAATCGACCGTGCACTCGCTGGTGGAGTTCATTGACGGCTCGATCCTCGCGCAGATTTCCGTCACCGACATGCGCCTGCCGATCCTGTATGCACTTGCCTACCCAGAACGACCGGCGGCCCCACCCGTTACGCCCACCGCGCCGTCTCTCACCTTCGATCTCGCGCAGCTCAGCCGGCTGGACTTCCAGGCGCCCGACCTCGACCGTTTTCCCTGCCTGCGTCTCGCGTACGAGGCGGCCGGCGCCTCGCAGCGGCACTGCATTGCGCTCAACGCAGCGGATGAGATTGCCGTCGCCGCATTCCTCGAAGGTCGCATATCGTTCCTCGACATCCCGCGTACAATCGAGCAGGTGTTGGTCGACACCGCTGCGGGCTCTCCACCGTCCATCAGAGAGGTGCTTGCCGCGGACCAGACTGCCCGCCGCCGCGCACACGAGGTGATTGCGCAGCAGGCGGTCGCCGTCCGGGCTTAGCACCTACGCCGTTGTCACGAGGTTCTCGCTTCCCCCGATGTCCACAATTGTTGAACTCGCCATCGTTCTCGGCATCATGGTGCTCGTCCACGAGTTCGGGCACTTCCTCATGTGCAAACTCTGCGGCGTTCGCGTGGAGGCGTTCGCGATCGGCTTTGGCCCGCGCATCTTCGGTTTCCGCAGCGGCGGCACGGACTATCGGCTGAACCTCCTGCCGCTCGGCGGCTACGTAAAAATGGCCGGAGAAACGCCCGGCGAAGCCAAGACCGAGGACCCGGGCGAACTGCAGAATCATCCCCGTTGGCAACGCGTTCTGATCGCCCTTGCCGGACCGGTGTTCAATTTCCTGCTCGCCCTCGGCCTGATGACCGCCGTGTACATGCTGCACAACGAGGTGCAGGAGTACCTTTCCGGACCGGCGGTCGCCGATTACGTCCCGGCGAACACGCCCATTTCCCGCACCGGCCTCCAGCCCGGAGATCGCATCACGCGGTACGACACCATCGACAACCCGACGTGGGACCAAGTCGCCGTGCGCTCGTTGCTGAACCTGAACCAGACGATCCCATTCGCGTTCACGCACAATGGCCAGACGACGGAAACCAAGCTGTTTGTCGAATCGAAGACCGGCCCGGAAAACTTCTCGCTTGACCACTTCGGCCTGATCCCGCGCATGCAGAATACGCCCCTCCAGGTGGCTTCGCTTGAGCCTGGCATGCCTGCGGAGAAGGCTGGCTTGAAAGCGGGCGACAAGATCGTTTCGATCGACGGTCTGGAATTGCACTCTGTTCCGGCTCTGCTGGCCTACCTGCAGGACCGGGCGGGAAAGGCGGCTTCTCTCAAGATCGATCGCAATGGGCAGGCCGTGCCGCTCGACATTACGCCGCAGCTGGCCGACATCGGCGACGGCACCAAAGATTACCGCCTGGGTTTCCGCTACCTGCAGCCTCCGGTCAAGGTGGAGAAGCTCCCCTTCGGCCAGGCGGTTGCCGCTTCCTGGAACTTCAACTGGAAGGCAGCGAAGCTGATCGGCGAAGTGATCAAGCGCATGTTCACCCGGCAGGTGTCGGTGAAGAGTCTTTCCGGCCCAATCGGCATTGGCCAGCAGGTTCACGAGGCCGTGCAGATGCCGGGATGGATGCCGATCATCAGCCTGATGGCGTACATCTCCGTCAACCTGGGCATCTTCAATCTGCTGCCCATTCCCATCCTCGACGGCGGCATGATTCTGTTCCTGCTGATTGAGGAAGTGATCCGCAGGGACATCGATCAGACGATCAAGGAACGTGTGTACCAGGTCGCCTTTGTGTGCCTGATTGTCTTTGCCGCGTTCGTGATCTTCAACGACATTACTAAGCTGGGGCTGTTCACGAAGCTTAAGCCGTAGCGGGTCCGGTTGCGCTCGATCGATCCCAGCTACTCCGCCGAGCGCAACTCCGCGATGATCTCCCCAGCCGCCTTTCGCGCCTCGTCCTCCCGGTCTGGCGGAAAGCTGATGGCGCCGACGCGGGCGTGCCCGCCTCCCCCGTACCGCTCGCAGATCGCTGCCACGTTGACGAGTTCACTTGCGGGCTTCGGTGTCCAGGGATTGGTCCCCACCGCGACCTTGGTGCGGAAACTCGACTTCGATAACCCCACGTTGTACGTGCCTTCCGGATGCAGATAGTACGGAATGAATTTGTTGTATCCCTCGGTTGGCTGGTCGGTGATGTCGAAGGTGATCACGCCCGCATCCACGCTTGACCGCTCGCGAATCAGCTCAATGGCTGCACGGTGCCGCTCTATCAGCGGGGCCATCTGCTCATGCACGAACGGCTGGTCGAGCACCTGCTGCAGGCTCATCTCGGTCAGCAGCGGAATCACCTGCGGCACAAACGTGTCGCCGTGCACGCTCTCGATCACCATGGTCAGCTGCATCGCCGGCGCGCGCATTTCGACCGCCGCCTCCGCGCTCTCGTATTTTGCGCCGTCCACGATGTTGGCCCAGTGGACGAGATCGGCAAACGGCGTCATGTCCATGCCGAAACGCGTGCTCGCCACATGCGCGATCAAGCCGGTGCACGAGACGTACGCCGGATCGAAAAACTTCTGCGGAGCATTTCCGGCGGCCGCCTGCTCCTGCCGGAAGTGCGCCTCGTCAGCCGGCGTCAGAAACGCGCTCAGGTGATGGTCAAACCACCACGCCACCCGCGGCGAGGGCGAGTATTTGAAGTCAACGATCGCGTTTTGCCCGTCCGGAGCGAACGCGGACTCGTCAAACAGGGCGCCCGCCCGATGCATCAGCCCGTGGTACTCGTACCCGTTCGCCCCACCGACCCTGGACTGGTGAAAGCGCGTAAACAGCGAGGCCGAGCAGGCCCCGTCAAAACAGTGGTCGTGATAGAACACCCGAAAACCCAAGCCGCAAACCCCGTTCGCAAAGTCGCACAACCACCAGCCGGAGCGCCCTGACCTGATAAAACCCGGGACGCGAATCTCTAAGCATAGCCGCGGCGATCCGGCTGTCAAGCGCATCGACCGGGGAACGGAACTCGCCCGCGCCCGTATAGACTCTCAGACGCCGAGGAAATCCCGTTGACTGAGCTGCCCGTGACCGAGTTGCCCATCGAAGGCCCCGCACACCGCACGCCGGATTCGCCCGCGGAAAACGAGCCGGCCCGCAACGGCCTCTTCTTCGGGTCTGAGGGCTTGCGCGCCGGCTGGGGCGTCGCCATCTTTATCCTGCTCTTCGGCTTCGGTATGGGAATGCAGGTGTTCCTTCTGAAGCGGCTCGGAGCGATGCCGCCCTCCGGTCCGCACGTCATCTCGCCGCGCATGGCGCTCTTGAATGACGCCCTGCCCTCCGCGGTGGTCTTGCTGATCACAGCCCTGCTGGCGGTCATCGAACGCCGCCCCGTCTCGGCCTACGGCCTTGGCGGCCGCCGCAAGCTCCCTTATTTTTTTGCCGGTCTGGCCTGGGGCGTCGCCGCTCTTTCCCTGCTGGTCTTCCTGCTCGCCGCCACCGGCCTCCTCCACTTCGATCGCCGCCTGCTCGCCGCCCCCGCCGCTCTGGCCTACGGCCTGGCCTGGGCCGGCTGCTTCCTCCTGGTCGGGCTGTTTGAAGAAACGTTCCTGCGCGGTTACCTGCAGGTCACGTTCGCCCGCGGACTCTCGGCCATCTACGGCGCGCTTTCCGGGACGCGCTCCCGCGACGCCTTCGGCTTCTGGACCGCCGCATTTCTGCTCTCCCTTTTGTTTGGCGCTGGTCACCAGGGCAATCCCGGCGAGTCTCCACTCGGCCTCGTCTCCGCCGCCCTCGCCGGCCTCGTCTTCTGCCTCAGCCTGTGGCGCACCGGATCTCTCTGGTGGGCGATCGGCTTCCACGCGGCGTGGGACTGGGCGCAATCCTTCCTTTACGGTGTTGCGGATAGCGGCACCGTATCCGCGGGCCGCCTTTTCGCCACGCACCCTGTCGGCCAGCCCATTCTTTCGGGCGGCCTCACCGGACCAGAGGGCAGCGTGTTCGTGTTGCTCGTCTTGGCGCTTGTTGTCGCGATCATCCGCTTCACCCTGCCGCACACGCCGCGCGCCGACCCGCCCGGCATACCGGAAACCGCCGCAGCCCTCAACTGAAGCTGCCCGTCCGCCGCCTCGTTTCTGTCAGGTCCAGCTCGCGCTCCAGCAGGCGCACGATCTCTTCCCCAATGCGCCCTTCGTCTCGCAGCCGCATCACCGTCTGGCGCTCGGTGGCAAGGGCGTCGTCCATCATCGATCGCCGACGCCGAGCACCGCTCTCACTGTCCGAGTCCTCCTTGCTTTCCGTGAGCTCGTTCACCGCTGCGAGACGGTGCTGATACACGTGCAGCAGATCGTCGTAGACGTGCGCGAGCCCCTCCCCTGCCTCGCTGCGCTGCCGCTCAACGTGCTCAATCATGGCCTGCAACACGGCTTGCCGGGCGCGCGCCTCCTCCTTCCGCTCCATGTCCGCCCCGCCCGCCAGACCGAGCGCGCGGATCAGCATCGGAAGGGTCAGACCCTGCACTACCAGCGTCACCAGGATCACGCAGAACGTGAGAAAGAGGATCAGATTGCGTTGCGCGAACGGCTGCCCATTGCCGAGCTTCTCGGGCAGCGAAAGCGCCGCCGCCAGGGCGACCACACCGCGCATCCCCGTCCACCCCACGACGAACACACCGCGATTGGACGGCATCGGGTAGCTCTGCCGCAACAGCCGCGTGCGCAGCCAGTACGCGACACGCGCCATGGGAAACATCCACACCAGCCGCAGCAGAATCAGCACCACGCTGAACACCGCGCCGTACTCGATCAGCGTGTGAACGGCGTATCCGCGGATGCCCGCCAGCACATACGGCAGTTGCAGACCGATCAGCAGAAACACGATGCCATTCAGAGCAAAGTTCAGCGCCTGCCACACGCTCATCAGCTGGATGCGCGTTTCCGGGGAAAACATCCGTCCGCTTCGCCGGCTCAGAAGAATGCCGGTGGCCACCACGCTCAACACGCCGGACGCCCGCACCTCCTCGCCCAGCAGATACGCCAGGTAGGGCACCAGAAGACTCACCACGATCTCGATCGGCCCATCCTCGATCCACCGCTCGAACCAGCTCACCACGACACCGGTCAGTAGGCCCGCGCC
>CAXUCK010000045.1:0-1582 GCA_964249375.1 uncultured Acidobacteriaceae bacterium
GGAGGGGGGAGGGGAGGGTGCCGGGGAGTGGCACCTGCCTACGAAGCCGAAGCCAAACCCTCAAACAGATCCGTCGTCAGTCGCGCAGGCTGCGCCTCCGCCGACGCCATCAGCGTGTAGAACTCCTCGCCACCAAACCGCGCAAACAGCTCCCTGGTCCGTTCCATCAGCGGTGCCTGCGAAGCATGCGCCCGAAACGCCTCCGCCTTCCGCTCCCGCACCGCCTCGATGTCCAGCTGCACCGTCCACGGCGCCGGCAGTGGCGCCTGCCGATCAGGCATAAAGAAGTTCGTCGATAGATGGAACAACCGCTTCGGCTGAAACGCGCTCCCGAGCTCGGGATATCGCTTCTCCCGCCCTGACCAATGGAACGCCGCCGTCGCCAGCATCGACACCATCGTGTGGTCCGCATGCGTATTCAGCGCGCCATCCGCTCCGAACGTGATCACCACATCAGGCCGAAACCGCCGCATCCGCTCCACCAACCGTCCCGCGGCGCGCGAAGTGTCCACGAACTCCAGCTGCGCATCGCTGTAGTCCATCAACTCATGCTCCCGAACCCCAAGAATCTCGCAGGAAGACGCAAACTCCGCCCGCCGCATCCGTCCCAGCTCCTCGCCGCTCGCCGCGTCGCCCCGGTTCGTCGCCGCCTGTCCATCGGTCAGGCACACCACGTACGTCGCAACGCCGCGATCGGCAGCCAGCGCCAAAGCGCCTCCAAAGGCAAAGCACTCATCGTCCGGATGCGCCACGACGCACATCAGCTTCAGGCCCAATCGCTCACCTCGAGATCCTCGTCCGCGAACAGCAACTCCGGCGAAACCACATCTTCCAGCCGCGCATCTGGATCCGCCATCACGCAGGGTGCAAAGCTCCGCCGGTGCAGCGCGCACGGCCCATGCTCACGCAGCGCCCGCCGATGCTCCGGCGTCGCATATCCCTTGTGCTGCGCCAACCCGTACTGCGGATGCATCTCGTCGAGTTCCCGCATGCGCGCATCACGATGGACTTTCGCAACCACCGAAGCTGCCGCGATCGACAGGCTCAACGCGTCACCGTAGAACAGCTTGGTCTGCGCGCAAGCGTGCTCAATCCGCATCGCGTCGATCAGGAGGTGATCCGGCTGCAACGGCAATCCCTGAACCGCTTCCAGCATCGCCCGTCGCGTTGCCTGGTAGATGTTGATCTCGTCGATCACCGCCGCGGAGATCTCCGCAACGCTCACGGCAAGCGCGACCCGCCGGATCCGGCGATCAAGCCGCTCCCGCTCTTTCCGCGTCATCTGCTTCGAGTCCTTCAGACCAGCGCGCGCCAGACCTGCTGTTCGAGGCGACAGGATCACCGCCGCCGCGACCACCGGTCCAAACAGCGCTCCACGACCCACCTCGTCAACGCCCGCGATTGCGCGAAACCCACGATAACGCAGCGCTTGCTCCGGAGCATCGCTGCACACCAGCAGCTTCAACATCTGCTGCTTCGCGGTCGCTTTCGTCACCGCGCGTTTTGTCTGTTGAACGGAAAAGGTTGAAGCCATGCGGTAACCGAAGTGTACAGCTCACCGTGCAGGAAAATGCTCGACGGA
>CAXUCK010000045.1:1592-13641 GCA_964249375.1 uncultured Acidobacteriaceae bacterium
CAAGCCTTCGGAACTCCGCGCCAGAGCAGCAAAAGAGCCACAGTCAAGTGACTGTGGCTCTTGCGAAACTTCGACGCCTTAGGAGGCGCGCTCGACCTCGCGCAGACGAGCTGCCTTGCCGCGCAGACCGCGCAGGTAGAAGAGTTTAGAGCGACGAACCTCGTAAGACCGAATCTTCTCCACCTTGTCGACGACCTTGGAGTTGTACGGGAAGATGCGCTCGACGCCTTGGCCGAAGCTCATCTTGCGCACGGTAAACGTGCCCTGAGGACCTTTGCGGGATGCGATCACGATTCCCTCAAACGCCTGAAGACGCTCTTTCTCGCCTTCCTTGATCTTGACCTGAACTCGAACGGTGTCGCCGGGAGCGAACGCGGGCAGATCGGTCCGCTCAAGTTTCGCGGCCAGTTTCTGCATGATGGGATTGATAGACATAGCGACTTCCTGATCTTGGACTCAATTCCAAAGTGTACACGATCTCGGCGCGGATCTGCGACCGTATCTTAACGGGTCTCGCTGTCTCCGGCAGGCGAAACGTCGCGGTCCACCTCTTCCAGCAAACGCTGATCGTCCCTGCTCAGATCCACTCGGGCGAGCAGATCCGGCCGGTTCCGTCGGGTTTTCTCGAGGGCTGCACGCCGTCGCCATTGCCGAACCTCCTCGTGATTACCGCCGCGCAGCGCCTCTGGAATGGCGAGCCCGCGAAACTCCGCCGGTCGCGTGTACTGCGGGTAGTCCAGCAAGCCACCGGCGCCGTGCGTCGATCTCGGCGGCGTTCCCGCTGTTTGAGTCACCTCGCCCTTGGCGACGCCGAAGCTCTCGTGCCGCGACGAGTCCGGATTGCCGAGGACGCCGGGAAGCAGCCGCGCGACCGTATCGACGATGACCGCTGCCGCGAGTTCACCACCCGAAAGAACGTAGTCGCCGATCGACAGCTCCCGGTCGCAGAAGACCTGGTTTACGCGCTCATCCACACCTTCGTACCGGCCGCACAAGAGGACGACACGCTCCACGCTAGCCAACTCGTGCGCGACGGCCTGCGTGAAGGGTCTGCCCTGCGGAGACAAAAGAATGACCGACTCTGCAGAAAGCGAGCGTTGCTGTTTGTCCTGAACGTTGATTGACTCGAGGGCCTCCGCGATGGGCTCAATGCGCAGCACCATGCCCTCTCCGCCACCAAAGGGCCGATCGTCGACCGTGCGGTGGCGGTCATGCGTAAAGGCCCGAAGATCGTGCAGACGTATATCGACGATCCCGGTTTCGCGTGCTCGGCGAAGAACGCCAACATCGAGCGGGCCAGAGAAGAAGCCGGGAAAGATCGTGATTACGTCGAAGCGCATAGGTCCAGAGTAGCGGCTCCTACAACGGAAGCGTTATCGCACATTGGCATGGCAGTTGCTACGGTCACCACACGGGCAAAGCGGTGCGCTGCAGAACGCAGCGTGACCTAGTCCTGCGGAATCGTGCGAATCGGGAAGGAGCAGACGCGTGAAGCTGGTGCATGTCGGATCGCTTGCCGCGCTCCTGCTGGGAGTGATGCCTTTGGCCGCAGTCGCGTCCACGGAGGAAGCCCTCCCCGATCCCCAGATGATTTCGTCTGCCACTTACACACCCGAAAGCTTGGGGAGTAGGCTCTACACCGAAGCTGGCAGCTCCTCGCGCCATAACAATCCGGACTTCACGCCTCCGGTCGATATCTTCGGTAAGTCACCCTACGGTCCGTTTTCGCACGTCGCCTTCGGCCTCACCGCGACCACGCTCGGCGGCGGCGTTCAACTGGCCACACCGCTGGGCAATCGGCTGAACCTGCGTGTGGGCGGAAACTTTGTGCAGTTCCAATATCCGTTTACGACGGACGGCGTCCAGTACACCCCGCAGATCAAGCTCGAGTCAGGACAGGGAACGATCGACTGGTTTCCCGGTAATGGCGAGTTCCACGTGAGCGCGGGCGCACTCTACTTCCGCAACGGGTTTTCCGGGTCGGCGAACGTACAGCCAGGGCAGGTCTACACGCTGGGGGATACGACGTACATCAACAGCGTGGATGATCCGGTTTCTGGCACAGCTTCGCTTAAGTATGACCGTAAGGTGGCGCCGATGCTGCTGATCGGCTGGGGCAATCTGATCCCGCGAACTGGCCGTCACGTGACCTTTCCAATCGAGGTCGGCGTCGCGTACATGGGAGCGCCGCAGATGACGCTTCATCTCAACGGAACCTCGTGCACGACGGATGGGTGCTTCAACAATGCGACGGACCCAAGCACACTTACCAACATCAAGCAGGAGCAGAACCAGATCGACAACGATCTGCGATACACAACGTTCTATCCTGTGCTCTCGGTCGGATTCGGCTTTCGGTTCTGAGAAGAACTGCTGGAGCGGTAGAGGTCGAGCAGGGCTTCGGGCAGGTCCATTTCGATACGGTGTTCGGCCAAATCCACGGAGCGAAGATACGTTCGGGCAAAGGGAATCAGGTATTCCGTTCCGTCCGCGGCGAGAACGACGAGCACGGGCGCGGCATCGGGGGTAGCAGAGCCCGGATTGGTGGCGCTGACAATGGATCCGGAGAGGGCAAGGACATCCTGAACCGTGCCAATCAGTTCGGCGCCGTCCAAGAGTTGGCAGCCGACCAGATCGTGGACGTACACAGCGCCCTCTTCGAGAGGGCGGCGTTCCGAGATGGGAACCAGGATGTCGTTGCCGGCGAGTTGCTCGGCGTCGGAAATGCTGAGGCTGATATCGAGGCCAAGGACGACCCGACCGGCCTGCTTGCCCGTCGGCAGCCAAAAAGACGTGACAGTGGCGGACCGGGCCGCTTCAACGCACCCTTCGAAACCAGAAGGGGCAAGGAAGACGCGCGGCTGGCCGTTGAAGCGCTCCGGGAACTCGGTAAGCAACTCTGCCAGCAGCTCGCCTTTCCGGCCTTGCGGGCGGACCAGGTGTGCCACAACCAGCCAGCGGTTGTCCGGGCCAATCTGGCCATCAGAGTCTGCCGCATTGCCTGAATGGGTGTGATCCGCGTCCATGCGAGTAAGTTCCTAAAGCGACCGTCGGGGAGCAAGCCGGAAGAAACGTTCGATACACTCAAGCAAGCTCTTTGGTTTCGCTCGCCCGTGGGCTCAGGATGACACACCTCGCTCGAGAGAGACACACGACAAGCAGCTTTGCGAGCAAACACGTCTCGTCATGCTTCCTCCAAAAAGCCTTCCCGGGTGCCAGATAGCCGCTGTTCGCGCGCTTCCTCAACAATGTCGAGAGCGAAGCGGTGCTTGAGCTTCATACCAGCGGCGCTGAGGATGGTGCGAAGGGAGCGGGCAGTCCGGCCCTGCCTCCCTATGACCTTGCCGACCTCGCCGGGAGCAACGCGCAGACGGAGCAGAGTTCCCTCACCGTCCGGGGTTGCGTCCACCATGACACTGCTTGAGTCGTCTACGAGGGACTGTGCGATCTCCCTCACCAGATCAACCAACGTCTGCACGGAACCGTTCGCCTGCGTCGGCTGCACGGGCTCGGTCATCACCACACCCCCTGGAAGTCCGCGCTGCCCCCAATCCCGCCAGGCGTCTCATCTGGAGGTGTGAGAGTTTCCGGGCGCAATTTGTTTGGGACAGCTGCGTTCAACGCCCATCGTTCCGCGTGTAGGCAGTCGACAGGCGATGGCGGCGCTCCTGGGCAGGAGCACCGCATTTCGCGAGTCTACGTGAGCCGGGCAGATTTGTGAGAAGGGAACTGAAGACACGGCGAAGTCTTTGGGCACCACCGTAGCTCTGTACGTTACCAGTGCTGAGTGACTTAGGAGGTAGCGACGACTTCGGCAGGAGCTTCGGGCTGTTTCGCGAGCAGCTTGCCCACGCGGTCGGAAAGCTGGGCACCATTGCCGGTCCAGTAGGCAATGCGTTCGCGCTTGAGTTCCAGGCTGGCGGGGCTGGTCCGCGGATTATAGGTGCCGACTACTTCGATCGACCGGCCATTGCGGGCACGGTCCTTTTCGATGACAACGACGCGGTAGTGCGGCTGCTTTCGCGCACCAACGCGCGCCAAACGGATCATCAACACAGGAAGACCTTTCACAACGTAAATTTTGCGCGAGGTGGCGGAGCGAGGCACACGGCTCCGTACGCGTCACGCACGCGCACCAACAACTAAGTATCGCGGAAACAGAGGGAATCTGCAATCCGAGGAGACCAGAGCGAGTGCGAAGTGCGCCGCACGGTAACCGGTGCTAGGCGGGAAAGAGGAAACGAAGGACATCACCGAAGCGGGCAGCCCAGGCGGACTCGTCGTGAAGCGCACCTTCTGCTCGCAGGTAGCGGAGGTTGTCACCTTCGCGCCAGCCGAGCTTGCGCAGAACCTCGTCAAGCTGGTCGGTGTCGCGCACGTGACGCATGCCTTCGGCGGTACCCATGTCGAGCCAGATCCGGATGGTCGGTTGTGGTCGGATGCGGCGGATGCGATCAAGCAGGGAGCGGTAATTCCACCAGAGCGACGGGGACATCACGGCGATGTTGCCGAAGATCTCCGGGTGCTCGATGCCGAGATAAAGCGAGATGAGGCCGCCGAGCGAAGATCCCCCGACGGCGGTGTTGTCGCGGTCGGGACGTGTGCGGTACAGACCGTCGATGAAGGGTTTGAGCTCGTGGATCAGCAGGCGTCCATAGAGGGGGCCTTCGCCGCCGCCCATGCGGAGGTCGCGGGTGGGGGTGTATTCGGACATGCGGCGAATGCCGGTGTGATCGATGCCGACCAGGATGACCGGCTCGATCGCGCCCTCAGACAGGAGGAGGTCGGCGGTGGTGTGGGCGTGCCAGGTGCAATTGGGAACATAGGACGTCCGGCCATCGAAGAGGTTCTGACCGTCGTGGAGATAAAAGACGGGGAAGCGTCTCTCGGGTTCGGACTCGTACTGCGGGGGGACGTAGACGATGACGTGGCGATCGTCGGGGAGCACGGCCGAGTGCAGGTTGTACACCTGGTAGCGAGGGTTTGCGCGGAGGTCGTCCGAAATGATCAGTGGATCGATGCGGTTCAGCGCGGCGGGCTCGGGCGCGTCCCGCCGCAGGAGAAGGCGTTCAGGAGATGAGGTGGGCCGGGTCAAAGTTGAAGGGGTCTCTGTGCGCTAGGATGGCTCTAAGATCAGAAAAGGGTAGCCGGAATGCGACGTGAATACCACCGATGGTTCTCGCCGTCGCTTGGGCGAGATATGGAGATGCTGAT
The DNA here is from genome assembly GCA_964249375.1 of uncultured Acidobacteriaceae bacterium. Classification (GTDB taxonomy): domain Bacteria; phylum Acidobacteriota; class Terriglobia; order Terriglobales; family Acidobacteriaceae; genus Edaphobacter. Next base: position 6,807 of record CAXUCK010000045.1, read on the forward strand.
CTTCGGGCATGCCGGTGTGCCTGCTGTGGTGTTTCCCTCCTCGTGCGGAACCTTCTGGGAGTTTGAGCACTTCGGCATGGTGCAGGCGGTCGCCGGCAAGCTCGATGCCGGCGAGTTGCAGCTTTTCTGTGTGGATTCAGTGGACCGGGAAAGCTGGTACAACCATGACGTTCCGCCGCGCTGGAAGGTAGCGCGGCAGGTGCAATACCGCAGCTACGTCGTGCGGGAGGTGGTGCCGCTTATCCGGCAGGTGAACCCCGCGCCAGAACTGATCACGCTCGGCTGCAGCTTCGGCGGGTACCACGCCGCTAACGTCGCGCTGACCTACCCGGAGACGTTTACCGGATTTCTGAGTATGAGCGGCATCTTCGATCCGTGCCGATTTCTGCATGGATACTACGACGAGGACTGCTACTTCAACTCGCCCGCGCATTTTGTGGCCAACCTGCATGACTGGGGTCAGCTGGAAAGGCATCGGAGAAACACATACGTCCTGGCCACAGGCGTCCATGACCAGTGCTGGGACGCTAACGAGCGAATGGCCCAGATCTTCCGATCCAGGGGCATTCCGTGCCGAGTGGACGTGTGGGGTGACGGAACCGGGCACGACTGGCCGTTTTGGCAGCGCATGATGCAGGTCTACCTATAACGAGGGACGACGGAGAGGAGGACGTGGGATGAAGAAGATCGGCGTGTTGTTTGGGGTGGAGAATACCTTCCCCGGTGCCTTGGTGGAGAAAATCAACGGAATGGGCGTGGATGGCATCTCTGCCGAATTTGTGCAGGTCGGTGCCGTGGAGATGGCTGAACCTTCGGGATACGCGGTAATTGTGGACCGGATCTCGCATGACCTGCCGTTCTACCGCTCGTTTCTTAAGAACGCAGCGCTGACCGGAACAAAGGTGATCAACAACCCGTTCTGGTGGTCGGCCGATGACAAGTTTTTCAACTACGCCCTGGCTTCGAAGCTGGGCGTGGCCGTGCCGAAGACGGTTTTGCTGCCGCACAAGGAATTTCCCCCGCAGATCAACTCCAACTCCCTGCGGAACCTCGAGTACCCGCTCAACTGGGACGCGATCTTCGCCTATATCGGATTCCCGGCGTTTCTGAAGCCGCACGACGGCGGTGGCTGGCGCGACGTGCACCACGTGCATAATCCGGAAGAGTTCTTCTGGGCTTACGGGCAGACGCGCGACCTGTGCACCACGCTGCAGGCCGCGGTGAACTTCGACGAATACTTCCGCTGCTATGTGGTGGGGCAGAAGGAGGTGCGGATCATGCCGTATGATCCGCGGCGGCCCCACGAGCAGCGATATCTGCAGGATCCGCCGGAGTACGATCCGGCACTGCTGGCCCGGGTAGAGAAAGACGCGCTGACCCTTTGCCGCGCCTTGGGATATGACCTGAATACGGTCGAGTTTGCCGTCGAGGACGGTGTGCCCTACGCGATCGACTTCATGAATCCAGCCCCCGACGCGGATCTGTTCTCGGTTGGGGAGGAAAATTTCCATTGGATCGTCGACGCGGTCGCCCGGCTGGGCGTGGAAAAGGCACAAAGCGCGGACGACGATCTTTCTCCGCTGACGTGGGCAAAGTTCCTGGCGGGGAATTCGGGTCCGGCCAGCGCATCTGACGCGACAAAGAAGCCGTCTTACGACACGAAAGGATCGGCGAAGTAAGCCGCTGCGCTTTGGGGAAGTGATAGTCTGCTGATTCTGAAAAGGGGAAAACGGTATGCGTCCCTCGTTTACGTTGGGCATCGAGGAGGAGTACCAGACAGTCGACCCGAAGACGCGCGACCTGCGGTCGCATATCGCGACCGAGATGCTGCGGCAGGGAGCGATCCGGCTGGAGGAGCGGGTCAAGGCCGAGTTGCACCAATCCGTCATCGAGGTCGGCACGCGCGTTTGCCACTCGATCGAGGAGGCGCGCGAGGATCTCTACGACCTCCGGCGCAACATGATCCGGCTGGCCGAAGAAAGCGGGCTCGTTCTGGTCGCGGGAGCCACGCACCCCTTCGCCGACGGGCGCGACCAGGAGATCTACCCTGATCCGCGGTACGACAAGGTGGTCGAAGACCTGCAACTGGTCGCACGATCCAACCTGATTTTCGGCCTGCATGTGCACGTGGGCATCGAGGATAAAGAAGCGGCGATCCGCGTGATGAACTCGCTGCGATACTTCCTGCCGCACATCTTGGCCTTGAGCACGAACTCGCCTTTCTGGCTGGGGATAGAGACCGGCTACAAGAGTTACCGGGCGAAAGTCTTCGAGCACTTCCCGCGGACCAACCTGCCAGATTCGTTCGCGAGCTACTCGGAATTCGACGACTACGTGAATCTTCTGATCAAGACCAACTGCATCGATAATGCGAAGAAGATCTGGTGGGACATCCGGCCGCATCCCTTCTTCGAAACGATCGAGGTGCGGGTCTGCGATATCCCCATGCGAGCGCAGGAGTCGATCGCCATTGCGGCCCTGATCCAGGCGACCGTCTGCAAGCTGTGGCATCTCCACTCCTGCAACGTCGATTACCGGCAGTATTCGCGCGCTCTGCTGATGGAGAATAAGTTTCGTGCGGTTCGGTACGGGTTGGATGGAAAGATGATCGATTTCGGCAAGCAGGCGGAGGTGCCGGTGCGTGATCTGATCGGCGAGTACCTTCACTTTGTCGACGATGTGCTTGATGAACTGGGCAGCCGGCGAGCCATCGGCTACATTCACACGATGCTCGAAAAAGGCTCAGGAGCCGACCGGCAGCTGCAGGTATACCGCGACACGGGCAGCCTCCCGGCGGTGGTGGACTACATGGCAGCAGAGACAAGGGCCGACCTGTAGGCTGGGTCCAGTACAGAAGGGATGCCGCACTCACGATGACCACAATGCCAGAGCAGCAGGCGGGGCAGGGAACCGATCTCCGCGCGGTGGAGTTTCCGGCGGAGTTTTCGCCTGGCGCACGTAACGCGGTGACGACGTGTCTTCGCATTGAGCCGACCGAAAAGGTGACGCTGATCACGGATCAGAGCTGTTTGACCATCGCCGCCTCTCTCGGCCGGGAGCTGGACCGCGTTGGCTGCACCTGGAATGGCTTTGTCCTGGAAGAGATGGCGCGGCGACCCCTGATCGGCATGCCCGAAGCAATCCTGGACGATATGGAGAGCTCGCAGGTGAGCATTTTTGCCGTAGTCGTCGAGCCGAACGAGCTGCGCAGCCGTATGCAGATGACCGACGTAGTCAACCGGCGCAAGATGCGCCACGCCCACATGGTCAACATCACCCCCGAAATCATGCGGCAGGGCATGCGGGCTGATTTTCTCGCGATCGACCGTCTGAGCCAGGCCGTGCTGGACCGGGTGCGCGCGGCCACGTACGTGCGGGCAACAACGGCGGCCGGGACCGACATTCACGCGAAGCTGACACCGGAGTACCGCTGGTTCAAGACGTCAGGAATCATCAGCCCGGAGAAGTGGGGCAATCTGCCGGGAGGAGAGTGCTTCACCGCGCCCGAGGAAGTGAACGGTGTCTTCGTTGTGGACGGTGTTGTTGGCGACTATCTGTGCGCGCGCTACGGCATTCTGCGCAAGGAGCCGTTGACGATCACGATTGAGGAAAACCGCATCGCAAGCGTGCACTGCGAGAATAAGACTTTGGAACGGGAGTTCTGGGCCTACACGCATACGGACGCGAACTCTGACCGCGTCGGCGAGTTTGCGATCGGAACCAATATCGGGGTCGAACGCGTGATCGGAAACATCCTGCAGGATGAGAAGTTCCCCGGCGTTCACATCGCGTTTGGGGATCCCTATGGCGCACACACGGGTGCTCCGTGGAAATCGTCCACACATATCGATGTGGTCGGTCTTGGCTTCAATATCTGGCTCGGCAACGCCGATGGCGAAGAGGAGCAGATCATGCGGAACGGCACGTTTCTGATCGAGGGATAGCGAGGCCGTCTTGGGGGAGAGACACGCATGCTCGAGCCATACCGGCAGGAGTTCAACACCAACTTTACCGAAGCGAAGTACAACGATCTCCGGCGCGCGCTGAACCAGAAAACGCGGACGCACATCTCTTTCCAGATAAGCGAAACGCCGAGTTTCTTTGCGGCGCAAACGTTGGGCGAGATGGTGCAGCTGGGGCTTGAGCTTACCGAGCAGCTGCTGGGCAATGCGGACTACATGCAGGCTTCCTCCGCCGCGATTCCTGAGCATTACCGGGTGCCGGGCGAAGATAGCCGGCCACATTTCATGACAGTCGACTTCGGTTTCGTGCGTTCGCCGGATGGTTCGTTACGGCCGAAGCTGGTGGAGCTGCAAGCGTTTCCGTCCATCTTCGGATTTCAGGAGCTGATGGCGCAGCAGTATATGGAAAGCTTCGGACTGCCGGGGGATCTGACGTGGCGATTCGGCGGTCGCTCCGAAGAGCAATACTGGCAGCTGCTGCGCGATGTCGTCGTGGGCCGGCATGATCCGGAGAACGTCATCCTGATGGAAGTTGCGCCGGAGCGGCAGAAAACCCTGCCTGATTTCCACGTGTTTGCGGATCAGCTTGGGATCCGGATCGTCGATATCACGACGGTATGGTCGCAAGGTAAACAGCTCTTCTACCACCGGGACGGACGTTCCGTACCGATCCGGAGAATCTTCAATCGTGCGATCGTGGACGAGATGGAGCGGGACGGGGTGAGGCCCGGCTTCGCTTACCGGGACGAGTTCGATGTGGAGTGGGCGGGCCACCCGAACTGGTACTTCCAGATCAGCAAGTTTTCGCTTCCTTGGCTTCATCACTGGGCGGTGCCGAAAGCGGTGTTTCTGGGGGACTGGATCGATGACCCAGGCAGGCTGGCTCTGCCACCGGAGCGCCTTCTGCTGAAGCCGCTCTACTCGTTTGCGGGTAAAGGCATCCAGTTCGCGCCGACGATGGAGGAGCTGCGGGCGATCCCGGTGGAGACACGAGCGAACTTCCTCATCCAGGAGCGTGTTGATTTCGAGCCAGTCATTCAGACCCCGTTCGGCATGACCCAGGCGGAGATCCGCATCATGTACGTCCGGCGGGACGGCGAGCGAGCGCTCGAGCCGGTCACCTGCCTGGCGCGATTAGGCCGGGGCAAGATGATGGGCGTTGACCACAACCGGAATCAACGCTGGGTGGGCGGTACTGTGGCGTTCTTTCCCACTTTGGGAATAGGTTCCATTTCCTGAGAACACCGGATCCGTTTCTTGCGACATCGGTGGTGATCTGGAGTACACTCCTCTTCAACAACCCGGGACGGACATGAACGTACGAGCAGGGCACCGCGCAATCGAGCTGCAAAGACCAATAGAAGATCATCCAGTTCGGACGTCTGTTCGCTTCCCCCTCCGGTTGCCAGTTCAGGTAGAACTGGAAACCGGTTGGGTGGACGCGATGACGGAGAATGTGTCGGCGAATGGGCTTCTGTTTACTGGCCCGACTCTGCCCGCGGTGGACAGCAGAGTCTCATTTACGTTGAGCATGCCGGCTACGCTGATGGGAACCGAGGCCGACGTGATGGTGTACTGTTCCGGCCGGATTGTGCGTCACCAGCAGAGCGGTGCAGACAAAATGGCGGCCGCCGTGATTGATGAGTATTTCCTGAAGGCCTGATGATGACTCCCGAATCTCGTGATTTTGCTTCCAACGGCTCCGACACGCATAGCGAAGTAGCTCCTGCGGGAATCCGAGTGATCCTCGCTGATTCACAGGCAATCTATCGCGTCGGCATGAAGAAGGTTTTTGCGCTTGAAGACGATATCCGGGTTGTGGCCCAGGTTGAAACGTTGACCAACCTTTACGCAGCGCTCGAACGTTACCCGACGGATGTCGTGCTGCTTGAAGGGCAGCTGATCGCGGGCACGATCGACGCCGTTCCAGACCTGGTGCGTAAGGCACCGAATGCGAAGCTGATCGTGCAGGTGACCGAGACGGATGAATCCAACACGGTTGAGCTTTATCGGCGGGGTGTCCGAGGCGTGGTACCGCGATCTATATCGCCTGACCTTCTGATCAAGTGCGTGCGCAAGATCTCGGACGGTGAAACGTGGATCGATAATCAATCGATCAGCTGGGTGATCGAGGCTTACCGATCGCAGGCCGCCACTCTGACAAATCCGCGGGTCCAGCCAAAACTTTCGAAGAAGGAACTCGCGATCATCGGATGCATCACGCGTGGTATGCGCAACAAAGAGATCGCCTACCAAATTGGGACGACCGAGCAGGTCGTGAAAAACTACTTACGCAAGGTTTATGACAAGCTGGGCGTATCTGACCGCCTGGAACTCGCGCTTTACTGTCTACACCATGAACTCTTGAAGAAGTATGTTCAGGACTCCGAGGCGGAAATGCTGGCAGGAGTGGCGAGGAGTGGGGCGGCCGGGGTATCTGCACCCGCGAAGTAGACCGACCTGTCGAGTCTCGTAAGCCAAACCGCCGTGGAATGCTAGCATGCGACAGTATGTCGCGACCCCGAAGGCATCCACCTCTTACGCAGCAACAGAGAAGCACGTTCACCGCATGTTTTCTGGGCTGGATGCTGGACGCCTTTGACTTCTTCCTTCTGACGCTGTGCCTGCGTTCGATAGCCACTGACTTCCACGTCGCTCTGAAAGACATGACGGAGGCAATCTTTTGGACGCTTGTCATGCGTCCGTTGGGCGCGCTCCTCTTTGGCGCGATGGCCGAACGTTTCGGGCGCCGCCCCACGCTCATGATCAACGTGGTCTCCTTTTCAGTTTTCGAGCTACTGTCCGCGTTCGCGCCAAACCTTGGAAGCTTCCTTGTGCTTCGGGCGCTGTTTGGCATCGCGATGGGCGGGGAG
>CAXUCK010000046.1:0-13542 GCA_964249375.1 uncultured Acidobacteriaceae bacterium
GGTGGCAGTGGCTCCCGTTTGCGCGGGGGCGGACGTGGCCGGCGTCTGCGCCGGCTGCGCTGCGGGCGGCGGGGTCTGCGCGGTCGCCCCGAGGGGAAGCGCCAGCGACAGGCCCATGGCGAGGGCGATCCTGCACTTCGTTCGGCTCATACTCAACTCCTCAACCAGCGATAGACGCGTTCGGGAATGGGGTAGGTGCGCCGGTTGAGCACGAACCCTCTCAGATCGGCGCCGGCCAACGACAGGATTTCGAGCGCGTGCTCGATCTGGGGACGCGTGCTTCGGCCGGCCTCGACGACCACGATGGCGCCGTCGACCAGATGTCCCAGCTTGGGCAGGTCAGACGAGCTGAGCAGAGGACCGCAGTCCAAGACGACGACGCCGAAACGCTCCCGCAGCCGTTGCAGGAGATCGCGCACGAAACGTGGATCCGTCTCCCAGGGGCGGGCGGTGGGCGAGCTTTTCCCGGCCGGCACCATGCGCCACAAATCGGTCAACGGCTCCCTGGTCCAGCGCTGCTCGGGTTCGCGACGGTCGTCGGAGGTGAGTTGCGCCAGCTCGGTTGTGCTGACGAGCAACGCCTGGCGCTCGGGATGCCGGGCAAGCTCCCGGGCGACCATGAGCGCGATGGTGGAAACGCCCTCACCCTTCTGGGGCGAGGTGACGGCAAAGAGGCGCGAGGCGGACGGCTCGGCGGTATCGCCCGCGGACCCACGAAACAGGGTACCGACCAGCTTTGGGATCTGTGATTCGTGGTACGCGTCCAGCGACTGCGCGACCGGTCTCCGCTTCTTCTTCATCGTTCTTCCAATCTCAGATTCTCCTGGCAGATCGCCTGCGATCACGCCGCTAGGACGCGCCCTGACCGGCAGGCCGAAGCACGGTTCCTGACGACGTGGACCTGCCCCCGGGCTGCAGGATGCTGCTTAGACCGGGATGCTCCGGCACCGTGGCGAGTACCGGCACGTCCGCCAGGCCTTCGAGATCGGCCGGCGAAAGCACGGTCGACCGCGTGGACTCAAGCAACAGCAGCGCCGCCGCGCAGAGAAAGATGCCGGTGACGCCGCCGAGCAGAAGATTGACCGACAGGCGGGGCTTGACCTTCATGCGGGACAAGGTGGGCTGCTGGGCCACGGCCACATTGCCGAACTGCCCGGCATCGAGCAGATCTTCCATGCGGGCCGCGTCGCGCTTGTCGGAGATGCTCTGGTCGACGCCGCGCATCTCCGCGACCTGCCGCTCAAGGGCGTCGTTTTCCGGCGTAATCTGCTCGAGGTGATCCAGCCGCTGCTGGTAGCTTTGCCCCTGCAAGTGATGGACCCGCAGACTTTCGGCCACAGCCGCCCGTTGTACCTGCGCGTCTTCAAGCTGCTGCTTGAGCGACAACATGGTGGGATTGTTGTCGGTCGCGGTGCTGACGGCGTCGTGCGCCCGAAGTTCGTTCAACGAGTCTTCCGTGTTGCGGATCTGGTCGTCGAGCTCCCGAACCAGCCGATCGGTCGGCTTGAAACGCTCGAGAAGGGTGATGCGGCGATTGCGAAAATCGGTGAGCGAGCCAACGAGGAGCTGCGTGCCCTGCTGATTGGGTGAGTTGGTGACGGTGGTCGTGATCCGGCCCTCAAGCTGCTTGAGCCGCACCGACAGCTCGGCGACGCGACTGGTGAGGGATTGCAGCTGCGCCTCCTCGGCGAGGCTGGTGCTCTCGAGCAGGTGCAGGTTGTCGTCGAGGGCACCCTTCTCCTTGTCCAGCGCCACGAACTGATTTTGCGTACGGAAGTCCGCGAGCTGCCTTTCCGCTTCGCTCAACTGCTTGCCGTAGCTGCTGGCCTCGCCGTTGAAGAACTGAAAAGTTCCGGCCGGCCGGCTGAGTTCGACGTGCTTCTGGAGGTAGAAGCGCTCCAGCTCCTGCAGCACATGCTGCGCCAGTTCGGGCGAGGTGTCGAGGTAGGCGATGGAGATGACGTTGGACTTCTTGACCGGTTGCGCATCGATCCGGCCCGCGATACCGCCCGCCGCGAGCGCCATCTGCTTGCTGCCGGTCTGCGGAGTGGGTTCGCCCAGCTGTTTGCTGCGGAACGCGACGAGGTGTTCCATGAGGTCCTGATCCGACAGCAGCTCGATCTCGGAATTCACGCGGGCTTCGGTCGAATCAGCGCCGGAGCCGACGGTTTCCCCGGCGTTCGCCTTGGGGCTGACGACGGCCGTCTCGCGCGAATTCTGGACGAGCACCTTCATCTGCGACGCGTAGAGCTTTTTCTGTCGCAGGGTCATCAACAAGGTGAACAGGAGGGTGAGCACAAACAACGACACGAGCAGCCGCCGGTAGCGGAAGATCGCCCCAATGATGGTCACCGTATTCTGCTGATTGGCGCTCATGCTCGCTTCCAACTCCTCTTCCGTGATCCGTGGTTGCTATCCCGCTCCACAGGTACTCCGTTGCAGCTATTCGGCCCGATCCAAACGGATTTTCGCGCGATGGGCAGGTGGCCCCGTCGCGGCGGCGAGGAGCGCAGGGGAGCGGCGCGGCTCCTGGAAACGGCGACCAGCAACTGTCTGAGGTGCCGCCCGTCGCCCAGCCCGATGTTCCCGCAGGCTACCACACCGTCCCCCTGATTCCGGCAGGGCACGTTCACCTCCAAAACGCGTTCTGCGATCGCAGCCACGCGACCGTTTCGCGCACACCGTCCCCCATGGAAACCGGCGACGGCCCGAGCGCCTGAAACGTGGGCTCCATGGGCGTGACGTAATCCTCCGTCATGCTCTGGAAGCGGGTGGAGAAGATGGGGAACTTGCCGCCGGCCTTGATGACGACGTCTCCAATCTTGGCGAGCCCTTTCAGGACGATGCTCGGAACCACGCGCACCGGCTTGCCGACCAGTTCGCGGGAAAAAGCGTCGGTCCAGGCCTGGAGATCAACAGGGGCGTCTCCCACGTAGAACACCTTTCCCCGGAATTTGCTGCCCCCGTCCAGGATCGTGAAGATTTGCGCGACGACATTGCCCACGTAGCCGTAGCACCGTGTGACGCGCCGGCCGCCGGGGTGCACGTACCGTCCCTGCTTCAGGACACGCCAGAACTCGCCCGGGTAGCGCGGATGCCGCGGCCCCCAGATGTTGGTGGGACGGACGATGGTCCAGGTGTAGGGCGGGTCAGCCTCGCGCACCGCCTGCTCGGACAGCACCTTGCTCTGCCCGTAGATGGTGTGGGGACGGAAATCCAGATCGTCGGCCGGGAGCTTGCCGGGACCGACCACAAATTGGCTGGAGGTGAAGACAATGTGTTCAATCGAGGGTGTTTCGCTGGCCGCGGCGAGCACGTTCGCGGTGCCGCGGTGGTTGGCGGCGTAATCCTCAACGACGGTTCCAAACATGTCGGTGCGGCCCGCGAAGTGGACCACGTGGGTTGGCTGGAACTCGGCGAACGCGCGCTTCAACGCCGGTGCGTCAAGCAGGTCAACCTCGCGGTAAAGGTCCTGGTTCGCTCCGTCCCTGGGGGGGACCACGTCCAGATTCAGGACGTCCGAATCTCCCCGCCGCACGGCCTCGTCGACGAAGTTCGATCCGATGAATCCGCTTCCGCCGGTCACCAGCAGACGCCTCTGCTCCATGCACGCTCCTTGATGCGGGATGGCTCTCTGCCGAACGCCGAAGCTCCGGCCAAGCCGGATTTCGGGTACGCTCGATACAGCCGAGACACGCCGTACTGTTCTTTTAGTGTCCGGGCCAACCTGGCTGAGGTCAAGAAGCAGAAGGTACTGGAAGCGAAGCTGATTTCACGTGTGAGTGAGAATATCGGCTCAGGGTCCATCTTTTCATAGCGAAACGGCGCTGCCTCGAATACTCTGGTGAAGTCCCTTGAGCGAAGTGTCTCCGCACCGCGAAACTGGCCGAATCATGAGGATCCTATCCGTCAACAATACGGCCGATATTTATGGCGCCAGCCGGTGCATGGAACGCGTGTTTAGCCGGTTTGCCGAGGCCGGTCACGAGGTCCACGCGGTGGTTCCCGAACGTGGCCCGCTGGTTCCGCTGCTGGAGGCACGTGGCATCCACGTTCACATTCACCCCGGTCTTTCGATCGTCGACCGGGCGCAGCTTCGGTCTCTGGGCGGCGGGTTACGTTTTGTTCTCCAATTTCCCATATCGGTTTTGTGGCTCGCGCAACTGATGCTGCGGCTTCGCATTGACGTGGTTCACAGCAACACCGTCGTGATCCCCTCGCCGGCGGTGGCCGCGCTGCTGACGGGCCGGCGTCACGTCTGGCACGTCCGGGAACTGCTGGGGGAATTTGGCTCGCTTTGGCGTCCCTACCAACGCCTGGTGCACCGGCTTTCGGACGCCATCATCGCGATTTCGCGTTGCACCCGCGACCAGTTTGAGACCAGCCTGCGGGACAAAATTGCTGTCATTTACGACGGTCTTTCGGAGGCAGACAGCATCGTGACGCCGAGCCATCGCGACCAGTTGCGCAGCCTGGCGCCGGAGGGCTCCACGCTGGTCGGCGTGGTTGGCCGCATCAAGTTCCATCGCAAGGGACAGGAGGTGCTGGTGCGGGCGGCCAGCCTGCTGCGGGAGCGCTACTCCCATGCCCGATACCTCATTGTCGGGTCCGCCTCGCCCGGAAATGAAGACCAGGTGACGCGTCTCAAGGGGCTGATCGCCGAGCTTGGCGTTGACGATCTGGTGATCCTCGCCGGCGAGTCCGACGACCCGGCGTCGGTGTTTGCGGCGCTCGACATTGCGGTCGCGCCTTCGGTGCAGCCGGAGCCCTTTGGATGCGTGGTGATGGAGGCCATGGCAGTTGGGACGCCCGTGATTGGCAGCCGCGCGGGCGGCATTGCCGAGCAGATCGTTGACGGAGACTCTGGCCTGCTGTTCACCCCGGGCGACGCCGAGTCGCTGGCCGAAGCGCTTGACCGTCTGCTATCGAACCCCGAGCTCCGCTCCGCGATGGCCGGGATTGCGCTGCGCCGGATTCACACCACCTTCAGCCTCGATGGCACCTATCAATCCATGGTGAGTCTGTTCGATCGCGTCGGCGGACCGAGCATCGATATGGCTCTGAGGAGCAATCCCCAATGAATGTTGCCGTGTCCTGCGATCGCGAGACCCCAACCCGTTCCATTCTTGGACTCAACATCGCGACCAGTAGCTATGAAGAGACCGTGCAGAAGAGCATGGAATGGGCGCGCAATCGTGAGTCCCGAGCGTTGTTTTTCGCGAACGTCCACGTGGTGATGGAGGCGTTCGACAACGCCCGGTTCCGCGAGAGCATTAATCGCGCCGACATGATCAACCCGGACGGCATGCCGTTGGTGTGGGCGCTGCGCGCTCTCGGGGAACCCTCGGCTTCCCGCGTGTATGGTCCCGATGCCATGCTGGCGATGCTTCGCAGCGCCGAACGCTCGGGCATCCCCGTGGGCTTCTATGGCGGCAGCAAAGCGGCCCTCGACCTGCTGATTTCGAGTGTGCGCGAACGCTTCCCCGAGCTTGACATCACGTTTTCGATGTCGCCACCGTTTCGTCCGCTGACCCCGGACGAGGACGCCGATATTGTTCGGGCGGTTGCGGACTCCGGCGCGCGGATCCTGTTTGTCGGCCTCGGCTGCCCCAAGCAGGAAACCTGGATCATGGACCACGTCGGGCGCATCCCGGCTGTGATGTTCGGGGTCGGCGCCGCGTTCGACTTTCTGGCGGGCAGCAAGCCTCAGGCGCCGCGGTGGATGATGCGCTCCGGCTTGGAATGGGTGTTTCGGTTCGTTCACGAGCCGCGCCGCCTGGCTGGCCGTTACCTGAAGCACAACCCACGGTTCGTTGCCCTGTTTCTGCAGCAGTTGGCCGGATCCCGTACGCAGCCTCGATAGCCGAGGGAGGCAGTGCGGGAGGCACGCCCGGAAGCGAACTCTCCTGTTTTGGTCTTTGTGCGTGAGGGATGTATTTTCCGGCTACCGGTTGTACGGGACTGTGGAGCCTAGGGGCTGCCGGGCCTGGAGGGCTTGGCTACGGCTTGAACGCGAAGCTGCGATCCCGAGAACTGTCTGCCTTTGCATTGACGCGGCCGGCGCTGCCCACCTGCTTCTTTGTTTCGGGGCGCATGCGGCCGGCAATGCGCTGGTCCCGCTGAGACACAGCATAGAGAACGGCCTCGATCCGGCTGGAAACGCCGAGCTTATCGAAAATGCGGAACAGATGGTTTTTGACGGTGTGCTCGCTGAGCGAGAGTTCTTTGGCCAGTTCGCGGTTACTCAGGCCGTCTGCCAGAAGATGCAGCACCTGTTCTTCGCGTTTGCTGAGGATGGCATCGCCAAGCTGATTGGTGATTGGCAGCGAGCGCGGCACGGACAGGGAGCGCACCAGGAGGTCCAGCTGTTCGGAATTTGCCCAGATCTGTCCCATCGCAACGCACCGGACGGACTTGACCAGCAGCGCCAGACCGGTGGTGGCGCTTGAGATGAGGCCGCGAGCACCAGCTCGGAAGTAGGTAACTACATCCTCGTCGCCGATCTGCTGCGAGAAGACGATTTGCCGAACGCCCGGGGACCGCGCCGAGATCTGCTCGAGCAGAGCCACGACATCGTCCTGATCCTGATTGAGTTCCGCTCCTACAAGCGCCACGTCGGGTGTCGCTTCGCGGAAAACACGCTCCAGATCTGAGGTGGATCGCGCGGATCCGATGATGCGAATCTCTCCATGATCTTCGAGCGCGCCGCGCAAAAGATCTCCCGTGATCTCCGTCAGATTGACCAGCATCAGAGCTACGGTGCGCGTCGGAGCCACCCGGTTCCGCTCAGTCATGCTTCCTCCCGTAGTGCGAGCTTCTCGAATGCGACTCAAGCTCCCGCGCAATCGGTGTGACATTAGCATCCCAAAGATTTGAGTGTCAATTGCAAACTGCCGATCCCCTTATTTCCTAACAAAATGAGGAATGTAACCCAAAAGTAATGTTACCCGCCTGTGACGGTACAAAAAATTATGTCCGCCCCGGACGCGGGCCTTTCGGCCAGCCCGGGGCGGACATATCGGTGTGGGTTGGGAAGCGTACTAGTTCTTTTCTGCGTCTGTCTGGGCGACCGAGCAGCTCAGGCTGAGGGAGCCCTTGGCCGCATTTTCGAGGGACGACGGGGACGTATAGGTTGCACCCCCCCACTGGAAGGAGTTCGGTCCGCCGTTGCCCAGGCAGTTGTTCAGGTACACGTTGCCGGAACCGTACTTGACGTTATCCGCGCCATACGCGACTGAGAAGTTCTGGCCGCCAGGCAGGGGATCGTGGCAGAAGTTGTTGGTGAAGGTGTTGTTCCGCATGCCGACGGGGTCACCTCCGCCAAACTCGCCCCACACGACACAGTTGCGGAAATTGCCGGTCGACACATTGTTGGTGATGACCATGTTCCAGCTGCGGCGATAAATGACCAGCCCCATGGACAAGTTGCCGGTGGTGGTGTTTCCGGTGACCAGGTGCGACCCTGACGTTCCGGACCACTCGACCTGGATGCCAAACTGCAGGTTGTTGTAGGAGTTGTTCCCGGAAAGGACCATGCCGTCCCCCATGGTGTCCATGTGGATGCCGTTGCCGGAGTTGCCTGGAATGCTGGGGAGCGTGCGTCCATTGTGGAAGACGCGGTTATTCAACACATGGACGTTTGTCTGCCGGCTTTCGTTGTAGGTCACAAAGCGGATGCCGGCACCGTACTCGATGGCCGCATAGTTATCGTGCACAACATTGTTTTGCACGACGATATTGTCGCCGCTAATGATATCGATCAGGCCGTTGTTGTAATTATTGTCGAGCACGGAGCTTTGAATGACCAGGTTGCTCGAAGCGCAATTGGCTCCGCCGGCAATCAGGATGCCGGAATCCGCGTTGTACTCCGACGTGATGTGATCAATGAGCAGGTTATTGACGCAGTTGGTGTGAACCCCATCAAGCGCGTGGGAGGTCGTCAGGTGAGTGAGCGAAATATAGTTGGCCGAAGCGATGTCGATCGCATAGGAGGAGTTTGAGCCCTTGATGGTCGGGGCCGCCGGGTGGTTTCCGTAGGAAACGAACTGGATCACCTTGCCGGGGGCGCCGGAATGCGTGATCTTGAGCGTTTCGACCCACGTGCTTCCACGCTCGAGGGCAACGACGTCGCCCGGCTGCAACGCGGTTGCGTTCACCCTGGCCAACGTGGCCCAAGGAGCGGACGCCGACGTGCCGGGGTTGGAGTCTAATCCGGCATTCGAGACATAGTAGGTGGCCGCAGAGCACGGCAGGGGTAACAGCGCAGACATCCATCCAACAAGTCGTACCAGTTTCATCGTGATCTCCTGTCCTACCGTTGCGGCGCAGCCTGCAGAACAGCACAGATCCACGCTCCGTTACGTCGATGCCGCTGCATGCAGAGATCCTCCCCGGAGGGTATCTCTGTAGAGCAATCATGCAACCACCTTGTGGCTTGTCGGTGGGCTTATCCTACACGAGGTCGCGTCAATTTCGCTAACTGACTTAGCAACCTTTTGCAAAGATAAAACAACGCGCTTTCCCTGCAAATCACACGGAAGCGGCACATCAATCGCGCCCGGTCCCGAGTAAGTGAGGGGAGACCTGAAAACTAGTCTTGACTTAGGTAATTTTTACAACTTACAAGGTAGAAAGTACCGGTTCAGGTGCAGTAACAGCTGGAAAGCCGGTTGAGAAGATTTGCTCCGAGCCGTCCTGTCCATTGCCGCGCCCGCCTCCCTGCTCTACGCTCGGGAGAGTCCAAAGCTGCCTATGCTCACGCCCGACCTCATGACCGGTCTCAACGCGATCGCCTCCCCTGTTCGGCAGCGAGCCCGATTTCAGATCCGTGCCTCCTGCCGGTTCTGGTGGCCTTCCAAAATGGGAAATCTAAATTTTGGTTTTGGGACGACGCGTAATGTCAGTTCAGGTGGGGTTTGCATCTGTTCAGAAGGGCTGCCCTCGATGGGGACCGCGGTTCTGGTCGAAATCGATCTGGCCTGGGAGGATGATGCTGAAGAGGCGCTGGGTCCGCTGGACCGCGTCCTCCGGGTTGAGGGTCAAGTGGTGCGACACAACGAACAGGGCAATGGTGAGTTCGCGGTGATGGCGACCCAAACCTCGATCGAATCTTCTTCACTGGTTCTGGAAAGCCAAGTCTGAGAGTTCCTATGCACCGCCATCGCCGAATCTTCGTTGCCTTGCTGCTTGCCGCGGTGACGGCGGCTCCCCCAGTGGCTATCGGGCAAAACCCGACGGCCGAGCCCCCCTGCACGCCGCCGGGAAGCGAGCTCTGCCTGCGCCAGGAGTACCGGATTCACCTTAGCGACGTATTCGAGGTCCAGCTCGCCTTTTCTCCGGAATACAACCAGACGGTCACCGTGCAGCCTGACGGCTTCATTGTGCTTAAGGAGGTTGGCCGGATGCAGGCCGCCGGAAAGACGGTGACCGAACTGCAAACCGCGATTGCCCTGGCCTATACGGGGATGCTGAATAAGCCTGTCGTCTCGATCGTTCTCAAGGACTTCTTCAAGCCGTCGTTTTATGCCAGCGGTGAGGTCGCGAAGCCGGGCCGGTACGAGCTCCGCAGTGACGTGACCCTGATGCAGGCCCTTTCCGAGGCCGGTGGCCTGCTGAACGAGCGCGCCAGCAAGAAGCAGGTCGTGGTGTTCCGGCCGCTGGGGAACGGTACCTACGAGTCGCACATCGTCGACGTGGCCGTCCTGCTCAAGCCGAAGTCGGCCAACGGCATCACCGAGGACGTCCGGGTTCTCCCGGGCGATATCATCTACGTCCCGCAGAACAAGGCTTCCAAGATCAAGCCCTTTCTGCCCAACGCCAGCATGGGCGCCTATCTTGCGCCCTCCAGCTTCTAGGCCGGCGAGCCTGGACGCGAGATCCACCGATCATGTATCTGCTCGAAAACAAATCGCTTCTTCCCACCCGCCGGGAGCTGGCCGCACGAATCTTCCGGCAGCGGACGATCGCCGTCGTCTGCTTTCTGCTGGTGGTTGCCGGATTCGTATTGTCCGGCCAGTTCAAGCCCAAGTACATGTCGGAGATGAAAATCCTGGTCCGCAAACAGCGGGTCGACCCGGTGGTCACCACCGGGCAGGTGAGCAACCCCGAGCTTCAGCAACTCGCCGTGACGGATGAGGAAATCAACTCGCAGGTAGAACTGCTGCACAACGAAGACCTTCTACACGACGTTGTCGTTCAGGCCGGTCTTGTGCCCTCGGGCGAGTCGAATCCGGTCACGATTGCCAAAGCGGTCCGTAAACTGCAGAGTCACCTGACCGTCTCCGCTGTGACGAAAACCAATCTGATCTCTGCCCGCTACCAGGGCACAACGCCCGAACAGGCGCAACGTGTGCTGACCACGCTTGCGAGCCTTTACCTGGCACGGCAGAGCGACGCCCCCGACCGCGATTTCCAGGTGTATTTTTTCGACCAGCAGGTGAAGTCGCACCGGCAGGCGCTCGAAGCGGCGGAAGACCGTCTGGCCGCCTTTACGCGCCAGACCGGGGTGGTTTCCGCCGGCCTCCAGCGCGATCTGACCGTTCGCCAGATGAGTGACACCAAGGCCGAACACCTTGAGACCCAGGCAGCGATTGCTGACGCCGAAGCCCGCGAAAAGGCGATCAGTGTGGAGATGAGTCGCCAGCCGCAACGGATTTCCACGGACAGCTCGCTCGGCGACAACCCGCAGCTGCTGAACCAACTGAAGAGCACTCTGCTGAACCTGCAACTCCAGCGGCAGCAGCTGCTTGCGAAGTACGACGAGCATTACCGCCTGGTCCAGGACGTGGACCGCCAGATCGCGACGGCGCAGCAAATGCTCGACGCCCAGAATCAGGCCCCGGTCCGGCTGAACGCGTCCGGCATCAATCCGACGCGACTTGCGCTCGAAGGCGATCTGAGCAGGGTGCGGGCTGAGCTATCCGGTCTGCGTGCGAAAGATGTCCAGTTGACCGCCTCCACCGCCGGCCTCAAAACCTCGGCTGAAGACCTGACCGACAAGGACATCTCACAGGATGCACTGCTTCGGGACGTGAAGACCGAAAAGGACCAGTACCAGCTGTACGTCGACAAGCTGGAACAGGCCCGCATGACCACGGCCCTCGACAAAAACGGCATTCTGAACGTCGCCGTCGTCCAGCAACCCGCGATTCCCGCTCTGAGAGAAAATCCCGTTCCGGCCGTTCTAGCTGCTACCCTATTTGCAGGCGGACTTCTCAGCCTGGGCGCCGCGTTCCTGTTCGACCTGTTTGATCCCACCATTCGCACCGGCGCAGAGTTGATGGACGGTCTCCAATTGCCCGTTCTTGGCCGTTTCGGTCGTGAAATCTACCTGGAAGGCGGGCAGCGATAATGGTGAGCGCAACCAAATACCTTCCCGCGAACGAGTTCGGCCATGCCGAGCCGGAGACCGCAACGACCGCGCTGCAGCATCGTGGTCTGGCTTCGCTCACCCGCGAAACGCGCGCGGAGGTTGAGCGCCTGACTCACGCCCTTTTCCCGACACGGGAGAGCGAAGACCGGCGAGCGGTCCTGCTCGGCGAGATTGGCCTCGGCCCCAATGCCTCGACCTGGGTCGCGATCGGCATTGGGGCGGCGCTGGCGGCACGTGGCCGCAGCGTCCATGTGCTGTGCCTTGGTGAGCCCCGCGAAGAGCCCGCGGCGAGAGAGCTCTTCGCGCTCGGACGCAAGCCGGGCAACCTCGTTTTGGAGCGCATGGATCGCGGGTCTGTGCCGGACAATCTTCCCGATTCGCTTGAGCGCCGTCTTTCGGAGATCCTATCAGCCGGAGATACGCTGCTTCTGCATGCGGACAACCTGCTGGACTACCCTGAGCTTCTCTCCCAAGCCGATCAACTCGACGGGGCCGCACTGATTATTCGTGCTTCCAAAACACGCAGGGCGGCAATTGAAGCCGTTCGCAACCAGCTTCAGGCGGCCGAGATTCCGCTGCTTGGCGCCATCTTGCTTGACCGTACGTTCCCCATCCCGGAGAAGCTTTACCGGTTGCTGTAATTTGCGCGAAACCTACACGGATTGAGATGAGGTAAGCCATGACTCACGTTAGTCGGAGAACTCTGCTTGAAATCTGGATGCTAGGAGACCTCGTCATCTGCGGGGCCAGCCTCCTGATTGCTTCGGCCCTTGTGTATCGTCCGCTTTGGGGCGAAGATGCCCTTCTTCTGCATCATCCTCTCCGCCAGTTGCTGATCACGGCCGTACTCGGCCTAGCCTGGCACTACTCGATGGTGATCGCCGGCGGATACCGGACCTACTCCATGGCGCGCTTCCGGGACCAGGCGGCTACGCTCGCGTTGGGAACCACGTGCGTGACGTTTTGGGCCGGCTGCTGGCTCGTGATCTCGCGCTGGAATCTTCCTCTCACCCTGCGCGCTCTGGTTGTGGAACTGGTCGTTTTCTGGATGAGCACCTTTTCGTGTTTCCTCCTTACCCGGGCGGTTGGCCGGCTGGCCATGGAGAAGATGCGCCAGCACGGGCGCAACA
Source organism: uncultured Acidobacteriaceae bacterium (assembly GCA_964249375.1). Lineage (GTDB taxonomy): Bacteria > Acidobacteriota > Terriglobia > Terriglobales > Acidobacteriaceae > Edaphobacter. The sequence goes on from CAXUCK010000046.1 coordinate 12,502, forward strand.
TCCGCAACGTGCTGATTGTCGGCACCAACCGGCGCGCCGTCGCCCTAGCCACAAACCTTACGGAGCACACGACTTACGGCTACCGGCTGGCCGGCTTCATTGACGACCGATGGCACTTCCAGGAAGCTCCGCAGCGCTACAAGGACCAGCTGCTCGATGGCGGGAAGATCGGCACGCTCGACCAGCTCCGCTCCCTGCCGATCGATGAAGTGATCATTGCCCTGCCGCTCGCTTCCTCCTACGTTTTCGCCCAGCAGATCGTTGACTGGTGCCGCGAGCAGGGCATTCTGGTCCGGTATGAGGGCACGATTTTTAATCTTCAGGCTGGCGCCGGCGAGGAGGTTTTGGCTCCCGCGCAGAACCTGATGACGGTTACGGGATCGAGCCAGGGCACATGGAGTCTTCTGCTGAAGCGGAGCCTGGATCTGACCGCATCTTCTCTGGCGATTCTGCTCGCGTCCCCGGTGCTGCTGGCGATTGCAGTGGCGATCCGCATGACCTCCCCCGGCCCGATTTTCTTCAATCAGGAGCGACTTGGCCGTGGCAAGCGCCGCTTTCGGATCCACAAGTTCCGCACCATGGTGATTGATGCGGAAAAACGTATGGCGGAAATCGAGCACCTGAATCAGTCGCAGGGGCCGACGTTCAAGCTTGATAAAGACCCGCGTATCACGCCGATTGGCGGATTTTTGCGAAAGACCAGCCTGGACGAGCTGCCACAGCTTTTCAACGTCTGGCTTGGGGATATGAGCCTGGTTGGACCGCGGCCGCTTCCCCTGCGCGACTACCGCGGCTTCTCCGAGGACTGGCATCGGCGCCGTTTCTCGGTGAAGCCTGGCATTACGTGTCTCTGGCAGGTGAACGGACGATCCTCGATCGGCTTTGAACGCTGGATGGAGCTCGACATTGACTACATCGACCGATGGAGCTTTTGGCTCGACGTTAAGATTCTGTTCCAGACCATTCCCGCCGTGATGAAGGGTTCGGGCGCCATGTAAGCTGGCGTTTTCTGATTCAAAGGGTGGGGGTGTTGGTCCTCGG
>CAXUCK010000047.1:0-13412 GCA_964249375.1 uncultured Acidobacteriaceae bacterium
TCAGCTGCGGCGATGGCCGGCAGCGGCTTGTTCTGGTCGGACTGCTTGATGAGCTCGACATCGAGGCAGAGCGACTGGAGCTCGCGGATGAGGACGTTGAACGACTCCGGCACGCCGGGTTCGATCGCGGCCTCGCCCTTGACGATGGCTTCGTAGATCTTGGTTCGGCCGAAGACGTCGTCGGACTTGGCGGTGAGCAGCTCCTGCAGGATGTAGGCGGCGCCGTAGGCCTCGAGGGCCCAGACTTCCATCTCGCCGAAGCGCTGTCCACCGAACTGGGCCTTGCCACCGAGCGGCTGCTGGGTGATGAGGGAGTACGGTCCGATCGAGCGAGCGTGGATCTTGTCGTCGACCAGGTGGGAGAGCTTGAGCATGTAGATGTAGCCGACGGTGGCGGGCTGCTCGAACTCCTCGCCGAGCATGCCGTCAAACAGCGGCGTTTTGCCGGAGGACGGGAGGCCGGCGGCTGCGAGCAGCGCCTTGATCTCCGTTTCGCGGGCGCCGTCGAAGACAGCCGTGCCGAACCAGATGCCGCGCTTCATGCCGGCGGCGACGCGCATGGTCTGCTCGTCGTCGAGGTCCAGAAGCTGGTGGAGAGCGGCGGTCTTGGCGAAGCGGGCCTTGAAGAGCTCGCGCACTTCAGAGGCGTCGGTGTGGGTTGCGGCGATCTCGGCGACCTGCTTGCCGAGTTCGTGCGCAGCCCAGCCGAGGTGCGTTTCGAGGATCTGACCGACGTTCATACGAGACGGGACGCCGAGCGGGTTGAGAACGATCTCGACCGGGGTTCCGTCGGGAAGGTAGGGCATGTCCTCTTCCGGAAGGATCCGGGCGATGACGCCCTTGTTGCCATGGCGACCGGCCATTTTATCGCCGACCGACAGCTTGCGCTTCATGGCGATGTAGACCTTGACCATCTTGATGACGCCCGGCGCGAGCTCGTCGCCCTTGCCCATTTTGCTGATCTTCTCGTTGGTGATTTTGCGCAGCACATCGATCTGCCGCGAGGTCATCTCCTCGATCTCGTCGATCTGCTCATTCACACGCGGATCCTTATCGGCATACCGGATGCGCTTGAGGTTGCGGGTGGAGATGAGCTCGATAGTGTCGCGATCGAGGACGTCGCCCTTGGTGAGCAGCTTCTTGTTGGTGCGCTCGTCGTGGAGGTCGATGAGGACTTCCTTCGCGCCGAGGATGCCTTCAAGCCGCTTGAGACGCTCGTCGGTAAGAATGCGGATCTCGTCTGCAAGATTGCGCTCGAGCTTCTCGATCTGCTCCTGCTCGATCTGCTTGGCGCGCTCGTCTTTCTCTTGGCCCTTGCGGGAGAAGATGCGGACGTCGACCACGGTGCCTTCAATGCCGGGGGGGCAGGTGAGCGAGGCATCGCGGACGTCGCCGGCCTTTTCGCCGAAGATGGCGCGCAGCAACTTCTCCTCGGGAGTGAGCTGGGTTTCGCCCTTGGGCGTGACCTTGCCGACGAGGATGTCGTTGTGCGAGATCTTGGCGCCGATGCGGATGATGCCCGACTCGTCGAGGTCACGCAGAGCGTGCTCCGAGACATTGGGGATATCGCGCGTGATCTCTTCCGGCCCGAGCTTGGTGTCGCGGGCCTCGATCTCGAACTCCTCGATATGGATCGAGGTGTAGTAGTCCTCGCGGACCAGCTTTTCCGAAATGAGGATCGCGTCCTCGAAGTTGTAGCCGCGCCATGGCATGAAGGCGACCAGAACGTTGCGGCCGAGGCCGAGCTCGCCCTGTTCGGTGCACGGACCATCCGCGATCACCTGCCCCTTGAGGACGCGGTCGCCCTTGCGAACGATCGGCTTCTGGTTGATGCAGGTGTTCTGGTTGGAGCGCTTGAACTTGGTGAGCTGGTAGATGTCCGAGCCGACCTCACGCGACAGCTGCGTGGGGTGGTGCTCGCCTTCGACGCGAACGATGATGCGCTCGGAATCGACGGAATCGACGATGCCGTTGCGCTTGGACAGGATGACGGCGCCGGAGTCGCGGGCGGTGACGCCTTCCATGCCCGTTCCTACAAAAGGTGCTTCAGCAACAAGTAGCGGGACGGACTGCCGTTGCATGTTGGCGCCCATGAGAGCGCGGTTGGCGTCGTCATGCTCGAGGAAGGGAACGAGTGAGGCGGCGACCGACACGAGCTGCTTGGGGCTGACGTCGACGTAATCGACCTCACCCTTGGGCACGAGGACGAAGTTGCCGGTGCGACGGGCGTTGACCAGGTCTTCGACGATGTTGAGCTGCTCGTCGAGATCGATGTTGGCCTGCGCGATGGTGTGTCGATCCTCTTCCCAGGCGGAAAGGTAGAAGGAGAAAGGCTCAAGCTCCATGACGCGCTTGCCGGCCTTCGCGAGCTGGGCGTTTTTGACGCGCGACTCTTCGACTTCGAGGTAGTCGCCCTGCCGCAGACCGGACTCGCCGGCGTTGGTGACGGCGACGAAGTCGAGGACGCGACCGTCCTTGACGCGGCGGTACGGCGACTCGATGAAGCCGTATTCATTAATGCGCGCGAAGCAGGAGAGCGAGGAAATGAGACCGATGTTCGGGCCTTCCGGCGTCTCGATCGGGCAGATGCGGCCGTAGTGGGTGGGATGCACGTCGCGGACTTCGAAGCCGGCGCGCTCGCGGGACAGACCGCCAGGCCCAAGGGCGGAGAGGCGACGCTTGTGCGTGATCTCCGACAAGGGGTTGGTCTGGTCCATGAACTGCGAGAGCTGGGAGGAGCCGAAGAACTCGCGGATCGCGGCCATGACGGGCTTGGCGTTGATGAGGTCGTGCGGCATGGCCGTCGACATCTCCTGATAGACCGACATCTTTTCCTTGATCGCGCGCTCCATGCGGACCAGGCCGATGCGGAACTGGTTCTCCATGAGCTCGCCAACCGCGCGGACGCGACGGTTGCCAAGGTGATCGATGTCGTCGACCACGCCGATGTTTTTGCGTAGCTTGAGGAGGTAGCGAATGGTGCCGTAGAAGTCTGCGGGCGTGAGGGTGCGCTTGTCGAGGTGCGAGGCGTCCTGATCCTCGTAGAGCTTGATGTTGAACTTCAGGCGGCCGACGCGCGAGAAGTCGTACTTGCGCGGATCGAAGAACATGCCTTCAAAGAGCGCGGTCGCGGTGTCAAGCGTCGGCGGGTCGCCCGGACGCAGCTTGCGGTAGATCTCGATCAGCGCCTCTTCGGGCTTGCGCACGGAGTCGCGGCGAAGGGTGTTGGTGATGATGTTGCCGACATCGTCCTTTTCAGGGAAGAAAACCTCGAACGAGGTGACCCCGGACTGCGCGATCTTGTGGAGCTTGTCGGCGGTGAGCTCCTGGTTGGCCTCGTAGAGCAGCTCGCCGGTGGCCATGTCGATCACGTCGGAGGCGGTCATGGCGCCGTCGAACTCAGAGGTTTCGACGTGGAGGAACTCGACTTTGCCGCGCAGGTTGCGGAGCGCCGAGGGCGAGATCTTGCGGCCAGCGGGAACGAGCTCTTCGCCACCGGCGGTGACGGCCGAGGCGGGACGGGTGCCGAGCAGGTTGGTGGGTGTGCCTTCGGGGGCAACGTTCCAGAAGAGCGACTGATCGCGCACCTGGATGGTGTCGACGGTGTAGAAGGTCTTGAGGATTTCTTCGTCGGTGCGAAGGCCGAGCGCGCGCAGGAAGATGGTGCCGAGAAATTTCCGCTTGCGATCGATGCGGACGTAGAGGGTGTTCTTCTGGTCGTACTCAAACTCGACCCACGAGCCGCGGTACGGGATGATCTTGCCAAGGAAGTAGGTGCGGTTGTTGGCGGTCTCGAAGAAGACGCCGGGCGAACGGTGAAGTTGGCTGACGATGACGCGCTCGGTGCCGTTGACGATAAAGGTGCCGTTCTGCGACATGAGGGGGATGTCGCCGAAGAAGACTTCCTGTTCCTTCATGTCGCGCAGGGTCTTCTGCCCGGTCTCGGGGTCCTTGTCGTAGATCTTGAGGCGGATGGTGACCTTGAGCGGGGCCGAGTAGGTCATGCCGCGCTCTTCGCACTCGGCCTGATCGTATTTGAGCTGCAGGCCGACGGGATCGCCGCACTTGGTGCAGAAGTCGGTGGTCTACTTATAATAAATACCTCAGAAGTTACAGAGGACGTCGCCGGGGTGGAAGGGGTCGGTGATGACCATGTGGCCGCAGTTGGTGCAAGCGGTGCGGAGGTGATTGAGCCCCTTCAGGTAGCCGCACTTGCACTCCCAGTTGCCGATCGAGAAGTCGACAAACTCGAGCTCGGAAACGTTACGGAAGTCCGAGATGGGAAACACGGAGGTGAACACGGACTGGAGGCCGTTGTCCTCGCGCTCCTGGGGCAGCTTATCCATTTGCAGGAATCGCTCGTAGGAGCGGCGCTGCACCTCGATGAGGTTGGGAATCTGGATGGAGGTGGGGATCTTCGAAAAATCGAGACGGCTACGGATCGCGCGCATTTCGCTAGGCATGCTCTCTCCTGAAAACTTGCCACTCGAGGCCTCCCCGGCGAACGGTGCCTGCATCACAGACGGCAGACAACCGAGGGGAGTGGAGACCGGGACTTCGGCCTCGCGGAACTGCAGGTTGAGTGCGCCTGGGAAGGTGGAGCCGATGCCCTCGATGCAATCGGACTCGCTGCGCAAAAGCTTGTAGTGCCAGAGGATGCCTGGCCGGTAAAGCCTGGATGTCGCGGGAAGGACCTGCGAAGCACTCTGCAGCGGTACGTCCTAAAATCTGCTTTCCTACAAAGGAACCGGGAGAAGGTCGCCGAACCTGCCGGCGAGGAACCCTCTGTTAAGACGGCAAGGCACTCACAGGGGCAGCGTGCCCGGTGAGCGCGAAATGAAGCTTGAGATGTTTCTGCTGGATCGAAATACCTGTCACCCTTCGAGGTTCGCCGTGCCCCAAGGTTGCTGCCGCTCGATACTTCTAGATGACACCCTGCGTTACCGCCGCCCGCGACACAGAGTGGCCGGCTCCATAACCTGGATGATGCCAGGATGAGCCGGGAGGAACGCTCGAACAAAGAGTTCTGGTTCCAAGCCTAGGTGAACCGCCGCGAAACCGCACGCCAAGGCGGAACGGGCACCTCATAAAAAGAGGATAACGCGTTCCGCCTCAGCGCGCAAGTCGCGGAGGTTGCCTGAGAAGGTTACTTGATTTCGACCGTGGCCACGCCTTCGAATTTCTTCGCGATGGCAGCGGCGTCGTCCTTGGAAATGTTCTCCTTGAGCGGCTTGGGCGCACCGTCGACCAGGTCCTTGGCTTCCTTGAGGCCAAGAGCGGTCACTTCGCGAACGGCCTTAATGGTGTTGATCTTGTTCGCACCGGCATCCTTGAGGATGACGGTGAACTCGGTCTTCTCTTCGACCGGGGCAGCAGCCGCTGCACCGCCGCCTGCCGGAGCCGCCGCCGCGACAGCCGCAGCCGCCGAAACGCCAAGACGCTCTTCGAGCTTTTTGACCAGAGCCGATGCTTCAAGCAGGCTCAGGCTAACGATTTGATCTTCCAACTGCTGGATGTCTGCCATGTGAGTACTCTCCGATATAGATCTGAACTTGTGCTGCGGTTTCACGTCGGCGGTCCGGGGTGGCACCGCGACTGCCTCGTCCGGTCCGGGTTTCCGATGCGCTCAGACTGCGCACCCTGAACCGGCGAGGCGAAATCTGGGGGTCATCCCTCGACCGGATCAGTCGAGGCAGCCTCGCCCGCCTGAGACGCGGTACCGTTCTCGGGCTGAGGGGAGTCGGCCTCCGTCCTGGCTACGGGATCGGCTTCGGACGCCGGATGCGCGGCAATCTGCTCGGCCGGGGTGGGGGCCTCTTCGGCATGCGCGGAGGCAACCTGGTCGGTGGCGGGGGAAGCGGGAGCCGCAGAAAGAGACGCTGCCGAAGCCGACTTCGCCGCCGTAAACTTCTCCTGCTCGACGGCTTGATTGATGACCACGGCAAGATCCCGACCAGTGGCGTTGATGACAGTGGCCAGCCGCTGCGCGGGCGAGTTGATGAGGAAGAGCAGCTTGGAGAAGAGCTCTTCCTTGCCGGGCATGGTGGCGAGCGCGCCAATTTCTTCCACCGAAAGCAGCTGCCCGTCGACAATGGCGAGCTTGAAGGTAAATTCGCTGTTGTCTTTGACCCAGGTGGAGAGCGCCTTGGCGAGCGTGACCGGATCGCCCGAGGTATAGGCCACGGCCGAAACACCCTTGAGACCCTTGAGGGCGGCTTCAATCTCCGTGCCTTCGCCAGCGCGGGCAGCGAGCTTGTTTTTCACCACGTGGTAGGAGCCGCCGGCGGTGCGAACGGTCTTGCGAAGGTCCGAGTCCTTCGAGGCATTGAGGCCTGTGAAGGTACCGATGATGGCCGAAGTCGAGTTTTTCAGCTCAGATGCGAGCTTCTCGACGTTTTCGGTCTTTTGTGATCGGGAGAGTGCCATAGAGTATCCAGCCTTCTGAGTTGTCGGCAATGTTGCCGGCCAAATGTGCGGGGGCGCGATTGGCGCCGGAGAATGCGATGAAACGGTGGCCGAAACTACGCCTTGCCGGCGAGTTCCGCGGCGGCCTCGTCCAACTGGATCCCGGGACCCATGGTGGACGAAAGCGTGATGCCCTTGATGTATTTACCTTTGGCCGCGGACGGCTTCGCCTTCACGACCGAGGAGATGACGGTCATGGCATTGTCGACCAGCTTTTGCGGGTCAAAGGAGAGCTTGCCGACCGGAACATGCACGAGGGCGGTCTTGTCCGTGCGGTATTCAACTTTGCCGGCCTTGATTTCGCGAACGGCGGCGGCGACATCCGTGGTGACAGTGCCAGTCTTCGGATTGGGCATGAGACCGCGGGGACCAAGCACCTTGCCGAGCCGGCCGACGGACCGCATCATGTCGGGGGTGGCAATCAAGGCGTCAAAACCGGTCCAGTTTTCCTTCTGGATGCGCTCGACCATTTCTTCGCCGCCGACGAACTCCGCGCCTGCCGCTTCGGCCTCGCGCTGCTTGTCGCCCGACGTAATGACGGCGACTGTCTTCGATTTCCCAAGGCCGTGCGGGAGAACGACGGTGCCGCGGACCATCTGATCGGCATGCTTCGGGTCGACGCCAAGACGCAGGGTCAAATCGACGGTTTCGTCAAACTTGGCGTACTTGGCTTTCTGCAGAAGGGGAACCGCTTCGTTGAGATGGTAGGGACGGGGCTCAACAAGCGCTCGCGCTTTGGCGAGGTTTTTTGAAACTTTCTGGGACATCGGGACTTCCTGTCTTCCACCCCAGCGGAGGGTTCACTCTCCGGGCGTGGTGCGTGTGACTTGTGCCGTGCATCTTCGGGCACTCTTCCGAGAGTGACAGATTCCTCCGTTTTTGTCAAGGCCCTCGAGGAGATGGCGCACATTCCCGATGTGGGAAACGGATCGAGATTTCCGTTGACGGGATCCGCCCAGACCGATAGTCTCAGTCCCGAGTAGGCGAAAGTATGGCGAAAATAAACACAGGCATGGCGGATCAAGCGTCCTTGTTCCCGATGTTTCCGCGGGTAGGGGCACTGGCGGCGATGGCAGACCGGGCGGAGACGATTGCCGAAAGCTACCAGGTGGAGTTTCGGTCCATGCAGGTCCGGAGCGTGCTGAACCGGTCGGTGTCGAAGCGGCGGCTCTCGATGGCCTACAGCATTAATCCCTACCGGGGGTGCGAGTTTGGCTGCCGCTACTGTTATGCGCGGTACACGCATGAGTTCCTGGCACCGGCGGGGGACGAGTCAGTGCCGGAGGCCGCGCACGAGGGGGGCAGCGATCGGCGGTGTGGGCCGCCGATTGACTTGCGGGCGCCAGAGGCGTTTGAGCGAAGGATCTTTCTCAAGCAAAACGCGCCCTGGCTGCTGGAGCAGGAGTTACGGCGGGTGCGGCCGGGCGAGGAGATCGCACTGGGTACGGCGACGGATCCGTATCAGCCGGCAGAGCGGTGGGCGAAGATTACGCGCGGGATCCTGGAGGTGTTTGCCCGGCAGGCGGGTCACCGGCTGGGCATCGTCACCAAATCGCGGCTGATTGAGCGGGATGCAGACCTGCTGGTGGAGATTGCGCGGCGCAACACTCTGGTGGTGCACTTGACGATCACGACGCCGGATGTGGAGCTTGCCCGCAAGCTGGAACCGAGAGCACCGCGACCGGATTTGCGGTTCGAGGCGGTGAAGCGGCTGCGAGAGGCCGGGGTGACGACCGGGGTGCTGTGTTCGCCGTTGCTGCCGGGAATCAATGACACGGAAGACGCGCTCGATGAAGTAGCCCGGCGTGCGGCTGCGGCGGGGGCAAGCTTCTTCGCTGCAGAACCGCTGTTTCTGAAGGCATGCTCACGACCTACTTATCTGAGCTTCGTTCGTGAGCACTTTCCAGCCCTGGAAGCGGAATACACCGCCCAATTTGGACGGGCGGATTTTGTCTCGATGGAGTACCGGACGAGGATGAGCGGATTGGTTGAGGCCGTCTGCCGGAGGTACGGCCTGGGATGGAGGTCGACGGATGCTCTGCTGACGCGGTTGCCAGGTGGGGAGCGACGGCCGGTGATGGGCATTGCCGGTGTGCCGGAACAGATGCGGCTGGCTTGAGGAGACTTGAGGAGAGCAGATGGAGACGGACGGGAGGGCGGTGAACCGGGAGTCAGGTGGTCCTTACCTTGGCTGCGCGGTTGCCATCAATCACTTCAAAACGGCTGGTGCGGTTGTAGGTGTGAGTGCCGAGGAGGCCGGGGAGCCAGTCGGGGGTGATCCGCGCGATGAGCTGCTCACGGTATTCGGTTTCGGTGAGGGTGAGAACTTCGGAGAAGTTGAGCGCGTATCCGTAGGCTTTTCCGCAGTCCTGCGACGGGCGGATGACCTTTCCATTCTCCACGAAGAGTTTGCCGGCAGGACGGGCGCGGCGGACGTCGGACAGAACGGGGTTGGCGGGGTGTGGCGTCCAGGGACCGAGCAGGTCGTCAGCGAAGAAGATGCCGAGCTCGTCGGAGTTGGAGAAGCGGCCGTTCGAGAGGCCGACAAACATCCAGAGCTTGCCGGCGTGCTCGTAAATGGTGGCGTCCACCGCGTGGAGGTCGCTGAGGAGGGTGGCGGCGAGCTCCCAGCCGCGGGGAAAGTCGGTGGCGCGGTAAAGCTCGACGGTGCGGTTCTCCTTGGTTTCGGGGATCATGTAGGTCTGGCCCCCATGCTCGAACACGAACGGGTAGGAGAGGTGGTAGGGGCGGCGGAGGATCTCGAAAGGTGGCCCGGGCTCGCCGGTGGGGGAGAGTTCGCAGCAGGAGAGAAAGGCCCGGTTTTCGCGATAGGGCAGGTCTTCGAAGAAAAGGTAGGTGGTGCCGTTGCGCTCGAAGAGGAAGGGGTCGGCGTAGAAGCGGTCCAGCGGCGGGCGAGCGTCGTGGTAGCCGGATGCGGTGCTGTAGGAGTGGCTGCCGGAGCGCGGGCGAAGCGCCAGGAACCACTGTGGATGCGCGCCACGCAGCTTGGAGAGAATCCGCGCGCGGAGGGAACGGGCGAGCAGGCGGCTGGCGAAGACCGTCATCTGCCAGGCGTTGGGGGTGCGGTAGATGCCGCGGGTGTACGGGATCTGTTCGGTGTAGGTGGGCAGCGCCTGAAGGGCGGCAGCACCGCCGGTGTGGACGAGGCGCAGCATGCGGAGCGCAGCGGCGGCGGTGCGCCAGTAGACCGGGTTCCGGTTGCGGTAGAGGGAGGTTTGGTCGGTGGAGGACAGGCCTCGATACAGAACGCGGCCGCCGTCGAGCGAGTCGGTGAGGACCTGGAGGATGGCGCCGGAGACGGGATTGCCTTCGAACACCTCCCAGAAAAGCGGAGGACCACCGCGGTATTCGCGGTTGTCATCGTGATGGAAGGACCAGACGCCGAAGCGGGCGGCCGAGAGAATCTCGCCGCGGATGATGCGGAAGCCGAAGCGGAAAATCATGTCCAGATTCTGCTGGCGAATGATGGCGAGGTCGGCCTCGGAGAAGCGATCGGTGAAGCCCTTGCGGATGGGCTGGACCTGGAGCGACGGCACGCCGGCGAGCTTGTCGGTGAGGTCGACCGGGGCCTTGGCGTCGTTGGCTCCGCGGTTGCGGAGGTAGTCCCACTGCTCATACTTGTGAAAGAGGGTCTGGCGCCAGTGGGCCTGGACCCGCTTGCCAAAAGAGGCGTGCTGCGTTGCCGGCGGTAGGGTGTTGCGGATGACAAAGGCGATGCGGGCGAAGCCCGACTGCTGGATGTCCTCGATGATCTGGGCGATCCAGGCGCTGGATGTGTCGGAGTCCAGCATGAGGCCGATTTCAAGCACAAAAGGGCTCCCGGAAGAAGAGGTTGGAGCAGCTTCGATTATGGGTGGAGGCGGACCTCGCCGCAATGGATTTGCAGGTAGAGGTCGTGATACGTACGGGTCATTGTGCGTAGGGAGGACACGACGTAACACGGCCGCGGAGAAACTCCGCGGCCGTGGTGAAAAGGAGGTTTTGGTGCGACTAGGCGACAACCTCGATGCCCATGGAGCGGGCGGTGCCGCGGATGGTCTTCGCGGCGGCCTCGACGGAGACAGCGTTCATGTCGGGCATCTTTTGTGTGGCGATGTCCATGATCTGCTTCTCGGTGACCTTGCCGACCTTGTCCTTGTTGGGAGCAGCGGCGCCCTTGGCGACGCCGGCGGCCTTGAGCAGGAGCACGGGCGCGGGAGGGGTTTTGGTGACGAAGGTGAACGAGCGGTCGGCGTAGACGGTGATCACAACCGGGATGGTGAGACCGGCGGTTTCGGGGCCCTTGGTGCGCTCGTTGAACTGCTTGCAGAACTCCATGATGTTGACCTGCGCCTGGCCGAGCGCCGGGCCGACGGGGGGAGCTGGAGTTGCCTTGGCTGCGGTGATCTGGAGCTTGACTTGTCCGGTGATTTTCTTGGGTGCCATGGGTGAATCCTCGTTTCGCTAGCGGCGGGCCTAGGCCCGGCCGCGAGATATGGGTGATGCGGAAGCTTTGGAGCTACGACTCGATCTTGTCGACCTTGGAGAACTCAATTTCGACCGGGGTCGAACGGCCGAAGATGGAGACCATGACCTTGAGGGTCTCGCGATCTTCGTTGACGTCGTCGACAATGCCGGAGAAGTTAGCAAAGGGTCCTTCGTTGATGCGGACCTGCTCGCTCTTGGCGAACTTGATCTTCATGGAAGGCTTGGAAGCGGCGGCATCGGAGCGGAAGAGGATGGAGCTGACTTCCTGCTCGGACAGTGCCACCGGGTTATCGCCGGTGCCAAGGAAGCCGGTAACACGCGGGGTGTTCTTGATGACGTGCCAGAGGTCGTTGTCGAGCTCCATTTCGACCAGGACGTAGCCGGGAAGGAAGACGCGGTCAATCGTGTACTTCTTGCCGTTGCGGAGTTCGGTCACGGGCTCGGTCGGGATCATGATGCGGCCGATGCGATTTTCGAGGCCAAAGGCGCGAATGCGGGATTCAAGCGATTCGCGTACCTTGCGCTCGAAGCCGGAGTAGGCGTGGATGATGTACCACTTGAAATTCTGATTGACGGGTGGCTCAAGCTGGTCGGTGGGGAGCGGGGCGTCCGGTGCGGAGGCGTCCCCGACGGGTGTGTCCTGGCCGAAGAAAGGGTTCGACTTTGCGTCTTGGTTGAGATCCGGGTTGAGGTCTTCTGCCGCCATTGCTGTTCCTTCTGAGTTCGTCGTGGGGTGGAGGAGGTTAGTGGCTTGCGAAATGCCGGAAAAGGGCGTCGACCGAGTGGGTGACGAGGAAGTCGACGATCGCGAAGTACGCGGCAAAAAGGAAGACGCAGGCGAGCACGACGAGGGTGGTCGATTGGACTTCTTCGCGGCTGGGGGTAATGACCTTGCGCATCTCGCTGCGAACGTCGCGAAGAAACGCGGCAAGGCGCTCCGGGTGGCCCTTGAGCTGCTGGATCCCTGTGCTGGGCTGATCTGCGACTGCGACGGTCTTTTCCATGGTGCTTTCGTCTCGCTGCGGGCTGCCGGGTACGTTCAACAGAAAGGAGATGGCGGGGGAGCTCGGATTCGAACCGAGAAGTTCGGTTTTGGAGACCGACAGTTTAACCGTTGAGCTTACTCCCCCAGGGCGGGTCAAAAGATCTGACGCCGCATGGCGAAGCTACTTGGTCTCTTTGTGATCCGTGTGCTTGCGGCAGGTATTGCAGAACTTGGAAAACTCGAGCCGGCCGGTGGTGGTCTTTTTATTTTTCGTGGTCGAGTAGTTGCGGTTCTTGCAGACAGGGCACTGGAGGGTGATGATCTCGCGCATGTTGGATTCCTTTCCGTTTGGCCAACCACCTCGGCTGGCAAGCAGCGTTTAGCACGCCGCGACGCAGGGTTGAGGACCCTGCTACCTCGATCCTGAGTTGCGTTGCTGGAGGAAGGAGCGGTCAGGCCGCGCTCGTCCGTCCTCCATTATCTACGAAACGGTGCTTCTGGGGAAGGGCGGCGATGGGAAGCTACGGATTCCAGAGCTCAAGGGTGCGTAAGGAGAACCCTTGAACCGGGCCGTCTGCTTCAACGCTCTCTGGGCGTTGGAGCACTTGAACGGGTGAAACGGAACGGTAAATGCTTAATGTCGCGGAGTAGGGGTCGATCATCCAGGCGAGCTTGGCCCCATTGGCAAGCCACAGGTGCATTTTTGTTTCGAGTACGGGGCGGGAGTCGGTGGACGAGAGTATTTCGATGATGAAGTCGGGGCAGAGCGGCGGGAAAGACCGTCGAGCTTCTCTCGTGAGGCCGCTATAACGGGAGTGGGCTACCCAGGCGACATCCGGACTGAGGACAGAGCCATCTGGCAGGCGAAAACCCGTATTCGAGCTGAAGGAAAATCCGCCGTGTTCTTTGGCCCACAGAGCAACCGCCAAGTTGACCAGCGACTCCCTATAACCACCGTCGCCTCCGACCGGCGTCATGATCTCAAGTTCTCCTTTAGCGTTCCGCTCGATGCGATATGGGCGATTCCGGCTTGAGAAGGCGATGAGCTCTTCGTCGTTCAAGGGCACAGGCAGGCGCAGGATCACGGGTGTGGGGAGTCCCGCAAGCGAAAGGGCCTCCACTCCGACGGATTCGGCCAGTGCTGCCATATCAACATTTTAGACCGGAATGATGGCGTTGGACCTCATGCTATTCCGGAACGTTCTTGCTGCTTATGCAGAAACAGGCGGCGAGCCGAAGCTCGCCGTCATGCGTTGGTCTCGTTGCGGTCCTTACTTGAGGATCTCGGTGATGGTTCCGGCGCCGACCGTCCGGCCGCCCTCGCGGATAGCGAAGCGCAGGCCCTTCTCCATAGCGACCGGCGTTCCGAGCGTGATTTCAAGCGAGATGTTGTCGCCCGGCATCACCATCTCGGTGCCTTCGGGCAGCTTCGCCGATCCGGTCACGTCCGTGGTGCGGAAGTAGAACTGCGGAC
>CAXUCK010000048.1:0-13332 GCA_964249375.1 uncultured Acidobacteriaceae bacterium
GGTTGCAGGACCGCAGCTCGCGTCCGCAGCGGCTGCGGCAGCCCACGTCTGCGGAGTTGGTCAGCCGTATCGAAGCCCTGCGCCGGGAGCGCTGGACGGGGCAGCGGATCGCGCAGCAGACCGGGTTGAGCCGGGCAATGGTGAGCCGTATCCTGCGCCGGTTGAAGCTGAGCCGGATGCGCGATCTGGAGCCGAAGCCTTCGGTCCAGCGGTACGAGCACGCCGCCCCATGCGATCTGCTGCACCTGGACATCAAGAAGCTGGGCCGGATCGTCCGGCCGTCCCACCGCGTCACCGGCAACCGCGGAGATTCGGTCGATGGCGCCGGCTGGGAGTACGTGCATGTGGCCATCGACGACCACTCGCGTATCGCCTGCTAGACTGAAACTAGCGCGAAATCCCGTGAAACATCTACTCTGAAGCGCCCAAGACAGGAAAGCCCCGCCCGTGAGCACCCCAAAAAGTCCGCCTATCTATAACATCGCGATCATCGCGCACGTCGATCACGGTAAGACAACGCTGGTCGACGCCATGCTGCGCCAGTCCGGAACCTTTCGCTCGAACGAGGCTGTGGTTGAGCGCGTGATGGACTCAAACGACCTTGAAAAAGAGCGTGGGATCACGATTCTTGCGAAGAATACGGCCATTCACTACAAGGACGCCAAGATCAATATCGTCGACACGCCGGGCCACGCAGACTTTGGCGGTGAGGTCGAGCGTGCGCTGAAGATGGTCGATGGCGTTGTGTTGCTGGTCGACGCCTCCGAAGGTCCGCTGCCGCAGACGCGCTACGTTCTGTCGAAGGCGCTTGAAGCGAAGCTGACACCGATCCTGGTGATCAACAAGATCGATCGCCCGGACGCGCGTCCGCAAGAGGTTGTGAATGAGGTGTATGACCTGTTCATCGACCTCGATGCCGACGAGAGCGTGCTGGAATTCCCGATCATTTATACGAACGGGAAGGCGGGCACGGCCACGATGGATCTGGCCAAGCCGGGGACGGATTTACAGCCCCTGTTCGAGCTGATCACGAGTACGATTCCGCAGTCCACCGGAGATCCTGACGGATCGCTCCAGATTCTCGTTACCAACCTCGACTACTCGGATTATCTTGGCCGGCTCGCGATTGGCCGCGTGTTCAACGGCACGCTCAAGAATGGGCAGGAGGTCGCGGTTTCGAAGATCGACGGCACGTTGCAGAACGTCAAGATTACGAAGCTGTTTTCGTTCGACGGTCTGAAGCGCGTCGACATCGACGAGACCACTACAGGCGACATTGTGGCCATCGCCGGCGTGCCGGGGATCACCATCGGCGAAAGCTTTACGTCGATCGACAACCCGCAACCGCTGCCGCTGATCACGATCGATGAACCGACGATTGCGATTAACTTCTCGGTGAACAACTCGCCATTCGCGGGCAGGGAAGGGAAGTTTGTCACCTCGCGCAACATCAAGGAGCGACTGGAGCGCGAGCTGTTGACCAATGTTTCGATTCGCGTCGAGGACACGGGCTCGCCTGAAACCTTCAAGGTGCTTGGTCGAGGGGAGCTGCAGCTTTCCGTGCTGATCGAGATCATGCGTCGCGAAGGTTTTGAGCTGATGGTTTCGCGTCCGACGATCGTCACCAAGCGCATCGATGGCGAATTGATGGAGCCGTCGGAACTGCTGACCATCGACGTTCCGGAGAACTTCGTTGGGACGGTGATCGAACGCCTTGGCCCGCGAAAGGGCGAGATGTCAAAAATGGCCAACCACGGTTCTGGACGGGTGCGGATGGAGTTTAAGGTTCCGTCGCGCGGCCTGATCGGGTTGCGGAACGAGATGCTGACGGAGACCCGCGGCACCATCATCATGAACTCCATCGCCGGGGAATACATCCCGTACTCCGGCGAGATTCCACAGCGGCCGACGGGCGCCCTGATCTCCGACCGGAACGGCGTCACCACCACCTACGCGCTCGACGGGGTGCAGGAGCGTGGCGTGTTGTTTGTGGGCGACGGCACGGAAGTCTACGAGGGCATGATCATCGGCGAGCACGCCCGTGACAACGACCTCGATGTGAACGCCGTGCGTGAAAAGAAGCTGACAAACATGCGAGCTTCGGGATCGGATGACGCGCTGCGGCTTGTGCCTTACAAGCAGCTCACGCTCGAGCAGTCGATTGAATTCATTGCCGAAGACGAGCTGGTCGAGGTGACGCCGAAGAGCCTGCGCATGCGCAAGAAGGTCTTGCAAGCGAACCGGCGGCCGCGCAGGAATCAGATGCAGGAGGCGTAGCCGACTCCATGTTCGAGAGCATTCAGCCCGCGCCCACGCCGAAGCTCGAAGTGCTGGCGTCCTGCGTACAAATCTTTGGGTTTAGCCTGTTCTCGGCGCATCTGTTCCGGCATAGCGCATTTGCTCCGGGCAGTCAGCCACGGCTCTGGAAGGCCATCGCCTGGGTGGGTCTCGCGCTTTGGCTGTTTGGGCAGATCAGCACGTACGCCCTTCGCCGCAAACGACAGCGTGAGACGACATTGTCCACAGCACACTAGGAAAGGCCGCCATGACGGGCGGCCTTTCTGTTGGAAGAGCGACTACTTTGAGGCGGGGCACTATTTATAGTTCTGCGCGGCTTCGAAGCGTTTGTTGATCTCGTCCCAGTTCACCACATTCCACCAGGCGGCAAGGTATTCCGGACGACGGTTCTGGTATTTCAGGTAATAGGCATGCTCCCAGACGTCGTTACCAAGGATGGGGAACAGCCCTTGGGAGATCGGTGAGTCCTGGTTTGGCGTCGTGATGATGCTGAGCTTGCCATCCTTCCACACCAGCCAGCCCCAGCCCGAGCCGAACTGCTTCGCGGTAAGCTCGTTGAATTGCTTTTTGAATTCTTCGAACTCGCCGAAGTCGGCTTTGATCTGTGTCGCGATTTTGCCGTTCGGCTCACCGCCGCCTTTCGGCTTCATGATCTGCCAAAACATGGTGTGGTTGACGTGGCCGCCGCCATTATTGCGAACAACGGTTCGCACGTCGTCAGGAACGCTGGCGAGATCCTTGAGCAATTGCTCGGGTGTCTTCTGTCCCAACTCGGCGTGCTTTTCGACCGCGCCGTTCAGGTTGGTGACGTAGGTCTGGTGGTGTTTGTCGTGGTGCAGCTTCATCGTCGCTTCGTCGATAAACGGCTCAAGCGCGGCGTAATCGTAGGGCAGTGGCGGAAGTTCAAAGGCCATGGAGTTCTCCTGCGGGGATCCGGTCATCCCTGAGGTCGCCTAGGGGTGGATCCTGCCGCGTTCCTAACCTTCGATGCCGCCGCGGCGGCGCACGATGCAACGTTCCCCATGTGCCGTAAGCTTTCCTCGTAGTTTCGTGGAGTAAGCTACGCGAACCTGCCTTTTACCCTCTAAAGGAAGACAATGGACACACCCGAAGCTTACCGCTGGCTGGACGACCAGGGAGCCGCCTTTGGCTCTCCCGGCCTGCCGCCCCGCTGGACCTCCAGCCGCAAGGACACTGTAGCGACTGCTTACGCAGCCTCCAGCCGTCTCTGGTTCACGCTGTCGCACGGAACTCTCAACGAGATCTACTGGCCCACGATCGACCGACCGCAGACCCGCGACATGGAGCTGTTGTTTACCGACGGCGAAACCTTTATGCACGAGGAGAAGCGCGACTTCGAGTATGACTTTCACTATATCGAGCCGAACGCGCCGGCTGCCCGCGTGATTGGACAGGCGCCGAACGGCGCTTACACGGTGACCAAGGAGTTCATCAGCAATCCCCATCATCCGGTGGTGCTGATGCACGTGCAGGTTGAGGGTGAGGAAGCGGTGCTCTCCAAGCTGAAGTGTTACGCCCTTCTTTCGCCTCATCTCGAGGGTGGTGGCGCCGGCAACTCCGCCCGCTCCTTGGACGTGGCCGGCAAGCGGTGCGTGCTTGCCTGGAAAGGGAGTGCCTCCCTGGCGCTCGGGGCGTCCTGCGGCTTTTCGCGATCTTCCTGCGGATTTGTCGGACACAGCGACGGCTACCAGGACCTGAAGGAAAACAACCAGATGGATTGGCAGTTCGGGAAGGCGCTCGACGGCAATATCGCCATTATGGGCGAGATCCCGTGCAAGGACCATCGCGAGTTCACCATCGCCATCGCGCTTGGCAACGGGCACCATGCCGCGGTGGCAAACCTGATGCAGACGCTCGCCACACCCGTTGCCGAACACCGTGACCGCTTCATCCTGCAGTGGCAACGGACGAAGCTGCCGGCGGACCTGGCGCCGTCTTCCGGTGACGGTGGCCGTCTTGCGCGCATCAGCCAGAATGTTGTCCTGACGCACGAAGACAAAACCTACTCGGGCGCCTTTATTGCATCGGCTTCCATTCCCTGGGGAGCTTCGAAGTCCGACGATGACCTCGGCGGGTATCACCTGGTGTGGACCCGCGACATGGTCCAGTCCGCCACTGCGATGATCGCGTGCGGACGGGCCGAGACGGCTCTTCGAGCGCTGGTCTATCTGGCCTGCACGCAGCAGGTGGACGGCAGCTTTGCCCAGAACTTCTGGATTGACGGAACGCCGTACTGGGGCGGGATTCAGCTGGACGAAGTCGCGTTTCCCATCATGCTTGCCTGGCGACTGTGGAAAGCGAACGCACTGGGGGAGTTCGACGTTTTGCCCTTTGTGGAACGGGCGGCCGCCTTTCTTGTCCGCTACGCCCCGGTGACGCAGCAGGAACGGTGGGAAGAAAACGCCGGCTACTCTCCTTCCACGCTGGCCGCCGTCATCTCTGCGCTGATTTGCGCTGCCGATCTGGTTCGGTCGAGCGGCAACGAGGCCCAGGCCAGCTACTTTGAAACCTACGCCGACTGGATTGAGGCGAACCTTGACCAGTGGACCACCACCACGGAGGGCGTTCTGCTGCCCGGGGTGAAACGCCACTACATGCGGATTCGGCCGCCCGCGGAGGGTCAGCCGTTTTTCGATCCCACGGTTCCGCCGAATCATATCCGCATTGCGAACCGGGCACCCGATGAAAAGTCCGAGTTCGAGGCACGGGAGATTATCGACGGCGGCTTTCTTGAGCTTGTTCGGTACGGTATTCGGCGAGCGGACGATCCGCTGATCGTCGATACGTTGAAGGTGATTGACGCGGTGCTGAAGATCGATACGCCAGCAGGTCCGGTGTGGCGTCGCTACAACCACGATGGCTACGGCCAGCGTAAAGACGGGGGACCTTATGAGGGCTGGGGGCAGGGGCGGGCGTGGCCGCTGCTGACGGGCGAGCGTGCCCACTATGAGCTGGCCGCCGGCAGGGATGTCGCCGACCTGGTGCGGGCGATCGAGAGCTTCAGCTCCGCAGGCGGCATGTTGCCCGAGCAGGTCTGGGATCGGGCAGACCTCCCTTCCGAGGGCATGTGTTTTGGCAAGTCCGCGGGCTCAGCGCAGCCTCTGGTATGGGCGCATGCCGAGTATCTGAAGCTGCTGCGATCGATCACGGACGGCCGGGTCTTTGACCGGATTTCAGTTGTTGAAGAGCGCTATGCGGTCGCTCGCGACAAACGCACCTTTACCAGCACGGTCGAGATTTTCCAGCTCGCCCGGCCGGTTACGTCCATCATCGCCGGCCTGACTCTCCGCATTGTGGATCGCGAGCGGTTCCAGGTTCTTTACACGACGGACAACTGGGCTACCCAGGCCACCCTTGACTGCCAGACCGCGGGCTTCGCGGGCTATTTCGCCGATCTCGCCACAAAACCGGACCAGACGGGCGAGGTCTGCTTCACCCTTTGTTGGCCGCAGGAGGGCAAACCGCCTCGCTGGCTCGGCCGCAATCTGAGCCTCACCATCAACCCACGTCCCTGAAGGTGCCAGATGCGCCGGAGTACACTGAGAGCCGGCGCTTCAAGATTTTATCGAGGGAGCTTGCGCGCTCTCCACAAGCAAAGGAATGGACCATGCCCGAAACACTGCCGGCCGTAGAAACGCAGCAATCGCAGAGCACCGAGCAACTTGCCATCAACACCCTCCGCATTCTTGCCGTGGACGAGGTGGAGAAAGCCAAGTCAGGCCATCCCGGAGCCCCGCTTGGATGCGCCCCCATCGCCTATCTGCTCTACCACAAGTTCATGAAGTACAACCCGGTCGATCCGTTGTGGTCGGATCGGGATCGTTTTGTTCTTTCGAACGGCCATGCGTCCGCGCTGCTGTATGGCGTGCTCCACCTGACGGGCTATGATCTGCCGCTCGATCAGCTGAAGCAGTTTCGCCAGTGGGGATCGCACACCCCCGGGCACCCGGAGTACGGCGAGACGCCGGGCGTGGAGGTCACGACCGGACCGCTCGGACAGGGGCTGGGGGAAGCGGTCGGGCTAGCTATTGCCGAGAAGCACATGGGCGGGCTCTACAACAACGACAATTACAAGATCGTTGACCACTACACCTACGTTCTTTGCGGCGATGGCGACCTGATGGAGGGCATCTCGCACGAGTCGTGCTCACTGGCGGGCACGCTGCAGCTCGGCAAGCTCATCGTGCTGTACGACGACAACCTGATCTCGCTGGACGGACCGACAGAGCTCTCCTATACGGAAGACGTGACCAAGCGCTTTGAGGCCTACGACTGGCACGTGCAGTTCGTTTCGGACGGCAACAATCTCGACGAACTGAATAGGGCGATTGAAGCCGCCAAGATGGAGCGGACACGTCCCTCACTGATTCGCGTGCGCACCGTGATTGGCTACGGCGCTCCGCGGGCCGGCACCAAGGCCGTGCATGGCGAGGCGCTCGGGCCCGATGGGACACGGGAAACGAAGAAGTTCTTCGGCTTCAACCCGGATGAGAACTTCGTCATTCCGGAGGCAGCGCTCGAGCATTGGCGCGAGGCGGTCCCCCGCGGCAAGAAGGAGCAGGACGCCTGGCATAACCGTTTCGAGGCCTACAAGAAGGACTACCCGGAGCTCGCGGCGCAATACTCCCGCACGACCTCCATGAAGCTTCCCGACGGATGGGAGAAGGCGATCCCGAGCTTCCCGACGGACAAGCCGGTCGCGACGCGCAATGCAGGCCAGGTCGTGCTGAACGCACTGGGCAAGGTGCTGCCGGAACTTTTCGGCGGAGCGGCCGACCTGACCAGCTCCACCAAGACGATCTTCAAGGATTCCGGCAACTTCCACCTTGACCCCAAGGGTCGCAACGTCTTCTTTGGCGTTCGGGAGTTCGGCATGATGGCTGCGGTAAACGGCATCGCGGCACACGGCGGGTTGATCCCCTTCGGCTCTACCTTCTTTACGTTTTCCGACTATTGCCGCTCTGCGCTGCGCATGGGCGCTCTGCAGTCGTCGCACTCGCTCTACATCTTTACGCATGACTCCATCGGGCTGGGCGAAGACGGACCCACGCACCAGCCGGTTGAGCAGCTGTGGGCTTTGCGAGTGATTCCGCAGCTGACGGACTTCCGCCCTGCCGACGCGAACGAAACCGCTGCCTGCTGGCAGCTTGCCATCGAGCGGCATACGGCGAGCTTTATGGCGCTCTCGCGGCAGGATCTGCCGGTGCTCGACAAAGACAAGTACAAGGTCTTCGAGGGGACGCGCAAGGGCGGCTACGCTCTTGACGACTCGGGCAAAGACATCATCCTGATTGCGACCGGATCCGAGGTGGAACTGGCGCTCAAGTCTGCTGAAGCTTTGAAGAAGGAGGGCATTAACGCCTCCGTCGTCTCCATGCCGTCGGTCAAGATCTACGACGAGCAGGAGCAGAGCTACAAGGACGAGTTGCTGCCGGAAAATACGCCGAAGCTCGCCATCGAGGCCGGGGCGACGCTTGGCTGGTGGAAGTACGTGGGCCACAACGGTGGCGTCGTCGGCCTGGATCATTTCGGGGCGTCGGCGCCTGGTCCGATCGCCATGGAAAAGCTCGGCTTCAACGTCGGTAACGTGGTCGAACAGGCCAAGAAGCTGGTCAAGAAATAAGTCGTAAGTCGAGGGCGGAGCTGAAACGCTTCGCCCTCCTTCTCGCTATGCGCAATCACTGGGTCGACGAACGGACGATTGGGGATGAGGAGCACGCCCCGGCGAGCGGACGCAACTCCGATTCTTCCGTCGCCGCGCAGTATGAGGACTCCCTTCCGCCTGACCCGGCTGAGGAGTATGAGCCCTCATGACGCAGGATGACGCAAAGCTCCTTTCCGCGCAGCGAGCCGTGGAATTTGTGCAAGACGGCATGGCCGTCGGACTCGGCACGGGGACCACGGCAACGCTGTTCATTCGTGAGTTGGGCAAGCGTGTTGCTGCCGAACACCTGGATATCCGCTGTGTCGCGACCTCGGACGCCTCCGATCAGCTTGCCCGGTCTCTCGGCATCCCGATGACCAATTTTACGGACACCCCGGTCCTGGACCTCAACGTCGATGGCGCGGACGAGGTCGGGCCCGGCCTCGCCCTGATCAAAGGCGGCGGAGGAGCGCACCTGCGTGAAAAGATCGTCGCCTCTGCGGCCCGGCAGTTCCTTGTTGTTGCTGACCAGACCAAGCTGGTTGCGGAGCTGGGACGCTTCCCACTTCCGGTCGAAGTCATCCAGCTTGCGCTGCCCTTGGTGACGCGTCGTCTCCGCGACCTTGGGCTCGACCCGGTTCTTCGCCCGGCACGTACCGGCACCGGACCCTGGATCACCGACGAGGGCAATGTCCTGCTCGATTGCCACTGCGGGGCCATCCCTGACCCTGCCCGCACTGCTGCCGAGATCCGCTCCCTCATCGGTGTTGTCGAGCACGGCCTGTTTCTGAACATGGCCACCCTTGCCCTGATTGCCGGCGGTGATGGCGTGAGCGAACTCCGTCCCTGAGCCTGCGGTCGATGCAGGGATGCATCGCAAACGCTCGGCAAGCATCCCAAGGGCATGCCAGCTTCGACCCACTCTCTCCCGCAGGACGCTGTATGGCTGATCACGGGCGCCTCGACCGGCTTCGGCCGGGAGCTTGCGGAACAGCTGCTCCGCTCTGGCGCTCGCGTCGTCGCAACCGCCCGGAAACCCGAGCAGATCGCGGACCTCGCCACCGCGCACCCGAAGACGGCTCTGGTGCTGCCGCTCGACGTGACCAGTCAGCAGCAGGTGGATTCCGCCATTGCCGGCGCACTGACGCACTTCGGGCGCATCGACGTGCTTGTCAATAATGCGGGCTACGGCCTGGCTGGCGCGATTGAAGAGGCGACCGAAGCCGAGTTCATGCCGGTCTTTGAGACGAACCTCTTCGGTTTGCTGCGCGTTACCCGCGCAGCTCTGCCGCATTTTCGCCGCCAGCGCTCCGGCACCATCGTCAATCTGTCCTCAATTGGCGGCCTGATTGGGATGGCCGGATGGGGCTTCTACAACGCCACGAAGTTTGCCGTGGAAGGGCTTTCGGACGCGCTTGCGGGCGAGCTGGCCCCGCTCGGGATTCACGTCATGGCCGTCGAACCCGGCGCATTTCGCACCGACTTTCTTGGCCATTCCGGGGTGGAAGCCGCGGCGCGCATCTCCGACTACGACGCAACCGCCGGCAAGAGCCGGGAGTATTTCCAGACGCAGGCCGGCAAGCAGAAAGGCGACCCCGCTCGGGCGGCCGCCGCCATCATCGCCGCAGTCAACGCCACCGAACCGCCCAGGCACCTGCTGCTCGGCGCTACCGCCCTGCAGCGCTTCCGCGTCCGTCTCGCGGACTGGAAAGGCGAGCTCGACAGATGGGAGCAGACCACGGCAGGGGCCGATTTCCCCGAGGAAAACAAGCCGGAGGAGGCGAGTACGGGATCCGGTCCGCAGGCGCTTGGAAGCTAGAAATCTCCCGGCGCGGAGAGCACGCCAGCGTGGCCTGGTGCTACCGCCGGAGGGCTGGGGCGCTACACTCGTCAAGGACAGAAGCAGGGCCGGGCCGGGCACGCCGCGGAGAGTCTTACACCGTGCCTGCGCAGGTCGGCATCACAGTCTAAGAACAGGAAAGGAACACCACGATGGAACTCGGAATTATCGGACTTGGCAAGATGGGGTTCAACATGGCCGAGCGGCTGCGCCTGGCCGGCCACAAGGTCGTCGGTTTTGATTTCAGCAAAGACGCCACGGCCAAGCTTTCCGAAACCGGCAGCGTCGGCGTGAACTCGCTCGAGGATCTGGTCAAGAACCTTCAGACGCCCCGGGCCATCTGGCTGATGGTGCCCGCCGGCTCGCCGGTGGACGAGACGATCGCCAAGCTCGAGCCGTTGATGCAGAAGGGCGACACCTTTATCGATGGCGGGAATTCGAACTACAAGGACTCGCAGCGCCGGCACGACGAGCTGAAGCCGAAGGGCTTCGAGTTTGTCGACTGTGGCACCTCGGGCGGCATCTGGGGGCTGAAGGAAGGGTATTCCATGATGATCGGCGGCGACGATGAGCCGGTCAACCGGCTGATGCCGATTTTTGAGGCGCTCGCTCCTTCGCCGACCACGGGCTTTGGCCATGTAGGGCCTTCTGGCGCCGGTCACTTCGTCAAGATGGTCCACAACGGGATTGAGTACGGCATGATGCAAGCGTATGCCGAGGGTTTCTCGATCATGCGCGCCAAGGAGCCGCTTCATCTTGACCTTGAGCAGATTGCGCAGATCTGGCGCTACGGATCGGTGGTTCGCTCGTGGCTGCTCGACCTCACGGCCGACGCGCTCCAGAAGAATCCCAATCTGGATGGCCTTGAGGCCTATGTGACGGACTCTGGCGAAGGTCGCTGGACGGTGTTTGAGGCGATCGATCTCAACGTCTCCGCGCCAATTATCACTGAGTCGCTGATCCGCCGGCTGCGCTCGCGCGAAGAGAATAATTTCACTGACCGCATGCTTGCCGTGATGCGCAACGAATTCGGCGGCCATGCCGTCAAGAAAGCCTAAGCACCCGAGGAACGTAGCCGATGCCGATAGCCACAAAGGAAGAAGTGAACGTCTCGCCGAATGCCGCGACCGCGCCCCCGCAGCCGGAGCGGGTTCCCGACCCGTGCCAGGTTGTGATTTTCGGTGCGTCGGGCGACCTGACCAAGCGCAAGCTCTTGCCCGCGCTCTACCACCTGGATCAGTCCGGCCTCCTGCCCAAAGACTTCGCGGTGGTTGGTGTTGCGCGCCGCGATCTTTCAGCGACTTTTGCGCCGGACATGCAGGACGGGATCCTGAAGGGCGGTGGGGTCGAAAATGATGACCCGAAGCTGAAACCCTTCGTCGACCGCATCAAGTACTTCGCCACCAACTTCGACGACGACGCAGGCTTCGAAAAATTGAAGAGCTATCTTGCTGAGCTCGACGGACAGCTCGGCACCAAGGGCAACCGGCTCTTTTATCTCGCGGTCGCGCCGGAGTTCTTTGCCGATATCATCCAGCGCCTCGGCAAGCATGGCATGGCTCACCCTGCTGAGGGTTCAGATTCGTGGGTTCGGGTCATCATCGAAAAGCCGTTCGGGACCGACCTAGCGTCTGCCAAGAAGTTGAATACCGACGTCAATGCCGTGCTCGGCGAAAACCAGATTTTCCGCATCGACCACTACCTCGGCAAGGAGACGGTGCAGAACATCCTGGTATTCCGCTTCGGCAACGGGATTTTTGAGCCGATCTGGAATCGCAACTATATCGACCACGTGGAGATTACCGCGGCTGAGTCGATCGGGATCGAAGGCCGCGGGCCGTTTTACGAGGCGGCCGGAGCCACGCGCGACGTGCTGCAGAACCATGTGATGGAGGTTCTCTCTTTCGTCGCGATGGAGCCACCGGATTCCTTTGCTGCCGAGGCGGTCCGCACGGAAAAGCTGAAGGTCTGGCGCGCCATTGAGCCGATCCCGGTTGAGAATACGGTTCGCGGTCAGTACGGCCCGGGCGAGGTCGACGGACAGAACGTCATTGGTTACCGTCAGGAAGATCGCGTCAACCCGGAGTCGCAGACGGAGACCTTTGCCGCACTGCGGCTTGAGATTGAGAACTGGCGCTGGGCCGGCGTTCCGTTCTACATCCGTGCAGGCAAGCGGCTGGCGAAGCGGGTGACCGAGGTGACGGTCGTCTTCAAGAATCCGCCGCTGCACCTGTTCAAGGGCAACAGCTCGGACGACAAGATCGAGCCGAACGTGATCTCCATGCGCATTCAGCCCGACGAGGGGATCGCGCTCCGCTTCGGTGCGAAGGTGCCCGGACCGACGACCAACGTGCGTCAAGTGAACATGAACTTCTCTTATGCGCAGGCGTTCGGCAAATCGTCGGCCAACGGCTACGAGCGATTGTTGCTCGATGCCATGCTGGGCGACGGCACCCTGTTTGCCGAGCGCGAAGGCGTTGAGGCCACGTGGGCCCTGTTTACGCCGATTCTTGAGGCCTGGGCCAAGCAGAAACCGCAGGACTTTCCCAACTACGCGGCCGGCTCCTGGGGACCGCAGGAGGGTTGCGATCTGCTGGAGCGTGAAGGCCGTCAGTGGAGCAGCCTGTAGCCATGCCCCGTCCTGTGAAAGTGACCTACTCTGTCTGGAACTCGCCTGACCTGGTCGCCCGTGCTGCCGCCCGTCTTTTCGCGACTGATGCGAAGGCGGCGGCGATTGCGCGGGGGATTGCCCGCATTGCGATCTCAGGCGGAACGACGCCCAAGCGCATGTTCGAGATGCTGGCCGACCCGAATGGACCGTTCCTCGACGAGGTCCCGTGGGATCGAGTAGCCCTGTACTGGGTGGACGAGCGATGCGTTCCCCCCACGGACAAGGATTCGAACTTCCGCATGACGACGGAAGCCATGCTGTCGAAGGTTCCGTTGCAGCCGGAACAGGTCTTTCGCATGGAAGGGGAGCTGCCGCCGGACGAGGCTGCGAGCCGCTACGAGTCTACGCTGCGCAACTCGATGAAGCTCGAGGGAGCCGAATCCCCGGCTGTCGACTTACTCCTGCTTGGGATGGGCGATGACGGTCATACCGCATCGCTGTTTCCGCACACCGCGGCGCTGGAAGAGATTACCCGTCTCGTGGTCGCCAACCACGTTCCGCAGAAGGACACCTGGCGCATCACGCTGACAGCGCCTGTGATCAACAACGCCCGTGATGTTGCGTTTCTGATCGAGGGCTCGGCGAAGACGGAGGTTCTTGCCGAGGTGCTGACCGGTCCGCGTGATCCCGAGCGACTCCCATCGCAGCTGGTCCGTCCAGCGAGTGGTCAGCTGCGTTTCCTGCTCGACGCCGCCGCAGCCGCGAAGCTACCGGCGGCCAACGAAACTCTTCAAGCCCCCGACGGACCGTACCGCCAGGGCACACTGGAGCTTTAGGAAAGATGATTCTTGCAGGCGACGTCGGCGGTACCAAAGTTCACCTTGCCCTCTACGACTTCAAGGGCGGCCGTCTGGTGCC
>CAXUCK010000049.1:0-13205 GCA_964249375.1 uncultured Acidobacteriaceae bacterium
GCATGCCAGAAGCGCTTGTACGCCTCCTCCCCACGCAGCATATCAATCATCCGAACCCCCTCATGCACAGCATGCTCCACCGTGTACGCCGTCAGCAGCCGCCCCGGCTGCAGCGCCTCGCGCCCGAGATCGAACCCCATCAGGTACAGGTACTGCGTCCGCTCCGTGCGCGACGACGGATCGATCAACGAGTACATCGTCGCCATCGCCTCGCCCCCCAGACGCAACGTCATCAACCGAAGCAGCCCCGCCTCTTCCAGCAGCGGCAAAGCTTCGCGATGCCACGCCAGCACCGCCGGATCAGCCAGAACGCCCGCCTCCCCCAACGCCCGCTAACGCGCCGTGTGCGTCTCCACCAGATGATCAAACGCGTCTGGAATCGTCTCCGCCGTCGCCGCGACCAATTCCAGCTTCCCATGCGCAATCGCCGCATTGCGGCAGAACAGCACCTCCTTCCGCACCTTTGTCGGAAGCCCCGAAACCGGCACCGCCGCGCACCGCGAAGTTGCCTCCCCCGCAACCCTCCCCACCACCACCGACTCCATCCCCTCAATCGCGCCAACCATCGGCGACTCCGCCCGAAGCTGCGTCAGGTACACCGCATCCCACCCGTCCGCCTCAAGCGCCACCGCAAGCCCCAGCCGGACGTCCTCCGCCGCACACTCCGGCGCAACCACCGCATCCAGGTAGTCCGAAGTCCCCGCACCCAGCAGCAACATCTGCCGCTCCCCTGTCGCCGGCTCACGATACACATACAGCGGAAGCAGCCCCACCAACCTTCCGCTTCCCTCGTCCCGCAGCGTCACCACCCGCAGATCCCCCTGGCCAAAGTGGTGCCACCACGGAAGCAGCCACGCCGGATGCTGAAACGGCGTAGCCCGCGCATCGCGCACCCACAGATCCACCCACTCAGGCCGAAGCGCTTCCAGCTCCGCAGTCGAGCGCAAGATGTCAATCTGAACCGGCATACAGTCGAAGTCGGCGGCTAGACCGGAACCTCACGGCGTCCCTGCTCAATCCGTACAATCTCGCCATCCCGCATGTGCAGAATTCGGTCCGCAATCGCCGCCGCCTCAGGATTGTGCGTAATCATCAGGACCGTCTGATGGAGCTCACGCGACGACGCCCGCAGCATGGCAAGCACCGCATCCGAGTTCTTCGTATCCAGGTTCCCCGTCGGCTCAGCGGCCCGCACCATCGCCGGCCGCGTAAGCAGCGCCCGCGCAATCGCCACCCGCTGCTGCTCGCCACCCGAGAGCTCGTTCGGCCGATGCTCCAGCCGTCCCGTCAGTCCAAGCAGGTGAGACAGGTGATCCAGCAGAGTCCGGTCCAGTGGTCCCTTGAGCCCGGAAATCTCGTGCGCCAGTTCGATGTTGCCCAACGCCGACAGTGTCGGCAGCAGGTTGAATCGCTGAAACACAAACCCGATCGTCGCCCGCCGCAGCTGCGTCCGCTGCGCGTCCGACAACGGCGCCAGATCCGTTCCGCGAATCGTCACCGATCCGCCCGTCGCCTGCGTCAACCCACCCAGCAGGTGAAACAGCGTCGACTTGCCCGAACCCGACGGCCCCACCACCGCCACAAACTCCCCCGCATCCACCGAGAACGAAACGCCCCGCAGAGCAGGCACCGCCAGCTTGCCATTGCGGTACGTCTTCGCCAGATCGCGAGCGACGATGATGGGCGTGGACGATGCCTCTACGCTGGCTGGGGCAGAGCTCTCGAGGTTGGCTTGCTGGGGCATTCCGTTCCCAGTGTATCCAACCGCCCTGCCGGCGAGCCGCGCCCATGCCATTTATCGGCACGCTCAGGAGTGTTTGAATAGAGACCATGAGGCTGGCGGAGTTGCTGCTGTGGGGTCTGGTGGGGTGGACGGCCATCGGCCTCGTCGGTTCCCTCCTTTCCGCCCTGCGCGACGGCGACTGGCCCAAAGCCCGAAAGAGCCTCGCCTGGATCGCCGGCGCCTGGGCCGCCTACCTTCTGGCGCTCACGCTCGTCTCCCGATCGTCCCCCACCAAAACCCTCCCCCTCGGCCAGGCGCAGTGCTTCGGCGACCTCTGCTTCGCCGTCGATGGAGTCGAGCAGCTCACCACCTTCGCCGGCCGCGGTCAACCCGGTGACCGCCTCCTGCGCGTCCGCATCCGCATCGCCAGTCACGGCCATAACGGACCGCAGCGGGATACCGCTATCCAGGCCTATCTGCTCGATGCGCGCGGTGGCCGCTGGCTCGCCGTCCGCGGCCTCACCGGCGTTCCCCTCGATGCGTCGGTCTCCGCCGGCGGGGCGCTCCTCAGCGAACCGGTCTTCGTCATTCCCCAGCGCGTCGGTCCCGTAAGTCTCGTGCTCACGCACGGATCTTGGCAGCCCGGAGCCCTCGTGATCGGCGACAGCGACAGCCTGTTTCACCGGCCGATCCTCATGGAGCTCACCCCAAATTAGAACCTTGCAATAACTTGCATCCGTGAGGGGAAATATACCGAAAAACGCGCGTGACTATTGGGTCCGAAATGATGTGACGCGCGAGTGACTTTGCCTGCTACAGTGGTCGAACCGCTTTCAGGAGGCTTCCCCTTGCGCTCACTCGTGCGACCCTTGTCGCCTGCCCTTACTGCCTTGTTCGTCGGTGTGACTCATCTCACTCCGGCCCAGGTCCCAGCTTCTCCCGCTACCTCGCTCATCTCCGCTCCAGTCGACAACGCGCAGCGTGTGGTGCTTCTCGGCAACACGCGACCCGAAGCCACCGCGGCCAACGATCTCGGCCTCGTCAGCGACTCCATGCCGCTCAGCCACCTGCAGCTCGTGCTCAAGCGCTCCCCCGCGCAGTCCGCCGCCCTCGAGCAGATCCTCGCGGCCCAGGCAGATCCCGCTTCGCCCAAATACCACAACTGGCTCTCAAACGACGAGATCGCCACCCAGTTCGGCGCCAGTTCCGAAGACGTCGACAAGGTCAACCTCTGGCTCGGGTCGCAGGGCTTCAGCATCGATGCCGTCTCGCTCGCACAGGGCGTCGTCACCTTCAGCGGCACCGCCGGTCTGGTGCGTACCGCGTTCCACACGCCGCTGCACAACATCCGCGGCGCCGATGGCAGGACGCACTTCGCGAACGTGAACGACCCGGAGATCCCGGCCGCGCTCGCGCCCGCGCTCCAGGGCATCGCCGCGCTGCATGACTTTATGCCGAAGCCGATGCTGAAGACGAAGGTCAAGCCCGTGGTCGAGGGCTACTCGGCCAAATACGGAACGAACTACCTTTCCGCCGGCGATCTCGCCAAGATCTACAACTTCGATTCGCTGTACAACAACGGGCTCACCGGTAAAGGCCAGACGATCGTCGTAATCGAAGACACGGACCTTTACGGCGGGACCAACGACTGGAACACCTTCCGCGAAGCTTTCGGCTTGACCGCTCGTTTTCCCAACGCGACCCTGGTCGAGACGCATCCCTCGGGCAAGTCGGCCTGCGCCGCGCCTGGCGTCAATGGCGCCTCGATTGAGGCAGCGGTCGACGTGGAGTGGGCCACGGCGGCTGCTCCGGAGGCGGCCATCGTCAACGCCGCCTGCGCCGATACGCGGACGCAGTTCGGCGGATTTCTCGCCCTCAGCAACCTTCTGGAAGAGCAGAACCCGCCAAAGGTCGTCAGCATCAGCTACGGCGAGGCAGAGTCGGACCTGGGCAGCGCGGAGAATGCCTATATCTACTCGCTTTACCAGACCGCCGCGCTTGAGGGCGTCAGCGTGTTCGTCTCATCGGGCGATTCCACCGCCGTCGGCAACGACCGCGGACAACAGTTTGCCTACCACGGCACCAACGTCAGCGGGTTCACCTCTACCCCGTTCAATGTCTCGGTCGGCGGCACGGACTTCGGCTACATCCCGCTGCACTCTCCTGGCGAATACTTCACCACCACCAACTCGCCCACGTTTGTCACGGCACTCAGCTACATCCCCGAGATCCCGTGGGACAACTCCTGCGGGGGCTCGATCCTGAGCGGCTACTTCGGCTATCCGCAGACCGGAAATAACAGCCTGTGTAACTCGTTGCCTCCCTCACTGCTGTACCTCGAGAACACCGATGGCGGCAGCGGTGGACCGAGCGGATGCTCGATCGGCAATGCCACCATCGGCGATGTGTATGGCGCGGTGATTAGTGGCACCTGCCGCGGCTACGGCAAGCCCAGCTGGCAGCGCAACACGGCCGGCAACCCCGGCGACGGCGTGCGCGACACCCCGGACGTCTCCTTGTTCGCGGCCAACGGCGTCTGGGGCAGCTACTACGCCCTGTGCTACTCCGACGCGACGTTTGGTGGTGTGGCCTGCGGCGCGGATCCGGGCA
Organism: uncultured Acidobacteriaceae bacterium; assembly: GCA_964249375.1. Taxonomy (GTDB): domain Bacteria; phylum Acidobacteriota; class Terriglobia; order Terriglobales; family Acidobacteriaceae; genus Edaphobacter. Next base: position 4,334 of record CAXUCK010000049.1, read on the forward strand.
ACTGGGACGGCGTCGGCGGTACCTCCGTCTCGAGCCCCATCTGGGCCGGCATCCAGGCGCTCGTCAACCAGCGCACCAGGACCAGCTGGGGCAACCCGAACCCAGTGCTCTACACGCTGGGACGCAACCAATACAACACGGAGGGCAACACCTGCGACGCAACGCGCGGTCCCGGCGGCAACCCCCACTGCGCTTTCCACGACGTCACCGCGGGCGACATCGCGGTAGGTTGCCTTGGGCGCTACAACTGCTACTTCGGCGACGGCGTGACCGGCGTGACCTCCACCTCGGACACAATCTTCCGGCCAACCTACCCCGCGACCCGGGGCTGGGACTTCGCCACCGGCCTCGGCACGGCCAATGCCTTCAACGTCGTCGCCGGCTTCGCCTACTACGGCGACAGGACACTGACGCATCGGCTCGAACCCTGTACCGAAGGTGCCGCTTCCATCCGGGGCGGCACTTCTTTTTGCGACCCCGCCTGGCAGCTCCTTCGCGTGAGGCCGGCAGCTTCTTCGTGTGAGGCCGGCAGCTTCTTCGTGTGAGGCCGGCAGCTTCTTCGTGTGAGGATAGAGCAGCGATGAGGATTGAGCAGCGATGATTCTAGGGCTGGGCACCGACCTGATCGAGATTGAGCGGATCGAGGCGAGCGTGCGCCGCTTTGGGGATCGCTTCCTCCGCCGCGTTTTTACCGAAGCCGAGATCGCCTACTGCCTGCGCAAACGCGTCTCCGCCGCCGAAAGCTTTGCCGCCCGCTTCGCCGCCAAGGAGGCCGCCGCCAAAGCGCTCGGCACCGGCATCAGCCGCGGTGTCGCCTGGCGCGAAATCGAGGTGCGCCGCCAGCCCGGCGATGCGCCCACCCTCCACTGGGCCGGTCGAGCCGCCGAGCGAGCCGCCGTCCTTGGTGTGCACCGCGCCAGCGTCAGCCTCACCCACAGCCGAACCGTCGCCATGGCCGTGGTCCTCCTTGAAGACTGACCAACTCGCGCGTCCTGTCCCACCTGCCCTTTCCCGAAGCCGGAACGCCCCGGTGCGCATCTAGAAGGCACCAACTCCGCCACCGTCCTCGCGGCTAGGGGGTCATGTATCCTCGGATTCAGCCATCTGAGGGCCCTCGCGGAGCGGCCGCCAGCAGTGACGGGCCAGCGTCCCAGACGCGCAAACAAGGAGATCTATGCCGAGTCAGCAGGAGGTACGGTGGTCGCAACTCAAGGTCGGCGTCATCGTGCTCGTGTCCACTGTCATCCTGATCACATTGTTGTTCCTCATGACCAGTTCGTCAGGCCTGGGCCTGTTCTCGCACAAACTGACCGTCTCGACGTACTTTGAGAATTCCGCCGGCCTCAAAGACGGCGCCGCCGTCAATCTGCAGGGCGTCACCATCGGCACCGTCAAGAGCGTCATCGTCACCTCCGATCCCAATCGCAAGCTCACGCCGGTGCTCGTCACCATGAAGCTCGACTCCAAGTACGGCAAAGACCTTCACAAGGACACCAAAGCCGCGCTCAGCACCGTCGGCGTCCTCGGCGACACCGTCGTCGACCTGAACAGCCAGTACGCCACCGGTCCCCAACTGCAGGATGGCGACGAGCTCCACACCCTTGCAACACCACACCTGCAGGACGTCGTCAAAGCCAGCCAGGGCACCATCGAAAGCCTCAACGTCATCCTCGCCAAAATGAACGCCATCGTCGACAACCTGCAATGCGGCATAGGCTCCTTCGGCCAGCTCATCAACACCCATGACCTTTCCTAAAAAGCCATGCAGGATGGCGACGAGCTCCACACCCTTGCTGCCAACCTCAACAGCGGCAAGGGATCCGTCGGCAAGCTCATGAACGACCCCTCCATGTACAACCGGCTCAACGACGCCATGGGCCGGCTGGACACGATGGTGGCGCAGCTGCAAAGTGGCAAGGGCACCGCCGGCAAGCTGCTCACCGATGAGACCCTTTACAACAATCTGAACGGCACCCTCGCCCAGGCCAACCAGCTCCTGTCGGACGCCAACGCCGGCAAGGGCGCGCTCGGCATGCTCGCCAAGGATCCCCAGTTCCGTCAGCAGCTGCAGGACACCGTCACCCAGGTCAACACCCTCGTCGCCGGCATCTCCCAGGGCAGGGGCACCCTCGGCAAGCTCGCCACCGACGACACCGCCTACGCCAACCTCAACGGCCTGCTCACTGAAAGCACAAAGCTCGTCACCACCCTCCGGCAGGACCCCAAGAAATACCTCACCATTCATCTCAAAATCTTCTAGCTCGACCACAGCTCATCGACGCACGGAGCATCCGCCGCGAGATGCCGGCACCCGTTCCGTGCGTCGTCGCTTTTGTGTTTCGCCGGCGCCCCTGTAAACTCTGGGGCATACCCGCATATGCAGGAGATCTCCCTTTGATCAAACGAGTCGCCGTGTCGCTCTTGACGATGCTGAGCGGAGCCTGTCTGGCCCAAAGTCTGACGGCAGCCCGCGATAGCAACTCCATCCCTGCCTCCGAGCCGAAAAAGCCCATCATTTTCGACCTCACCGCCATCGACAAATCGGCCGATCCCTGCACCGACTTTTACCAGTACGCTTGCGGCAACTGGAACAAGAGCAACCCCATCCCCTCCGATCAGGTGCGCTGGGGGCGCTTCAACGAGCTGGGCGAGCGCAACCGGTACCTCGAGTACGTCGATATGAAGCGGGCCGCCGACGCTCCCAAAACCCCGCTGCAGCGCAAATACGGCGACTTCTTTGCCGCCTGCATGGATGTCGCGCACGTCAATGCTCTCGGCAGCAGGCCGATCGAGCCGCAGCTGCACGACATCGACGCCCTCGCCGATAAGAAATCCCTGGCCGCACTCAACATCAGCACGGTCAACCGCTTCGGCGAAGCTCAGATCTTCACCGTCTCGATCGAGCAGGATCAGAAAGACTCCTCCAGGCAGATCGCCTCCACCGGCCAGGGTGGCCTCACGCTGCCGGACCGCGACTACTACCTCGCCGACGACGACCGCAGCAAAACCATTCGCTCGCAGTACGTCGACCACGTCACCAGGATGTTCGTCCTGCTCGGCGATACCCCCGATCGCGCTGCCGCCGAAGCTGCCGACGTCATGCGCATCGAGACCGCCCTCGCGAAAGGCTCCATGAGCCGCGTCGAACGCCGCGATCCCGCCAGGCGCTACCACATCATGACCGTCGCCGAGCTCCAGGCGCTGACGCCCGCCTACGACTGGCGTCAGTACCTCGCCGGCATCGGCCTGCCCGAGGCGCAGACACTCAACGTCAGCTCGCCCGGGTACGTCAAAGCCGTCGCCGAACAGATGGACAGTGAGCCTCTTCCCGCGCTCAAAAGCTATCTTCGCTGGCACACACTCCATGAGGCGGCGCCGGCCCTCTCCGACCCGTTCGCCCAGGAAAACTTCAACTTCTTCAATAAAACCCTGCAGGGTCAGAAAGAAGAGTTGCCGCGCTGGAAGCGCTGCACCCGCGTTACCGACATCGCGCTCGGCGAGGCCGTCGGTCAGGACTGGGTCCGCCAATACTTCCCGCCGGATGCCAAGGACAACATGGAAAAGCTGGTGCACGCCCTCGAGGTCGCCCTCGCGCAGGACATCCAGCAGCTCCCCTGGATGAGCCCCGAAACCAAGGTCGAGGCCAGACAGAAACTCGACAGCATCCGCGACAAGATCGGCTACCCCGAAAAGTGGCGCGACTACTCCAAACTCAACGTGGAGCGCGACGACTATCTCGGCAATCTCGAGCGCAATGACGTCTTCGAAACAAAGCGCGAATACGCCAAGTACGGCCAGCCCGTCGACGAAAAGGAGTGGGGCATGACGCCGCCCACCGTCAACGCCTACTACAATCCCGCGCAAAACGACATCAACTTCCCCGCGGGCATCCTCCAGCCGCCCTTCTTCGACAACGCCCTCGACCCCGCCGTCAACTTCGGCGGCATCGGCGTCGTCATCGGCCACGAAATGACCCACGGCTTCGATGACCAGGGCTCCAAGTACGACAAGGGCGGCAACGTGCGCGTCTGGTGGACCCCCGACGACCTCAAGAAGTTCAACGAGCGCACCGAGTGCGAAGCCAAGGAGTACGACGGCTTTGAGGTCGCGCCAGGACAAAAACTCAACGGCCACCTCACCCTCGGCGAAAACACCGCCGACAACGGTGGCATTCGCATCGCCTTCCAGGCGCTCGAAGCAACCCTGGCCAGCCAAGGCCCGGCCGCCGAGCCCGGCTACACCGCCGGCAAGCGCGACGGCTACACGCCGCAGCAGCGCTTTTTCATCTCCTTCGGCCAGATCTGGTGCCAGAACGCCACCGAGCAGAGCGCGCGCGTGCTGGCCAAGACCGACCCGCACAGCTCCGGCGAGTGGCGCGTCAAAGGCACCGTGCAGAACTTCGACGAGTTCGGCAAAGCCTTCGGCTGCAAGGTCGGTCAGCCCATGATGCCGGCAAACTCGTGTCGCGTGTGGTAACCGCGCGCCTCCCCTTTCGTCTGCGCGTCGGCGTCCCGCCGCATTGGCGCAAACCGGCGCGAGCTTCTACAATTGCGTAGGTAGTGTCTATCCCAGGTAGAGCGTCCGGTGTGGCCGGCAGCAGCGCTGCCTGGGCTCAACCGAGGAGTAAGCAAGCACATGAAGTTGCGTAAGTTTGGTCGGCTGTCCCTGGCCGCTGTAGCAGCAGTTGCTTTGGGTTTGGGCATGTCGGCATGTGGCGGCGGAACCATCGGCTACATGTGGGTTTTGGGCGATACCTTGACCTCCGCCGGTCAGGGCCAGGTCGCCGGCTACAAGATCGATGACTACACCGGAAATCTGACCGCAACCGTCGGCTCTCCCTACACCTCAGGCGGGGCGTATCCCGTCTCCGTCGCGGTTCGCCCCGGCGGACGCTACGTCTACGTCGTCAACGCCGGGACCGGCAGCTCCGAAGGCAACCTCGCCGTCTTCACCGTCGGCGGCGATGGCGTGCTCACCTTTCAGACCAGCTACACCACCCAGGGCGGCACCCCCGTGTGGGTCGCAACCGATACCGGCGGCAACTTCGTCTACGTCCTCGATGCACTCGACCCCACCAACACAGCGGCCGGCGCGGCCGCAGGGACCGCCACCGGCAACGGCGACATCACGGTGTTTTCCGTCAACTCCAACACCGGCCGCCTCACGCTCGTCACCAACCAGCAGGTCAAAAATCCCGACGGCACGCAGCTCACCTACTTCCCCGTGGGCAAATCGCCGAGCATGATCAAAACAGCTTCCGGCGGCTGCCTCCTCACGCTCGACCAGGGCGACCAGACCATCTTCCCCTACACAGCCAACAGCTCAACCGGGCAGCTCACCCTCACCACCAACTCCACCGTGGCGACCGGCACGGCCAATGCCACCTCCCTCAATGTCGGTGGCAGCTACGTCTTCGTCACCGACGCCGGAGCGAACCAGATCGTCTCCTACAACGTAGGCACGTCCTGTGCCCTCAGCACGGTCGTCGGCGGTTCGACGCCTAACCTGGTTGGCACCTCCAACCCGGTCAACGCGTTGTACGTCTCCGGAAGCAGCTCCACTAATTTCCTGTACGTCCTCAATCAGTCCACCACCAACTCGAATACCCCCAACAGCACCATCTCGGCATTCACCATCACTTCCACCGGGCAGCTACAGGTGGTGTCCGATCCCCAGAGCAATCCGTACGCTGTTGGCTCGGCGCCCGTGTGCCTGGTCGAGGATCCGTCAAGCAAATATCTCTACACGTCCAATAACGGGGACGGCACGGTCACCGGCAAGGTGATCAACAAGACGAATGGAGCGCTGTCCAATCTGCCCCGCGGCACCAGCTTCTCCGCCGTCGGCAAGGCGACCTGTCTGGCGGTCACCGGGTCGATCGACTAAGCATCAGCGCGCAGGCCTTCCGGGTCAGCAGACTTCACCGAAACAACGGCGGGCCCGAGCGTATGCGGCCCCCGGGCAAGGAAATGCATGAAGTGGAATGGTTTTGGCCGGGGAGCAATGGCCTCCGTAGCACTACTGGCGATGGGTCTCGGCGTCAGCTCCTGCAGCCGCGATTACACCGTGGCGTACGTCTATGCCACCGCCTCCACCACCGGAACATCGGCCACCCAGACCGGCGTCATCAACACCTATGGTGTCGATTACCAGTCCGGCGCGCTCACCCAGCTCGCGGATTCGCCCGTCCCCTCGGGCGGCCGCAACCCGGTCTCTCTGGTCGCCACGCCTGACTCCAAAACCCTCTTCGTGCTCAATCACGACGACTCCTCCATCGTGAATTTCGCCGTCGGCACCGATGGCAAAATCTACGCGAAGAACACCTACAACGTCACTGGCAGCTTCCCCGTCGCAGCCGCCGTCGACGCCTCCGGCAAGTTTCTCTACGTCGTCAGCACCTTTCAGACCGGGTACACCACCGCCTCGCCTGGCCCCGGCAACGTCAACATTTTCCCCATCACCACGGATAGTTCCGGCACCAGCAATCTCGGCACGCCCTCCGTCGTCAACGTCGGTTTCGCTCCCGTCGCCGTCGCAACCAGCGCGTTCAACAACTACGTCTACGTCCTCGATCAACAGCCCACTACCGGAGCTCTCGGTGGGCAGATCTTCGCCTACGCCGAAAACACCAGCTCGGGCGCGCTCACCCCGATCGGCAACGGCTACACCGCCGGCACCGTGCCCACGGCCATCGTCATCGACCCCACCGCCAAGTACGTCTACGTCACCGACAAGTCCACCAACCAGATCTACGGCTACACCATCACCAGCGGCGGCGTCCCCACACCGATGGTCACCTCGCCGTTTGCGACTGGCCTCCTTCCCTACGCCCTGACCATCGATCCCCGCGGTAATTTCCTCTACACCGCCAGCTACGGCTCAAACACCATCAACTCCTACGACATCTCGCACAGCACCGGCGCCCTCACCGGCACCACCGGCACCAACATCGCCGTAGGCACCGGTCCCACCTGCATCACGATTGAGCCGGCTCTTGGTATCTATCTCTTCACCTCCAACAACATCGACCACACCATCTCGGCCGAGCAGCTCGATTCCCACACCGGCGTCCTCAAGGCAGTTCAGAACACTCCCTTCCAGGCCGCTAATCTCCCCACCTGTGCCCTCGCCATCGCCAACACCACCTACGGCCATGCCACCCAGGCAGTCACCCCCTAACTGAATCCTCGAGCGACCCCGCTTCCCACCAGGCCCCGCAACCCGCGGGGCCTTGGCACATCCAGAAGCACAGTATCTGTCATCCTGAGCGAAGCGGAAAAACCTGCGTCTCTCCCTACGCTGTCATCCTGAGCGAAGTCGAAGGACCTGCGTCTCTCCCGGCTCCGAAACCCCCCAACCCCTCAGGCCGATGTAGCCTGCAGCTGCGGCTCCGCCTTCGGCCGTCCGCCCAGCCGTGCCAGGATCACCCTCCGTGCCGGCTTCTCCACAAACCGAACTGTCCCATACGCCAGCGCCAGAATCACCACGTACGAAATCCACGGGTCAAACTGCGCCACATGCAGCCGCTCGGGCAGGTGGTACTGGTGAATCAGCTCAAACACATTGAAGTGCAGCAGGTACAGCGCAAACGTCGCCTCTCCGAAAACCACCAGCGGCCGCATCGCAAACACCGAGGCAATCGGGTTCGGTCCAGCCAGTCCCAGCACCAGCAGGCAAAAAAACGGCAACAGCAGCGCTCCATGGATGATCACGTACGGCACATGCGGCGCGCCCATGTAGAAAAACAGCAGAATCGCCACCAGCGCCAACCCCGCCATCAGCACCCGCTGCCGCGCGCTCAACGGTAGGATTTCGTGCCGCCGCGCCAGCGTCTGGCCCACCAGAAACGTACACACATACGCCAGCGGGCAGTACTTCAGCACGCGCATCCACATCCCCCCGGTAAACCGGTCTGCCCACCCCGTGAGGTGATCCGGGTTCGTCAGGTGGTACCACGTGTGCGGCGCGATCCCCAGCAGCCACAACCCCGCCATCACCGCAATCAGCCGTCCGGGACGGTTCAGGTGCGACATCCGCTCCGCCCAGATCCGCAGAACATACGGAAACATCAGGTACAGCAACAGATCCGCCGACAGCGACCAGGCCACCGTATTCCAGAACGTCGCCAGCGACGGACTCCATCCCTGCAGCAGCAGCGGCGTCACCAGCAGCCCTGTCCAGAACTCCCCGTGCGGTCGAGCCTGCCACTCCGCATACAGCAGCGGCGTCGAAAGCAGCAGCACGAAGGCGTACGTCGGATAAAGCCGCGCAAACCGCGCCAGCCAGAAATCCCGCTTGCGCAGCGTCATCGCCCGGTCCGCATAGTTATACGTCAGGATGAACCCCGAAATCAGAAAAAACGTCCCCACAAAAATGAACGAGTTGTCGATGATCGGATGGATCAGTTCCGAGTGCGGCGGCGTGAAATGAAACAGCAAAATAAAAATCGCCAGCAGGGTGCGGATCCCCGAAAGAGCGGGAAGCTCTTGCTTACGGGCATGGGAAATGGGAGGTGGTGTCGCCACGAAATGAGCAGGCCCCCGTTGAGTGTATCCAAGTCCCGTGAGGGGAGCAGAGGCACTTGACGAGGGCCGCCATGGGGAGGCTGCTCGTTTCTTATAGACCCGCGTGCCGCACGAAGGTTGTGCGCCAGCCGGCCGGCCATCCCCGGTCTGACACAGACTATTCACTTGACGGCCCCTACCCCCCTCGGCGACCCTAGACTCACACCTAAATTCAGGTTTTCGCCAGACGGGAAGCCGGCACGCTCCACGCGAGTCCCCCGTCCTTCCAGCCAAAACCACTCCCCCCAACAGACGGCCGCACCCTCGCCCAGGAGCCCTCTTGAACATCGCCTCCCTCTCTGCCAAAC
>CAXUCK010000050.1:0-1124 GCA_964249375.1 uncultured Acidobacteriaceae bacterium
ACACCCGCCTGCACAAACCCGCGCCGCGTCAGAATCGCCATCCACTTTCCTCCCTTTCAAAACACAGCCGAATCCTACCCGCCCAACCCCATCCACGTCCAAACAATCCCCTTACCCCCGCTGCCCGGGTGCCCATCCGTGACGCAGATTCGTCGCGAAACGGCTGCGGAACCTAGGACCTCGGCAGGTTCTCACCCCACTCTCGCGACTCCGGCGTACACATACCTACGGCATAGAATGTGGGCGTGAACATACGACATCCTGGATTCGGCGAAATACTATGGCTGACATGGATCATCGGAACAGTCGTCTTCTCATTGAACGCCTCAAGAAAGGACAGACACCGGAGAACGCAGCTTCAGCAATGCCTTGCAGAACATGGCTTCGCATCCAGCGTTCTACCTGCATATCTGCCACTTAGGGCTCTCTACCCGAAGCTAGCTAATGCTGAGCTTCGCTCCTGTTCCGTTGGGAGGTTCCAAGGACATGAGGCGATTGTCGCTGACGTGCAGGTAGGAAGAGGTAAGGGCAGTTATTGCCAAACCTTCGTAGCCGTTGAAAGAGCGGATTCTGCCACGTACCGACCGCCGAAGTTTCTCTCCGCTCTTCAGCTTCAGTATCACCAGCACGATCGTTGGCTACTCGGAACGATCGAGAAGCAGACACTCGACGCAGACGCCGTTCGAGGTTTTCTCTCTTGCTTTACATAAGCTCACCCAACCCGGCTCCACCATCTGCGCTCATACCCCTTATGCCCAAGCTCTCCATCCGCGACCTCGACCTCGCCCACAAGCGCGTCCTCATCCGCGTCGACTTCAACGTCCCCCTCTCCACCGACACCTCCGAGGTCGACCCGCACATCCTCGACGACACCCGCATCCGCGAAACCGTCCCCACCATCGAGTACGCCCTCCGCCACAAAGCCAAGGTCATCCTTTGCTCCCACCTCGGTCGCCCCAAAGGCCAGCCAGTCCCCTCCATGAGCCTCCGCCCCGTCGTCGATCGCCTCCGAGAGCTCCTCGATCACATCTTTGGTTCCTCCGAAAACGTAGCCTTCTCCCCCGACTGCATCGGCCCCCTCGCCGAAGAGCTCTCCTCCAAGCTCGAGTCCGGCCAGACCCTCC
>CAXUCK010000050.1:1134-13012 GCA_964249375.1 uncultured Acidobacteriaceae bacterium
ACCCTCCTTCTCGAAAACCTCCGCTTCCACCCCGGCGAAGAAGCCAACGACCCCGAGTTTGCCAAACAACTCGCCTCGCTCTGCGACCTCTACGTCAACGACGCCTTCGGCTCCGCCCACCGAGCCCACGCCTCCACCGAGGGCATCACCCATCACGTCAACCAGTCCGCCGCGGGCCTCCTCCTCGAAAAAGAGCTGCAATACCTCGGCAAAGCCATCACCGATCCGGTCAAACCCTTCGTCGCCGTCATCGGCGGCGCCAAGGTCTCCGACAAGATCGCCGTCATCGACAACCTCCTCGCAAAAGCCGACGCCATCCTCATCGGCGGAGCCATGGCCTACACCTTCCTCAATGCGCAAGGGCAAACTACCGGCAAATCCCTCGTCGAGCCCGACAAAATCCCCGTCGCCAAAGCCGCCCTCGACAAAGCCAAAGCCAACAACGTCAAGCTCCTCCTCCCCTCCGACCACATCCTCGCCGACAGGTTCGCCAACGACGCCAAAACCGAACTCTTTTCCGGCGCCGGGCCGTTTCCCGAGAACCTCATGGCCCTCGATATCGGCCCCGCCACCATCGACACCTACACCCGCGAAATCCTTGCCGCCGAAACCGTCATCTGGAACGGCCCCATGGGCGTCTTCGAGCTTCCCAAATTCGCCGCCGGCACCAACGCCATCGCTGAGGCCGTCGCCGCCAACGATCACGCCACCACCGTCGTCGGCGGTGGCGACTCCGTCTCCGCCCTCCAAAGATCCGGCGTCGCCGACAAAATCACCCACATCTCCACCGGCGGCGGTGCCTCCCTCGAGTTCCTCGAAGGCAAAACCCTCCCCGGCGTCGCCGCCCTCACCGATAAGTAATCCCCGCCGCAGCGCTCCCCAACAACCCCATCAATGGAATACTGAACCCCACACATGCGCCAGCCCGTCATCGCCGCCAACTGGAAGATGTACAAAAATCCAGCCGAGTCCGTCGCGTTCATCCGTGAGTTTCTCCCCCTCGTCCAAGACCTTCACGGCTCCGACATCCTCCTGTTTCCCACCGCCACCTCCCTCGCCGCCGTCTGCGACGCCGTCGCCGACACCCGCCTCTCCGCCGGCGCCCAGACCATGCACTGGCTCAGCGAAGGCCCCTACACCGGCCAAACCTCCCCCACCATGCTCACCTCCATCGGCGCCACCCACGTCCTTCTCGGCCACTCCGAGCGACGCCTCTACGCCAACGAAACCTACGAGCACGTCAACCTCAAGATCAAGGCCGCCTGCGCCAATCACATCATTCCCGTCCTCTGCCTTGGCGAGATGCTATCCGACCGCCAGGAAGGCTACACCGCCGACACCCTGATGGCTCAGATGGGTGCTGCCCTCGCCAACTTCCCCGAGGACAAGGCCCATTTCCTTGTCGTCGCCTACGAGCCCATTTGGGCCATCGGCACCGGCTCCACCGCCACTCCACAGGTCGCCAATGACACGCACGCGATCATCCGCACCGATCTCCAGAAGCGCTTCGGCCCCGCCATCGCGGACGCCACCCGCATCCTCTACGGAGGCTCGGTCAAGCCCGATAACGTCGCCGATCTCATGGCTCAACCCGAGATCGACGGCGCCCTCATCGGCGGCGCCTCGCTCGACCCCCATTCCTTTGCCCAAATCATCCGCAACGCCGAACCCGTCGCCGCCAGCAAGCCCTGAATCCTAGCGCACCACCCCAACCTGCTCCATCGGCCAGTACACAAACGCGGCCTTGCCGTAGATGAGCGATCGATCCACCGGACCAAAGTCCCGGCTGTCGCTCGAGATCGAGCGATGATCTCCCATCACGAAGTACTCGTTTGCGGGAATCACCATCTCTGTCTCGGTCCGCTCATCACGGTATCGCGCGGGCACATAGGTTTCGGTCAGCGGCTCTCCATTCACCGAAACCCGTCCATGGTCGATCCGGAGGTCATCGCCGGGCAGTGCGATGACTCGCTTGATGTAGCTCTTCTGGCGGTCCCGCGGATACAGGAACACCACCACGTCCCCCCGGTGAATCTCCCCCACGCGATACGCCATCTTGTTGATAAACAGGCGATCCTGATCCTCCAGCATGGGCAGCATGCTGGTCCCTTCCACCCGCACCGGCTGGTAAAGGAAGATGATGATAAAGGCAGAAACGGCCACCGAGATCACCGTGTCTCGCACCCAGGAGTGCACAGGATGCATCGACCTGCCGGTCGGCTCCCCCAGCCGTTCCGGCGTCTCCTTCGATTCCGTCCGCTTCCCTTCCTCGGTCAACTCTCACCCTCCTTGGGCGCTCTACGATTTCGCCGTCTCGCTAACGCCGGAGTGTACCGCACCACGGCCGCTTCCCGTCACGCCAACGTCCTCGCCTACTCGCAACAAGACGCACCTGCCTCACTTCGGGGCTTTCCTCTTTTCAACTCACCCGCTTGGGTCATATACTTATGAATTGGGTAGAGGTCAGAATGAGACGCACGCCCATCTCGGTCTTTCAGGAAATCTGACCGATTTAGGCTGAAGGAAAACCCAACGAACTATGGCCACACTGACAGTACTCGATCAGCCCGCATCCAGCCTACGAAGCGGCATTCCGGCCCGCTCTGGGTTTGACGTTCTTACCACCGAAACCGCAAACGCCGCCTCTGAAGGCCTCGACACCAAGTCGGCCATCGAGATCGCCCGCATCATCAACCATGAAGATGCCAGGATCGCCGCAGCCGTCAAGCGCGCCCTTCCGGAGATTGCCATCGTAATCGACACCGTCGCACGCTCGCTCCGCGACGGCGGCCGTCTTATCTACATCGGCGCCGGCTCCTCCGGCCGTATCTCCTCGCTCGACGCTTCGGAGTGTCCCCCCACTTTCTCGACCCAGCCCTCACAGGTGCAGTACCTCATGGCCGGCGGCCCAAAGGCTCTCGCCAGCGCGTCCGACGTCAATGAAGACTCTCCCGAAATCGGCCAGCGCGATATTGCTCGCCGCCGGCCCACCCGCAAAGACATCGTGATTGGCGTCTCCGCCTCGGGACGTACTCCCTATGTCGTGGGCGCCGTGGAATATGCCCGCGCCCGCGGCGCGAAAACCGCAGCCATCACGTGCAATATGGGCACCGCCCTCTCGCACGTCGCCGATATCACCGTTGTCGCCGAAGTTGGTCCCGAGGTCATCGCCGGATCCACCCGCATGAAGGCATCGACGGCCCAGAAGATGATCCTTAACATGATCACCACTGGCGCGATGACGCGTTTGGGCTACGTCTACGAGAACCAAATGGTCAATGTCCACATGAAGAACGAGAAACTCGTCGAGCGAGGGATTCGCGTTCTGATGAAGGTGTGTGGCATCGACCGCGACGTCGCCATCCGAACCATCAAGTCTTCCGGCAAATCTATTCCGCTCGCCGTCGTCATGCTCAAAGCCAACGTGGACAAGATGGAAGCTGTGCGTCGCCTGCAGAAGTCTGACGGCAATGTCCGTCTCGCCATCGAAGACTCTCGCTTGGAGCTCTAAGAGCGCAGGTACTTTGCTCCTGATCGAGCGTTGATCACCGGCATCATCTCAGTTTGGCGTCGTTCCAGAATTGCCGACCGTCGCAACGGGCGCGGGACCGGAGGGCCAACCCAGACCCGGCTCGAGACCGCAACCCTGGAGAAGCTGTGGCGACACACGAATGAGGGGAGACATCCTGTGAACGAGCCATCCAACTTCCAAAGCCTGCGGCTTACCGCTTCATTTATCGCAACGGGAGCCACCATTCTCCTGTGCACGGCTCTCAACCATTTCTCGCCCTCCCTCACCGACCCCAGTTCTTTGCTCTTGGCCTTTCATCACCGCTGCGGCTGGGCTCTTATTGGAACGTCGACCTGGGCAGCGCTCGAGTCCTTTACCTACCTCACCCGCTCTTCCCTGAAAGCCACAAGTCTCTAGCTCCAGATTGACTACCGGCAAACGTCGCCACACGTAGAAAACCCCGTCCTCAGCACACCACGGCTGAGCGATGCGTGCGAGCCACGGCCCTTCCGTTTCATCATCTTGCTCCAAAGAAAGAGGCCGAGCCCCAGAGACGCGAGGCTCGGCCCTTCCTTACAGGTCCTGCGCTTAGAACCCGGTCTTGTCTGAGGTGCTGTTGCTCGACTGCGGCGCTCCGCCCGACTTCTTGGCGATGCCGTCAATCGTATCGGTATGCTGCTTGATCACCTTTTCACCGTTCTCCACGGTGCTCTTGAAGTTCGGATCGGTGGCGACGGTCGACTCGGTCTTGAACTCCTGCAAAGTTTTGTGGTGGTCTTTCTGCATGGAGCGGATATACATCTGGTCAAAACGCGTGCCACTCAGCTTGCTTAGGTGATCGTACTCGGCCTGATCCTTCGCATTGAGCTGGGCAGGTGGCGTAAGGCCCGCCTGCTGCACAAAGGGCTGCATGTCACTGTTGAGCTGCGTGTGGTCCGTGATCATCTGCTGCGCATAGCTCTTGACAGAGTCGTTCTTGCTCTTATCCAGAGCCAGTTTGGAAAACTGCATTTCTTTGAGGCCGCCCTCTCCTGCCTCTGAGAGGAACGCCTTATCTTTATCGCTGAGTTGTGCCGTGGTTTGAGCAAAAACCATACCCGGCGCGAAGAACACGGCCGTACCGAGAACAGCGGTGTGCAGCTTGATATATCGCATTTCGGAATCTCCCTTGGTGAATCCGCCGAAGCGCTCAGTCCACGCGCGCAGGCACACTCGACGTCACAGTAGGGTTTGGTGTGCTGCAATCGCCTGCGGTTGCCTACCACTCCTGCCGGGCGCTGTATTCTGGGGATTGGGAGTTTGATGATGGCAAAGATTTCCGCAACGGCGCCTCAGCTGCAGCCGCCCATGGCGCGGCGCGACCCAGTCTCCACAACGCTGCATGGACAGACGCTGACCGACGACTACAGCTGGATGCGCGAGAAGAACGCACCCGAGTTGCTGGCGCATCTCCAGGCGGAGAATGCCTGGACGGCACAGGCGATGGAAGACACCAATGAGTTGCAGAAGGTGCTCTACGGCGAAATGCTGTCGCACATCAAGGAAACTGACGAGTCAGTGCCCTACCCGCAAAGGGCATGGTTCTACTACACCCGCACGGTGGAAGGCCTGCAATACCCGATCCACTGCCGCCGGGCGGCGGTGGACGGACGGTACGACGATTCGCAACCAGAAGACGTTCTGCTGGACGTGAACGAGCTCGCCGAGGGAGAGCCGTTCATGGCCATAGGCGCCATGAGCGTCAGTCCTGACGACAACCTGCTCGCGTACTCAACCGACAACACCGGCTTCCGGCAATACACCTTGCACATCCGCGACCTGCGTACGGGCGAGAACCTGCCCGACACCGCCGAACGCATTGGCTCCGTGGCGTGGGCAGCGGATGCGCGCACGCTCTTCTATACGACCGAGGATGAGACCACCAAGCGCCACAATCACCTCTACCGGCACGCACTCGGGGACCCGCAGAGCCGGGATGAGTTGCTGCGCGATGAGACGGACGAGCGGTTCAACCTCGGCGTGGGCAAAACACGCGACGGCCGGTACTTGCTGTTAGAGGCGGGCAGTCACACAACGAGCGAAACCTGGTACCTTGACGCGGTCGATCCGACCAATGATTTTCAGCTGATCGCCGAGCGCATCGACGACCAGGAGTACACGGTCGACCACCGCAAGGGGCGCTTCTATCTCCGAACAAACGACACGGGCAAAAACTTTCGCGTCGTCACGACACCGGTCGGCAGCGCCGGCCGCAGTCAGTGGACCGAGCTGCTTCCGGAACAGCCCGACGCTCCGCTCGAAGACTTCGACCTGTTCCGCGACTTCTGCGTGTGCTCGCGCCGGCGTTCGGGACTGACGACCCTGGAAGTCCAGGGCTTCAGCCCCGACGGTGCGCTCGGCGACCCCACTGAGATCAAGTTTCCCGAGCCGGCCTACACCGCGCAGTCGCACGTCAACCGCGAGTGGACGACCTCCGTCTTTCGGTACAGCTACCAATCGCTGGTCTCGCCTGCGTCGGTGTATGAGTACGACGTTGCAAGCGGCGACTCCACCCTGCTCAAGCAGCAGGAGATCCCCGGCGGCTTCGATCGCGCGCGCTATGCCTCCGAGCGTCTCTGGATCGCCGCCGCGGATGGCACACAGGTTCCCGTTTCGCTGGTCTATCGCCGCGACACGTTTCGCAAGGACGGCAGCTCGCCGCTGTACGTTTACGGCTACGGATCATACGGTTATCCTTTGCCGATCGGCTTCAGCCCGGCCCGGCTCTCGCTGTTGGATCGAGGTTTGGTGATCGCCTTCGCGCACATCCGGGGCGGCGGCGAGATGGGCGACCCCTGGCACGACGCCGGCAAGATGATGCTGAAGCGCAACACTTTCACGGACTTCGTCGCGGTGGTCGAGTCGCTGGTCAGGCAGGGTTACGGCGCATCCGATCGTGTCGCGATTGAAGGCGGCAGCGCCGGTGGTCTATTGCTGGGCGCGGTGGTCAACATGCGTCCGGAGCTGTTTCGCGCCGTGCTTTCGCACGTCCCCTTTGTCGACGTGATGAACACGATGCTCGACGCCAGTTTGCCCCTCACGATCGCCGAGTACGAGGAGTGGGGGAACCCCAACGAGCCCGAAGCGTTCGCGTACATGCGCTCGTACTCGCCGTATGACAACCTCAGCGAGGGGGAGTACCCGGCCATGCTGGTGAAGACCAGCTTGAACGACAGTCAGGTCATGTACTGGGAGCCGGCGAAGTATGTCGCCAAGCTGCGCACACTCAAGCGCAACGGCACCCCGCTGCTCCTGCATATCAATATGGAAGCTGGGCACGGCGGTGCAAGTGGGCGCTACGACTACCTGAAAGAGATCGCGTTCGATTACGCGTTTCTGCTACGTGAGCTCGGGGTCGAACCGGCAAGTCGACGCTAGCTGCTGGCTACCGTCTCCGGCTGTGCGTCGCCCTCGCCGGGTGCCAGGAAGAGGTTCGTCTCCAGGCCATGCTGCCGCATGTACAGGTCATGGTAGCGACCGCAAAGAGCGAACAGCGTGTCATGCGTGCCGCGCTCGACGATGTTGCCCTGCTCGATCACAAGGATCTGCTCGGCGCGTCGAATGGTGGAGAGCCGATGCGCGATCACAAAGGTGGTGCGGCCCTTCATCAGGTAGCTGAGACCGTGCTGGATCATCGCCTCGGACTCCGAGTCGAGCGAGCTGGTCGCTTCGTCGAGGATCAGGATGCGCGGATCGGCAAGGATGGCACGCGCAATCGAGAGCCGTTGCCTCTGGCCACCGGATAGCTTGACGCCGCGCTCCCCGACTACGGTGTCATACCCCTCGGCAAAACGCTCGGCGAACTCGTCCACCCGGGCAATGCGGCAGGCATCGACAAATTGTTGTTCAGTTGCCGTTGGGCGCGAGAACAGAATGTTTTCGCGGATAGTTCCATCGAACAGAAACGTGTCCTGCAGCACCACGCCGAGTTGCTCGCGATACGACGACAGCTGCACCGTCGCGAGGTCCACGCCATCGACCATCACCCGCCCCGACGTCGCGGTGTGGAAGGCGCACACCAGCGAGATGATGGTCGACTTGCCTGAACCGGACGAACCCACCAGCGCAGTCACGGTCCCTGGCCGAGAATCGAAACTGATACCGTGCAGGACCGGCTTCCCTGCCTCATACGCGAAGGTAACATCCTGAAACGCCACCTCGCCCCGGATCGAACGGAGGGCCGTCACGCGCGCCGGATCGCGATCTTCTTCGCGCTCCCCCAGGATTTCCGTCGTGCGGTCCAGCCCGGCTACGGCTTCGGTCAGCTGCGTGCCGATCGAGACGAGCTGTGCAATCGGCGCAATCATAAACGCGAGAAAGCCTACGTAAGTGACATACCCGCCCGTGGTCAGCTTGCCGGCCACCACCTGGTGCGCGCCCAGGTACATGATCATCGCGCCAACGACGCCGAGGATAGTTGTCGAAGCCAGGCTCATCATCGACTGTGCCGTCAACGACGAGATCACGTTATCCAGCAGCCGCCCGACACCGTTGGCAAAAACGCTCGCCTCGCTCGCCTCGGCATGGTAGCCCTTCACCACGCGCACACCACCCAGCGATTCGGTAAGACGGCCCGTGACCTCGGCATTGATCTTGGATCGCTCGCGGAAAATCGGCCGGATCGTCTTGAAGGCGCGCTGCAGCACCAGGGCAAAGATCACCAGGATCCCAAACGTCAGCAGCGTCATCTTTACGCTCAGCACGATCAGGTAGACGAAAGCGAAGATGGCCGTCAGGATCCCGCCAACAAAGTCGACCACGCCGGTGCCGATCAGGTTGCGCACGCCTTCCACGTCCGTCATGATGCGTGCCACAAGCGTGCCCGTGCGGTTCTCGTCGTAGAACGCGACCGGCAGCCGCCCGATGTGCGCCTGCACCTGCATGCGCAATTCCGCGATAAGCCGCTGCCCTGCCTTCGAGAGCAGCTGCGTCAGCGTGTACGACGTGATGCCCTGCAGAATCGTCGCGCACACGACGACGCCAACGATCTTCGGCAGCAGCGCCATCTGGTGCTTGGTCATCACGTTGTCGATCAGGTATCGAACAGAGGCCGGCAGCACCAACCCGCTCGCGCGGTTGATGATCATAAGAAAGAAGCTGCCCAGCAGCAGCCATCGCCGAGGCCGCACCAGCTTCCAGATCTCGGGCAGCACCTTTTTCAGCGCAGGCTTGGGGCGTGCGGCGGTCAGGCCCGCCGTGGTGGCGCGGCCCGTGCCCCGCGACGGCCGGTCGGCAGCCTGCATGCCAGGAGATCCAAAGCTGGTAGCCATAGAAGATCGTCGCACAGTTGCGGGTAAATCCGTTAGGGAACCGCTAAGCGGCGGAGAGCGCGCCACTTCGCCGGGCCGCAAGGAAGGAGCGCACACACAGCCCCACAAAGAGGAGGCAGAGCAGCGAGGTCACGGCCTTCTCGTCGACCGCAATCGGGTGCTCGAGCGCGACGCCCTGCACCTGGCGGACAACCTGGATGAGCGCCGGCGACGTGCCCAGGAACATCAGCAGCGCCAATGTGACAGCGATATGCATCCACAGCATCCGCCGCTTCGGATCCGGCGAAACGGCCAGCGCGCCAAAGAGCACAAACAGCAGACCAACGCCTGCCGGAATCAGCGCCGTCGGGTGCGCGCTACCCGTCAGGGCGAAACACACAATCGCCGTCAACGTCAGTACAATCCCGAGTCCAATCGTCAGTTTTGCCACACTCGCTCCGTTTCCTTTTAGGTCGTTGCAGCTGCCGCCTGCCGGATGCGTGCAACGACATCCGCAGGCTTCCAGTCGTTCGTCGGGTACCAGGCGATCACTTTCCCATCTTTGCCAACCAGCACCGTCGACAGGGAGTGAGTTGCCGGCCCATCTTTTCCCGCGGTCACACCCACGTTGAAGAACTGCTCCATCGCCATCAGATCCTTTTCAGGTGGCGCAGCAAAGTCCCAGTGCGCGAAAGTCTCCTGCGTGTAACGCCCGGTGTAGGCCCCGCCATAGCTGCGCAGCACGGCTGGCGTGTCATACGCCGGATCGAACGAGACGCTCAACAGGTGCGTCTGCGCGTACAGCCCCGGATCGTCGGCCAGCGCCTTGTCGATCTCCGCAAAGTTCCGGCTCATCCGTGGGCAGAAGTCCGCGAAGTTGCACCGCGTGTAGATAAAGGTCATCAGCAGCAGCTTGCCGCGGAAACCCGACAGCGCGATCTCGCGCCCGTTCTGGTTGCGCAGCCGGAAGCTCGGGACCGCATCGCCCGCGGTCGGCACGTGATACTGCACGGCCGGTTTGTAATCTGGTCGCGCCTGCGCCGTTACGACCACATCGTCGAGACGCGCATCGTGAAACCCGTCCGCCTCCTGCCGCACGAGAATCTTCGCAACCAGCCGATCGCCCGGGTGAAGTTCGCTCGCCGCACTCGCATCCGCCACCTGGTACGGCATGGTCATTGCGGCCATGAATCCCGGTATATTTTCGTGGTTCAGCTCCACCGTTGTTCCGGAAACGCTTACGACCTGCCCGCGCACGGCAAAAGTGCGCCCCTGCCCATTCGCAACTGCCGTCGACCTGGCCGTCGTTCCCGCGCCTCGGCATCCCGCAATCGCCGGGAACATCGCTAGCCCGAAACACATCCCCCGCAATGCCCAAGATCGCACCTACCCATGATAATGGGTCTCGCGAGCCGCTGTTGTGCCCGCACGTCGAAGAGGAGCACGATGGCCCCGGACGAGATCGCCCCGCCCACCACCACAGCAACGCAATCCCCGGTCTATCCTTCCGGTCCGCTGATGCACTTCACCTTCATCCTTGCCGGCCTTGGCACCGCCCTGCTCGGGCCAATTCTTCCGCTGCTTGCACATCAGTGGCGCCTTGCTGACGCGCAGAGCGGTTTGCTGCTGATGGCGCAGTTCTGCGGCGCGTTTACCGGCGGTGTCAGCGTTTCGCGACGGCTTACCCGCAGCCTTGCGCTCGGCCTCGCTTCCGGTGCGGTGGGCTTCTGCGGCTTCGCGCTGACGTCCAGCCTCCCCGTTGCGTGTATGTGCCTTTTCCTCGGCGGCTTCGGCCTGGGCCAGATCATCACGGCCGTCAACATCATCGCGGGCCGACGCTACACGGCGCACCGCGCTTCCGCGCTGGCTCTGCTCAACTTCACCTGGAGCCTCGGCGCCATGCTCGCGCCGCTGCTCACGGCCTGGCTCTCGCCGCGCGTCCGGCTCAGGGTCCTGCTGCTCTGCTTCGCTGCCGGGTTCGTCCTCGCCGGCGTGCAAATGGCCTTCGAACGCCTGCGAGCCGGGGCTCTCGTCATCTCCGCGCCTGTTTTCGTCACACCGTCGCACGGCGCGCTCACCCGTCAGCTGTTTCTTCTGTTCTGCCTCATGCTGGTGCTCTATGGCGGCCTCGAAACCTGTCTGAACGGCTGGCTGACCACCTACGCCCTGCGCTACGGCGGCCGATCGCTTGCCATCGGCGAATACACCACGCTGCTGCTCTGGGCGGCCATCACCGGTGGCCGCGCGCTCTCGTCGCTCATTCTTCTGCGGGTCGCGGTCCGCACCGTCCAGCGGGCCTCGCTCGTTTTCGCTGCGGCATTTACGGCTGCACTCGCGGTAACGCACTCTCCCCTGCTGATCGCGGCCTGCGCCCTGTTGCTCGGGTTGTCGCTCGCACCGTTTTTCCCGGCAACGTTTGCGCTGCTCATGAATGAAACGCCCTCTGCTCGGCAGGCGGGCATCGTACTCGCCGTTTCTGGCCTGGGCGCCGCCGCCCTGCCCTGGTTGATGGGCGTCATCTCGACCGCGGCCAACTCACTCAACCGCGCCCTCGCCGTTCCGTTCGCGACCGCGATCGCGCTGCTCCTCGTCACCCTTGTGCCGGCAAACACGAGCGGCAGCGAAGACGCGCAGCAACCCTGATTTCCAGTTCGCTGAAGCGTATAAACGAACTATGGGACCGTCTCCGCAGATGCCTCCAGAGATCCATGAGGCGCTCTCCCGCGGAGCGGGCGTCATCACGTCCAACCAGCGCGCCGCACGCACGCTGGGGCGCGCCTACGATGAGCAGCAACGAGCTGCCAGCGTCAGCACGTGGACTCCTGCTCCCATCTTTGCATGGGACAGCTGGACCAGATCTCTCTGGCACCAGCTTATGCTTTCCGGACATGCGACCGCGCTTCTGCTGAACCGCAGCCAGGAGCTCGCTCTCTGGCGCTCTGTTCTCGCTTCCGATCTCGAATTGCGCAGCTCGCGTCCGCCAGAGGCGCTCGCGGACCTCGCCGCCGACGCCTGGAGCACGCTGCACGCCCACAGGCACATCGGCCCGCTCACTGGATCGGCCGAAAGCACCGACGAG
>CAXUCK010000051.1:0-12730 GCA_964249375.1 uncultured Acidobacteriaceae bacterium
CCAGGATGTGAGCCGGGCGGACTGCGAGCGGGCGGCGGGCGTGCTGCGAGCGATGCTGGGGGCACCGGTTGGAGCGGCGTAGCGGGCGGTGCCGGCCATGTGACGTTTCATCGTGTGTTCGCATTTGCGGCCGGTTGCTGCGGTAGTCTGGGCTCGATTGGAGGTGTGGTGAGTCAGACGATCGTGGTGCTTGAGGACGAGGTCGACATCGCGCGGCTGGTGCAGTATCACCTGGAAGGGGCTGGATTTGCGGTGCGGCTCTACCATGCCATCGGGACGATTCTGGCGGATGCGGAGCGGCAGCCACCGGCGCTGTTTTTGCTGGACATCATGGTTCCGGGCGGCGATGGGATGGACCTGTGCCGGCGGCTGCGGCAGAATCCGACGCTGAGCACGGTGCCGATCATCTTTCTTACAGCCCGGGCAGGGGAGAACGACCGGGTGCAGGGGCTGGAGCTAGGCGCGGACGATTACATTACGAAGCCGTTTGCGACGCGGGAGCTGGTCGCGCGGGTGAAGGCGGTGTTGCGGCGGTTTGAGCGGCCGACCTCGCCTTCGGTGGTCAAATTTGAGGACATTGAGATTGATGCGAGCGCCATGCAACTGCGGGTAAAGGGTGAGCTCGTGACGACGACGGCGACGGAGTTTCGCTTGCTGGATTACCTGGCGCGCCATCCCGGGCGGGTGTTCAGCCGGGATCATCTGCTGGATGCGGTGTGGGGCGATGCCCGGTTTGTGACGCCGCGGAGTGTGGATGTGTATGTCCGGCGAATTCGAGAGAAGATCGAGACAGACGCGGAGTCGCCGCGGTATTTGAAGACGATGCGGGGAGCGGGTTATCGGTTTGAGATCCCCAAGACGACCGTCGCGTAGGGGCGGAAGCCGATGAGGCGGAGTCTTGCGCTGGCGTTTGCCGTGCGGCTGCTTTTGCTGGTGATGGTGCTGGCCGGTCTGCGGGCGGCTCTGCCGCGACAGCCGTGGGCGTTGCCGGTGGCCCTTGTGCTGCTGCTGGGTGTGGGCGCGGCCGTTTCCCTGGGGTGGATGGTGCGGCGCAGCGTGGTTCCGCTGGAGCGCGCCGTGGCACGGATGACGGAAACTCCGACGGAGCTTCCGGAACAGCGGTTTGGCGAATTCGATGGGCTGACGCGCGCGGTTTCGGCGGCTTCGGGGGAGGTGGCGCGCGCCCTCGGCGCGGTGGCGGAGAGCCGACGCGCGCTGGAAGCGATGGTCGACAGCATGCAGGATCCGGTTCTGGCGGTGGACGAGGCAGGGCGCATCCTGTGGACGAACCGGCGCATGCAGCACCTGATGTCGGGGTCTGCCGAGAGCGGCGCGGTGCGGGTGGGGCATGCGCTGGTGCAAACGATTCGCGATCCGGAGGTGCTGGACTGCGTGCGGGCATCGATGGTGGAGCGGACGGTGAATCAGAGGCGATCGACGACCTTGTTGCCAGGAAGGATCTTTGAGGTGAATGCGGCGCCGATGCCGTCGGGCGGTGCGGTGGCGGTGCTGCATGATGTGACACGGATGGAGCAGGTGGAGCGCCAGCAGCGGGAGTTTGTGGCGAATGTCTCGCATGAGCTGCGGACGCCGCTGACCTCCATCAGCGGGTATGTGGAGACGTTGCTCGATCATGAGCAGGGACTGACGCCGCAAGCGCGGATGTTCCTGGAGACGATTCTGAAAAACGCTGGGCGCATGACGCGACTGACGGAAGATCTGCTGTTGATGGCGCGGGTGGAGAACTCAGAACAGGAGTTGAGACAGGTTGCCGTGCCGGCGCGCGATCTGGTGGAGGATGCGGCGCGGGCGGTGCGCGGGATGCTGGGGGAAGAGGAACGGATGGAACTGGAACTGGGAGAGGTAACGGAGGAGGCAGTGATCGCGGACCCGGATGCAGTGGTACAGGTATTGAGCAACCTGATGGAGAACGGGATCAAGTATGGCCGGCGTCGCGAGGGCGAGCGGGCACACGTCACCGTCGAGGCGCGGGCGATCGAAGGTGAGCGGCCGATGGTCGAGTTCCAGGTTTCGGACGAAGGGCAGGGCATTGCGTCGGAGCACCTGCAGCGCATCTTTGAGCGGTTCTACCGGGTGGACAAGGCACGGTCGCGGGAGTCAGGCGGAACGGGGCTGGGGCTGGCCATTGCCCGGCACCTGGTGGAGCGGTCCGGAGGGACGATCCGGGCAGAAAGTGAGCTGAATCGGGGTAGCCGGTTTCTGTTTACGCTGCCCGCGGCGGCTTCGGCTCACCACGAGGATTCTCCGGCTTTGCGAGGAGATGTAATCTCTTCGTAACAAGGGCCAGCGAAACTGTAAAGGATTTCGGATAGCTTCCCGCAGTTGCGCGGAGCCGGATTTTCGAAGAAGAAAGAGGAACGCGTGACGGTGAAGTCGATTGCGGTGTTGATGGCGAGCGTGCTGACGGCTGCGGGTGCGGGTGCACAGAATGTGAATGGCGCGGGAGCAACGTTTCCCAATCCGATCTACTCGCGGTGGTTCATTGAGTACAGCCAGCAGCATCCCGGGGTGCACATCAACTACCAGCCGATTGGATCGGGAGGCGGGATCCGCCAGGTTTCGGAGGGTACGGTGGACTTCGGCGCGACCGACGGGCCAATGACCGATCAGCAGATGAGCGGCGCGAAAGTGAAGACGATGCACATCCCGACCGTGCTGGGCGCGGTGGTGCCGGTGTATAACCTGCCGGGTGTGAACCATGATTTGAGCTTCTCGCCGGATGTGATTGCTGACATCTACCTGGGCAAGATCACGAAGTGGAATGATGGCCGAATCGCGAAGGATAATCCGGGGGTCGGTTTGCCGGACAAGGCGATTCTGCCGGTGTATCGCTCGGACGGAAGTGGAACGACGTACATCTTCACGGATTACCTGTCGAAGGTGAGCCCTGACTGGCAGAGCCATGTGGGCAAGAGCACGTCGGTCAAGTGGCCTACGGGGATCGGGCAAAAGGGCAACGAGGGCGTAGCGGGCATGGTGCGGCAGTCACCGTACTCGTTCGGGTACGTGGAGCTGATTTACGCCCTGCAGAACAAGATGTCGTTTGGTGCCGTGCGCAACAGCGCGGGCAAATTCGTGAAGGCATCGCCGGAAGGCGTGACGGAGGCGGCGGCGGCGGTCGCAAAAGGGATGCCCGCGGACTTCCGCGTCTCCATCACGAATGCTCCGGGGGCTACGAGCTACCCGATCTCGAGCTTCACGTGGCTGCTGATTCCGCAGCACTCGGCCGATCCGGCGAAGGCGAAGGTGCTGGCGGATTTCCTGGGATGGATGCTGGACCATGGAGAGGCGGAGGCTTCTTCGATGGCGTATGCGCCCCTGCCGAAGCCGGTGCAGGACTCGGTCCGCAGGGCGATCGCGCAGGTCAGGTAAGCTTTGGCTGTGCGCGTCTGTCCTGACGGGCAGCGCGCACGGCGTCACGCAACTTCTTCAGCTTCAGCTTCGTGCAAGGATGATTGGAGTCCGGTAGGTTGACCGGCTCCAGGAAGAGGTCTGTTGCCTAGCCGTTTGACAACGCCGAGGGACCCAAAGCCTGCAGAGTCGCGGCCGATCCAGGAGTTTCCCGGGTCGAGAACGCAGGAGCCGACGACCGTGGCTGCCGAGCCCTCGCCGGTTCGCCGG
The DNA here is from genome assembly GCA_964249375.1 of uncultured Acidobacteriaceae bacterium. GTDB lineage: Bacteria > Acidobacteriota > Terriglobia > Terriglobales > Acidobacteriaceae > Edaphobacter. Next base: position 3,643 of record CAXUCK010000051.1, read on the forward strand.
TTTCTGCTGTCGCGCGGAAGCGGGGGCGCGGCCGATCGGACCTTTTCAGCGCTTCTGGTGATGTGCGCTTCGAGCCTGTTTCTGATCGTGCTGTTTATTTTGTTTATTCTGGTCGCGCGATCCGCGCCCTCGTTGAAACAGTTTGGCTGGAAGTTCTTTGCCCGGTCGGCGTGGGATCCGGTGAGCGGCGACTTTGGGGCGCTGCCGTTTATTTACGGCACGCTGGCAACGTCGTTTCTGGCGTTGATGATGGCGGTTCCGCTGGCGCTGGGAGTGGCGATTTTTGTGACGGAGCTGTGTCCGCGGCCGCTGCGTGCACCGATCTCCTTTCTTACGGAGTTGCTGGCGGCGATCCCATCGGTGGTGTACGGTCTGTGGGCGGTATTTGTGCTGGTGCCGATCATGCGGGATCAGCTGGGACCGTTTCTGGTGAAGTATTTCGGGTGGACGCGCCTGTTTGACGGAGCGAACTTCGGTGTGGGACTGCTGACGGCGAGCATTATTCTGGCGATCATGGTGCTGCCGATTATTTCGTCGCTTACGCGGGACATAATGCGGGCGGTGCCGGACTCGCAACGCGAGGCGGTACTGGCGCTCGGAGCGACTCGCTGGGAGATGATCCGCACCGGTGTTCTGCGCAATTCGCGTATTGGCATTGTGGGCGCCGTGATGCTTGGGCTGGGACGCGCGCTGGGCGAGACGATGGCGGTGACGATGGTGATCGGGAACCACCCGAACATCGGAGGATCTTTGTTTGCGCCGGCCAATACGTTGGCCAGTGTGATCGCGGGCGAGTTTTCGGAGGCGACGGACGACATGTACCTGTCGGCCCTGATCGAGATTGGCCTGGCGCTGTTTCTGGTGACGATTGTGGTGAACGCGATTGCGCGGCTGATGGTGTGGGCCGTGACGCGCGGGACACCGGCGAGGGTGCTCTGATGAGTACGCAACCGATCGAGATACAAATGCCGCCGATGGGACGATCGCCGCTGCGGATCTCCGGGGCGAACACGGTGTTTCGCACGGCGATGAATACGTTTGTGAGTGGCCTGGCGGTGCTGGCGACGCTGCTGGTGCTTGCGCCACTGGTGGCGATCCTGGCGTACCTGATTTACAGGGGTGCGAGTTCGTTGAACCTGGCGTTCTTTACGCATATTCCGGCATCCGTGGGCGAGCCGGGCGGCGGCATGGCAAATTCCATTGTGGGGTCGGGCATCATCCTGGCGCTGGCCAGCGCAATGGGGATTCCGGTGGGGATCGCAGCGGGAACCTACCTAGCCGAGTTTGGGCGGGGCAAGCTGCTGGGAAATGCGGTGCGGTTTACCGCTGACGTGTTGAATGGCGTTCCGTCGATTGTGATGGGCATCGCCATCTACTCATTGATCGTGATGCGGGAGAAGCATTTTTCGGCATTCGCAGGCGGTGTGGCGCTGGCGATCATGATGGTGCCGACGATTACGCGAACCACGGAAGAGATGCTGCTGCAGGTGCCGATGGCTGTGCGTGAGGCGGCGCTGGGGCTGGGCGTGCCGAAGTGGCGGACGGCTCTTTCCGTGTCGCTGCGGACGGCTTCGCCGGGCATCATTACCGGCTGCATGCTGGCGTTCGCGCGGGTTGCGGGAGAGACGGCGCCGCTGTTGTTTACGGCGTTTGGCAACCAGTTCTGGAGCTTCTCGCTGAGACAGCCGATCGCGGCGCTGCCGCTGCAGATTTTTGTGTACGCGATCAGCCCGTATGACGAATGGCATCGGCTGGCGTGGGCCGGGGCGCTGGTGCTAATTGTGCTGATCATGGTTTCAGTGACGCTGGTGCGTGTGTTCGCGGGGCGCGGCGTGGTTCAGGGAGGAAGAAGCTAGTGGGTGTCGGGATCCAGGTCGAGCACTTGAACGCGTGGTACGGAAAGACGCACACGCTGCAGGACATCAACCTGCACATCCCGGCAAATCACGCGACAGCGCTGATCGGACCGTCAGGCTGTGGCAAGTCGACCTTTGTGCGGTGCCTGAACCGAATGCACGAGACCAACCCGATCGCCCGGGCCGAAGGCACGGTGAAGATGGGTGAGGTGGACATCTACAAGGACGCGTCGCCGGTCGAGATCAGACGGCGGGTGGGTATGGTGTTTCAGAGGCCGAATCCATTTCCGACGATGTCGATCTTCGACAACGTCGTCAGCGGACTGAAGCTGAACGGATTTCGCAACAAGCGTGTGCTGGACGAGACGGCCGAGCGGTCGTTGAAGTCCGCCGCCCTGTGGGACGAGGTGAAGGACGATCTGAAGAAGAAATCTGGAGCTTCCCTTTCCGGTGGGCAGCAGCAGAGGATGTGCATTGCACGGGCGATCGCGGTCGATCCGGAGGTGCTGCTGATGGACGAGCCGGCGAGTGCGCTTGATCCGGTGTCGACCTCGAAGATCGAGGATCTGATTTTTCAGCTGAAGAGCCAGTACACCATCGTGATTGTGACGCACAACATGCAGCAGGCGGCACGAGTGGCGGAGAATACGGGGTTCTTTCTCAGCGGCAAGCTGGTGGAATTCGATTCGACGCACAAGATCTTTACCAACCCGAGCGACAAGCGGACGGAAGACTACATCACGGGGAGGTTCGGCTGATGGCAACACGGATCAAGTTTCAGCAGAACCTGGAAGATCTGAAGGAACGTTTGCTGGTGATGGCGGGGATGGCGGAACAGGCCATTCAGCGGTCGATCGAAGCCTATGCCACGCGCGATCTGAATTTGTGCGAGCTGGTGTTCCGGTCCGAGCCGGCGATCAATCGGCTGGAGCGCGAGATCGATCAGATGGCGCTTGATCTGCTGGCGATGGAGCAGCCGATGGCAGTGGACCTGCGCTTCATCCTCTCGGTGATCCGGATCAATGCGGACCTGGAACGGGTGGGCGATCAGGGAGTGAACATTGCGGTGCGGGTGCGCGAGATGGGTGCGTTCGCCAATATCGATCTGCCGGTCGATATCCCGAAGCTTGCCTCACTTTCGCAGGCGATGATCCGGCGCGCTCTCCAGGCCTTCATCGAGGCGGATGCGGAGATGGCGGAGTCTGTGCTGAAGCTGGACGACCAGGTGGATGAGATGAACGATGCGGCGTTTTATGCGCTGAGCTCGCTGATCAGAGAGAAGCCGGAGCTGGTGCCGCAGTCGCTGAATGCGCTGATCATCTCGCGCAACCTGGAGCGGGTGGGCGACCATGCGACCAACATTGCAGAGGACGTGATTTTCTGGGTGCGTGGGGCGGACGTGCGGCATTACGGGTCCGCGGTCTAGCGACCTTCAAGGACGGGCTGCCACCAGACGAGCTCGCGAAGCATGGGAAAGTAGAGCCCGACGCGGGTGAGGGTTGCGCCGGCGTGGCCGTGAAGGAGGCGGGCGTAGGTTTCAAGTTGCGGGGCGTATTGCTGACGCTGGGTTTTGAGGAACTCCTGCAGGTTGCCGCGGCCGTGGGTGGCGGTTTTGTAATCGATGAGCCAGAGGCAGCCGGAACCTTCGGAGAGCGGCTCATTGCCGGCGAGGAACAGCCGGTCGACACGGATGGTTTGCGGCTGCTGCTCGCGCCAGACGGTGCAGGAGAACTCGGTCGCGGCGTGGGGATGACGCTCCAGAATCCACCGACCTGCGGGATCGCTGACGGTGTTGCTGAGAGCGGTCTCCACCTCGCGGGTGACCTGCGGGAGCGCGCGGGGCGAGATGCCGGCGGAGCGGAGCAGGGCGGTGATACGGCCCCGCCAAGATGGGAGCTGCGCAAGGATTTCCTGTGGGGGCTGACCCGCGGCGGTGTGCGTCGTAAGTTGATCAAGCAGGGCGTGAACGGTGTTGCCAAGGGCGCGAACGAGGAGGGATCCTTCCGGTCGATCCTTTGCAGGCTGGGGAAGTTCGGGGACTTGCGGCGAGGGCGTCTCCGCCGGGGAGGCAGGCCGGCCGGTTAGGGGATCGATGCCGTCGGGTAGGCGAACGATGTTCGTGGCGAGGTGCTCGCGCCGACCGACGGGTTCGTCGGCGGCGGCAGCGAGCGAGAGGCCGGCGAATGGCTGCGTGGGGAACTCGACGACGGTGTCGGCGGCCGAAGCTGCCGGGATGTGGGCGAGAGCCGCTGGCCAGGCGGCATGGAGCAGGCTTCCCTTGCGGGTTGCGGGTGGCGCACCGGAGCGGCCGGTTTGGATGGTGGCAAAGAGATGCAGATCTTCGCGCGCACGGGTGCAGGCGACGTAGAAGAGGCGCTTGCGCTCTTCCGCTTCGCGCTGCCGGGCGAGGTTGTTCAACCAGGTATTGAGAGCTTCGGAGGGTTGGCCCCGGCCCTGAATGGGGGCGAGCAGGGTGTGCGCGGCGCCGGGCGTGGTGCCGGTCAGCTCTTCCCAGGTGAGCAGGCGGCTCGTGCCCTGGCGGGTATCCCGGTCGAGCGCGGGGAGGAGGACGACGTCCCACTCGAGACCTTTGGCCTGGTGCATGGTCATCAGGTCAACTGCGTCTTCGACAGCGGAGGTTTCGGCGAAGAGACGGTTTACCTCTGTGGCGAGACGGCCGAGATCCACGCGTCCAACAGACTCCTCCAGCTGGTCAAGAAGAACGAGGTAGCGGCGGACGTTGCTGCGTTCGTCGGGCGTGAGGGCAAGGGGGCCGCCGAGCGAGCGCCAGGTGCGCTCGATGAGTTGTGCCAGAGGAAGTTCGTTGCGCTGCGCTTCGGCGGCGCGGAGTGTGCGGTGAAGATGTGCGATGCGGGAGCGGCTCGCGTCGTTCAGGAGGGAGGCGCGGGTGTTGAGCAGGACGTCTACGGTTTGATCGTGGAACACGGGGTCGTCCGCGCCGGTGAGCAGGTGCAGTTCGGCGAGATTGAGACCACACCACGGCGCGCGAAGCAGGCTGAGCCAGGCGACGCGGTCGGCAGGATGAAACATAGCGCGGGTGAGGGCGAGGAGGTCGAGGACTTCGGGTCGCTCACCAAGCGGCTCGACGTTGACGGCGCGGTAAGGGATGGCGGGTTGTTCGGGCGTGCCGCGAAGCGCGGCGATGACTTCGAGGAGATGCTGGCGCGCACGGACGAGCACAGCGATGGTCCAGGGTGTGCGCCGGCCTGGAGGAAGCGGGCGGGAACGCCAGGTCAGGATGACGTCGCGGATCGCGGCAGCTTCGGCTTTGCGGGCGTCGGCGTCGAGGCTGGGCTGCAGCTCGGGGGAGGCTTTCGGGAGAGTGCGGATGTGCCAGCTGAGGCTGGGGTGCGCGGGCGCGCTGGACAGCTCGGAGGCTCGCGCAGGACGGATGGGGGGTGCGGGGGTGAACGGGATGGCGGAGTCGTCGTCGGCTGGGCTGGCTGGCGGAAAGATGCGGCTGAAATCCTCGTTGAAGCTCGCGACAAGGCCGGCCTCGGAGCGGAAGTTCGCGGTGAGGCGAAGCGGATGGAGCGCGAGGTCGCCCAGGCGATGGTCGCGCATGGTCCGGAGAAAGCGTTCCACGCGGGCTTGCCGAAAGATGTAGATCGACTGCTTGGGGTCGCCGACCAGAAACAGCGTGCGATGCGTGCCGGGCCAGTGCTGCGTGAGCAGATGGAGCAGATCGTACTGGCCCGAGGAGGTGTCCTGCATTTCGTCGACGAGCAGGTGTTGGAGCTCAAAGCCGAGCGCGGCCCGGAGGTCGCCGGCGCCGGCCCGGTCACGAAGGGCGGCGCGGGCCCCGAGCGCGCCCTCGGCAAAGTCGCAGGTTCCGTGCCGGGCGAAGACGAGCTGGAGCTCCGCTAAACAGGCGTTGAGGACGACGAAGAGGGCCTTGACCACGCGCCATTGTTCTTCGGGGTACTCGGCGGGCGGCAGCGCCGAGGCGAGCAAAGGTGGCGCCGAGGCTCGCTGGATGGTGGCAAGAAGATCCGGGGTCTGCTGGGCCTGGTCGACGAGCTCTCGCAGGCGAGCCCGGTCGGTGGGGTCGAGCGCGATGCCGACATGGTTGCTGTTGAAGCCTCGGCGCCACCTTTGCTCGCCGGGTGTGACGAGGAGGTGAAGTAGCGCGCGCCAGAGTTCGAGATCAGCGGTGCGGGCTTCCGGGGTGTTGTAGCGATTGCGACAGACGGCGAGCGGGGACGGATCATCGCGGTACCCGGGGCGGTCGCTGAGGTCGGCGGCGAGCTCGGTGAGCTGGCGCAGAAAGGGCTCGGGGAGGGCGGTGTGGAGACGCGTGAGCTCGGAGCAGATGATCTCTTCAAGCGCGAGATGGAGGCGGGGCAGCGCCTCCCGGTCGAGCTCGTCCTCGTCGAGCACGCCAGGCCCGCGGGGAATCAGATCGATCCACTGTTCGCGCGTGCCGAGCATTTCCGTCAGGAGGTCTTCACAGTTGGAAAGGCTGGCATCGCGGCGTTCGAGGAGTGTGCGCAGGGCGCGGTTCAGCGCGTTGTCCGGGCCGCCGAGACGCAGAAGGACGTTGCGCACGGCCTCGCGGTAGAGAGGGTCGGCGGCTTCCGTAGGGCGCAGCGGGCCGGCAGCGCCGGAGAGCAGGGGAAGAGCGCCGACGATCTCAGCACAGACAGAGTCGATGGTGCGGATGTTGAGGCGGCGTGGGTGGTTGCGGAGGTCCCAGCCGAACCGACGGTCGCGTTCGAGGAGCGTTGTGGCGAGCTCGCGCGTGACGCGATCAAAGGGCGTGCTTACCGGGATGCCGGTGGCCGCGGATTCCAGCTGGCCGAGAACGCGGTCGCGGACCTCCTCGGTCGCCGCACGGGTGAAAGTGATGGCGAGAACCTCTTCCGGCTGGTGGACGGTTTCGTCGGCGAGCAGCTTGAGGAGGCGCTGAATGAGGAGGCCGGTTTTGCCGGAGCCGGCCGGAGCCTCGACGATCCAGGAGCGGCGGATGTCGAGGGCGTGGGCGCGTTCGCGCCAGTCGGGCGACAGGTCGTCGTCAGACGGCGGCGAAGGCGGATCGGGAGGCGTCGAGAGAGGCTCCGGGCGGCCGATCGACGAGGCGGCGAGGTCGGCGAAAAGGGATGGGTACTGGAAAAGCTTAGCCACGCTCGACGTCCTCGCTGGCTTCCATCTCGTCGGGGAACTGTTCCGCAAGGGTGGTGGGGTCGAGGCGGCAGAACGGGCGCTGCGCGCAGAAGGCGCAGGTCTTGGGAAACTTCTTTGGGCGGACCCGGGCGTCACCCGCGCGGAAGTCGGCGGCGAGATTCTCGAGCGTCGCGCGCCACTGCTGCTGCAGGCCGGCGAGGGTTTCGGTGGGGAGCTTCGCCGCATGGGGGATGACGCCACGATGTGCCTCGTAGCCGGTGAAGCCAAGGTCGCGGCCGGTGCGAATGACTGCAAAAGCCACGGCATCGAGGTGCTCGGCTTCGGGGAGCAGGGTGTACAGCGGAAGCTGGGGGGCATCGGGACGGTCGGACAGCCATTGCTTGGGCGTGCTGACGCCGGTTTTGTAGTCGATGAGAACGGCGCCGCCAGACTGGGTGTAGTCGATGCGGTCGACGCGGACGCGCAGGCGCAGCGGACCGACTGCGAGTTCTGCATGCGACTGCTCGCGGAAGCGAACCTCGAAGGGTTCACGGAGCAGCTCTTCCTCCAGCCAGTCAAGAAGGACTGAACGCAGGCAGGCCCGTTGAATGTCGAGGTAGGCCCGGTCCCAGGCGTTGGTGCTGGTCTCGCGCCAGCGGGCGAGGGCGTGTGTGATGTGGTGATCGAGGCGATCGCGGCGCTGCTCGCGGGAGAGCTGGCGTAAGGCGGTCTGGGTTTTTGTTTCCGCCCAGAGTTGTTCGAGTACCTGGTGAACGACATCCCCGCGGGCGCGCGCGTCCAAGCCGAGAACAGCGGTTTCGAGAGGTCGGGAGCCGAGGCGGTGCTCCGCGAAGGCACGGAATCCACAGGCGGCCTGAGCCTGGAGCAGGGCGGCGCCGCCGCGAAGGACGCGGTCCGGTGGCGGAGGGAGCGGCAGGTGCTCGGTGACTGGAACGAGCCGGACGGCAATCGGCTCGGCAGCCGCCTGAACCGAATCGGGGCTCAGCTCGCCAGCGGCGAATTCGTGAGCGATGGCGGCCAGCTTTTGCTTTCCCCGGTCCAGATGCCGGGCGTAGCTGATGACGACTCGGGGAGCGCTCGCGGCGATGCGGCGGATGGCCGTGCGGGCGCGAGCGTTCTCTTCAGCGGCGCCGCTGCCGGGCAGATGGAGAGCGCGGCGCAGACGCCACGGCAGCAGTGGGTTGGAGGCCGCAGGTGCCGGAAAGGTGAGATCGCCGCAGCGAAGAAACCAGATCGCATCGAAGGTGCTGCCCGCGGCTTCGAGCGGGCCGAGAATCTGGACGGGGGCGTTCTGCGATTCCGGGGCAAAGATGGTGCTGGACGCGACCCGTTTCAGGTCAGCCAAGGCTTGCGGGAACGGAACTGGCTGCCCGGTAAAGTCGAGCGTGGCGAGCTCGTCCAGGGCGTTCTGCCAGCGCTCGCGCACCTGGTATTCAAGGCTGCTTTCGGCGGCGGCCGTCCAGCTGGCGGCGTCGAGCGCTGTTTGCATCTTTTCGGCCCACTCCGCAAAGCTGCGTACGGCACCGTCTTGCAGGGGGTGAACCGTATCGCGAAAGGCACGAAGGGAGCGACGCAGTCCGGGTGTGGCAAAACGGGTCGTGTCGAGCTGGCGAAGCACATCGTCGAGGGTCAACTCAGGCCGGAGAAGGTGGCTTCGCGCGCGTGCGGCGTCGAAGCTGGCGCGCGCGAGACGCTCGGCAGCGAAGGTGCCACCGGCAAGGTAGCGAGAGAGAAGAAGTGTGCTGACGACGCTGGAGGGCAGCGCTCCTTGCGACCAGGCGAGGAGATCGAACGCTGCCGCGACCGGGGCAGTGCTGCTGAGAGGGATGCCGAGTGAAACCTCGTATGGGCGGAGCGAAGTCCGGAACTCGATGCTGTGCAGTTGAGGCGCGAGCGTGTTTCGCAGAACGCGCTCGAGTTCCGCGCGCTCTTCATCGACGTCCGGAGCGATGACGCTGAGGCGAGCCGCCGGGTTTTGAGCGAGCTGTTCACGCAGCCAGGCAGCACAGCTGTCGAGCTCCGCCTGCGGCGTGTCGCAGGTGCAGATGTGCAATTCGCGTTTTCCAGGGGCCGGCGCATGCTCGGAG
>CAXUCK010000052.1:0-282 GCA_964249375.1 uncultured Acidobacteriaceae bacterium
GGGTGGGCCGGCAGGGAGGCTCCACGCCCGGATCAGTCCGCTGAGCGATTCGCTATCGCGTCGGCGTAATGTCCGGTCCAAGCAGGTCCTCCGCCGACGGCGCCGGATGCGCCGGAGGCTCCGACGCCGCCGACGCCTGCTCGCCATCCGCTGGGTCCGGCTTCGCCGGATTCAAATGCAGCCGCGTCAACCCGTCCTGCAACAGCCGGAACGCCTCTTCCGGCGTGTCCGCCCACTGGAACAGATCCAGGTCTTTCGGCGCAATCACGCCGCGCTCGGCCA
>CAXUCK010000052.1:292-12720 GCA_964249375.1 uncultured Acidobacteriaceae bacterium
GTTCAGGATCGACCGCCAATAATCCGAGCCGTAGACCACGACCGGAATCTCCTTCGCCAGCTTGTGCGTCTGCACCAGCGTCAGCAGCTCAAACATCTCGTCCAGCGTGCCAAAACCGCCAGGAAACACCACCAGCGCCTTCGCCAGGTACGCAAACCAGTACTTCCGCATAAAGAAGTAGTGAAACTCGAAGTTCAGCGCCGGCGTGATCCAGGGGTTCGGCGCCTGCTCAAACGGCAGCTTGATGTTCAGCCCGATCGTCTTCGCGCCCGCTTCGTACGCTCCACGGTTGGCCGCCTCCATGATTCCCGGACCGCCGCCCGACGTCACCACAAACCGGTGTCTTCGCCCTGGTAGAGATTTCGCCCAGCGCGCCATCATGCCCGCCAGCGTGCGCGCATCCTCGTAGTAGCGCGCCATGTCGACTGCCGCTTCGGCCAGCTTGCGCTTGTGCTCGTCCGCCGTCCCGCTCGCCATCTGCTCCGGAGTCGCCGGCTGCTCCGGCTCAGGCGCTGCCTGATCGGAGTAGCTATTCTCCAGCAGCTCCAGATCGGCACGCGCGACATCCCGCGCGCGGAAACGCGCCGACCCGAAGAACACCACGGTGTCCTGAATGCGCTCGCGCCGGAACCGCGCCATCGGCTCCTGGTACTCGGCGATGATGCGCAACAGCCGGCCGTCCGGCGAGTCCAGAAAGGCAGCGTTCTCGTAGGCCAGCGGGGCGCGCGGAAGTGAAGGAGGTTGATCGGGCATTGTTGGGCCTTCCGTTTCAGCCGCGGTAGTCGCGGTAGTGCACAGCTTCGGAGATGCCGATCCAGATGTCCAGCAGACCCAGGCCGGAAATGAGGCCGCGCACCGCCCCGTTCCGCAGCACCGCCGCCAGCGCCGGATGCGCCCGGATCCACTCATTGTGGTCCCAAAGTCTCGGCCACCAGGGCAGCACCGCCACCAGCACGCCAAGGTACACGCAGAACAGAACCAGGATAAACAGCGACAAGCGTTGCAGCCACACCGGAGCTGTTCCAGCGGCGCGGACGGAGTCGGATTGGGCTCCAGCAGCATCTGGCGCGGCCGACCCGGAAACGCTGGTCGGATCAGGAGCGACGGGCTCGGGAAAGAGATGGGGCTGAGAGGGCATCAGTCGCTCAACCTTGAGCCTAGCAGAGCGATTCGGCGAATGTCTCTCCCGCGCAAGCAGTTCGGCTCGAGGCGGGAATCGATGAGCCTGCGGAATATTTCCGAGCGCACACGCCGCGTCTGCGTCTTTCCGGATAGAAGGCATCTATGGCGTCGACCGAAGGATGGAGCTTGGCTTTGCCGATGGGGAACGAAGCAGGATCGACCGTTGATCTTGCGTCCCTGGTGGAAAGCTACTCGCGGCTGCTGTTCCGCGTCGCCCACTCGGTGCTGCGCAGCCCCGCGGACGCCGAAGAGGTGGTGCAGGACGCCTTTGTGCGCGTGCTGGAGCATCGCGGCTCACTCGACACCATTCGCGACATGCGCGTGTGGCTGGTGCGCATCGCCTGGAACCTGGCCATCGATCGCCGGCGGCGCATCCGTCCGGAGCAGATGGATGCCGAGTTTGCCGCGGGTCTGGTCGGGAGCAGCGTCGCCGCCGACGAAGCTCTGGACGAGGCGCAACGCATGCAGTCCGTGATGCGCGAGCTCGACCGGCTGCCGAAAGCAGAGCGGCAGGTGCTGTTGCTTTCAGCCGTCGAGGAGCTTGGAACGGCGGAGATGGCCGAAGTTCTCGGGCGAAGTGAGTCCGCCGTGCGGGCGCTTCTGTTTCGCGCCAGAGCGCGGCTGCGGGAAAGACTGGAGCGAGGAGGTGAGCGATGAACGATCACGAGGCGCGGGTCGAACGGGTGCTGAAGGCATTGCGCGACGCCGAGCCCACCGACGGGCTGGAGCAACGGGTGCTCCGGACGGTGCGGGCAAGAACCGCCGCCCAGCGTGCGCCCGGACGCGATCGGGTTCGCCTGGCTCTCGCTCGATGGCCGCAGGGCTACGCCATAGCGGCGACGCTTCTGGTGCTGGTGCTCGGGTCGGCAAGTTGGTGGCATCGCGGCCAGCCAGCGCCCATCCACGCGGACACGGGAAGCGTCGCTCCCGCAGAGCCGGCAAGCGTGCCAGACATCTCCCCACCGACCGCGGGGATGCAACGGATTCGACGACCGCGAGCACGCGGGCCGGAGCGGCGGGTGAGACTTGCTCAAGCGAAGCAACCCTCGCTCGATCTGGCATCGGGCAATCATCCCGCGCCCGAAGAGCCGCTGACCGACGAGGAGCGATTGCTGCTGCGGCTGGCACACCATGCAGCCCCGGAGGAACTTGAGGAGTTGAACCCGGACGCACGCGATGCGCAGGCGAGCTTGGACAAGGCAGAGTTTCGGAAGTTTTTTGGACCACCACCCACAGGAGACAGCGAATGACGATGTACGCAAGCGGATTACAGACGGTACGACTTCAAGCATGTGGGCTGACGCTCGCCATGGCAATGATTGCGCCGAGTGTCTGGGCACAGACGACGGACAAAGGCAACGATATGTCCATGCAGACCTTCTACCTGGCGAACGTGAGCCAGAAGGATGACGCCAATGAGGTCCTCACCGCCATGCGGAATCTGCTGGATCCGCGGGACAAGATCTACTACGTTCCCTCCCAGAATGCGATCCTGGTCAGCGGAACGCCAGAGCAGCTCAAAGTCGCTCGAAGGCTCCTCGATGATCTGGACCGCCCGAAGAAGACGTATCGGCTGACATTCACAACCGACGAACTCGACGGAGACAAGGTGATCGGCACGCAGCACTTCTCCATGATGGTCGTCTCGGGAGGCCGCACCACGACCAAGGTCGGGACCAAGGTGCCGATCGTGACCGGAAGCTATGATGCGGCGAAGGGGGCAGAAAAACAGCTCACCTACCTCGACATTGGCCTCAACATGGACGCGTCGCTCGATGAGTCGTCCCAGGGCTTGCGGCTTCGCAGCAAGGTGGAGCGGATGAGTGTCGCCCCCGAAGGCGGCGCCGGCCTGGGCGCGGACGCCCCAATCATCCGGCAGGCGCAGATCGAAGGCACGGCCAACCTGGTTCCGGGCAAGTCGCTGATGCTGGGATCGCTCGACGTGCCGGGAAGCACACGGCACGTGAACGTGTCGGTCGTGGCGGAGGTGGTGCGCTAGTTCCTGCGCCCGGTTTAGAGGTGGACCAGTCGATCTGTAGCAAGGATGAGCCCAAGCGTGATCGCGGCAATAGCGATCTCGCCAAGGGCGGAGACGAGAAATGGGCGAATGCCCTGCTGGCCGAGGTCGCGCAGGTCCGTGCGCAGACCGACGCCGGCAAAGGTGAGCAAAAACGCCCAGCGCGAGAGATTGGCCAGCGTCGTCAGCTGGGGCTTGCTGAAGCCGAGGACGGCGAGCGCGGGCGAGTGGCTGGCGCCGAGCGTTGCCAACAGGGAGATGAACAGGAAACCGAGAACGAACTTGGGAAACTTCGCCCAGAGAAAGGCGGCCTTGTTGTTTAGCTGCGCTTCTGTGGTGCGATTCGCGAGACCCTTGCGCGCCCACTGGATGGCGTAGCCGAGCACGACGAACCCGATGGTGGCATTGCGGCAGGTCTTCGCAAGCACGGCAAACTTCCCGGCCGCGTCGGAGTAGAGCGCGCCGGCGGCTGTGGCCTCAGCGGTGTTGTCCACGGCGAGGCCGGTCCACAGGCCGTATGCGTGGTCGGACATGCCGAGCGCGTGGCCGATGACGGGAAAGACTAGAAGCGAGATGGCGCCAAGAGCGAGGATCGCGGCGATCGCGGTGGAGGACTCATTCTCATCCGCGTCGATAGCGCCCTGGGTGGCGATGATGGCCGAAACGCCGCATACAGACGAGCCGACCGCGAGCAGCGTGGTGAGCTTGGGCGAGAGTCCGAAGCGGCGGCCAAGCCACGTCATAAACACCAGCGAGAGCGCCAGCTCAACGAACACCAGCGCAAGCGAGATGCCGCCAAGCCTGGCGATATCGCCAAGAATGAAGCGGGCGCCGAGCAGGATGATGCCGGCCTTGAGCCAGAACTCATAGGTCGCCACGCCGGCGCGGAAAACGCGCGGGAGGCCGACGGTATTGGCGATCAGCACGCCGAAAAGAATGGCCCACAGGACGTACTCGATGTTGGGCAGAACGAGGTGGTGCGCCTTGCCGTAGGTGTTGATGGCGTGCTCGGTCCACTTGCCGGCGTAGCCCACCACGGCAAGCAGGGCGACGCCGGGAAGCAGCTGCGGAAGCGTGGTGCGCGCCGGCAGGCGCGACGCTGCGGTGGCGGCGAGGGCTTCGGTCGGTTGATAGGTGTTGCTCGACATGCGGCTCTCCTGGTGGGGTGGGTGCGGTGGAAGGTGCGCTACCAGGGAACAGACCTAAGCAGGCCCAGGCGGACAAGGAGAGCCAGGAGCAGCGACAGAATGACAGCCCAAAGGTCGAGGGAAAGGCGGGCTTTTGCGGCGGCAAGCGGCTGGGGCATAAAGGCTCCTGGTGGGGGATGCACGCGGACTCACGCAATGCAGGTGGTGCGATGAAGAGAAGTGTTTGGGGATTCAGGACTGGAGACGCCGCACTGCGCTCAAAGCGATCAGCGGGGACAACAGGTGTGCTGCATGGGGTGCAGGGTCGCGAATTGCGAGGAGGAGACCGTCATGCTGACTCGGAGTGTACTGCATCCGGCGCCCGCGCGCAGCCGGAGATGCTGGCTCGACGGGGCGCACCGCGGAGGCATCGACGCGGCGGGGCTGCCCTAGCTGCCGGTTTCGTCTTCGAGCAGGGCGCGGGCCTGCTCGAGCGTCAGCACGCGGCCGTCGACCTGCAGTTCGTACTCGCCGGCGTTGTCCGGGATCTTGTGGCCGTGATCGACGGCGTGGCCTTTGGCGCGGAGGGCATTAGCGAGAAGTTCAAGGTCAACCATGGGTGGAAGTTTACAGGAGAAGCCGGCGTTCCCGGCCGGATGAGAAGATTGCTGTATGTTGCAACTTTCAGGCGCGGGCAAGCGCTATGGGCAAAAACTGCTGTTTGAAGACGTCAACTGGCTGATCACGCCGGGCGAGCGGACCGGCCTGGTCGGCGGCAATGGCACAGGCAAGTCCACCCTGCTGAAGGTGCTCGCGGGCATCGAGGGCCTGGACTACGGAACCGTGTCGCGCACCAAGGGCATGACGCTCGGCTACCTGCCGCAGGATGGCCTGGAGATGCGCGGCAAAACCGTGTTCGAGGAGTGCCTGTCGGTCTTCGACGCGATCCGCGGCCTCGAAGGCGAATACGAGGACCTGGGCGACAAGCTGGGCCAGCACGCGCCCGGAACCCCCGAGTATGACGCCGTGGCGGAACGCTTCAGCGAAGTGATGGACCTCATGCAGGTCCACGACATCTACACGCTCGACTACCAGGTGGGCACGGTGCTCGGCGGCCTCGGCTTTCCCAAGGAGGACTGGGAGCGGCGCACCGAAGAGTTCTCGGGCGGATGGCAGATGCGCATCGCGCTCGCGAAACTGCTGTTGCAGAAGCCCTCGCTGCTGCTGCTTGACGAGCCCACCAACCACCTCGACCTCGAAACGCGTAACTGGCTTGAAGAGTATCTGCAGAGCTACGAGCGAGCCTTTGTGCTGATCTCGCACGACCGCTATTTTCTCGACCAGACGGTCGGCAAGATCGCCGAAGTGTGGAACAAGCACGCGCACTTCTACGTGGGCGGCTATGAAAAGTACGTGACGCAGAAGGAAGAGCGGCGGACGCAGCTGATCAACGCGCACAAAAATCAGCGCGAACGCATCGAGGCGCTGGAGGCGTTTATCAACCGCTTCCGCGCCCAGGCCACCAAGGCCAAGCAGGTGCAGAGCCGCATCAAGGAGCTCGAAAAGATCGAGCGCATCGAGATCCCGGACGAAGAGGCGACGATCCACTTCACCATTCCGCAGCCACCGGCAAGCGGCCGCACGGTGATCGAAGTGAATCATCTGCGCAAGGAATACCCTCGACCGGATGGCACGATGAAGACGATCCTCGACGATGTGAGTTTCCAGATCGATCGCGGCGATCGCATTGCGCTGGTGGGCGCAAACGGCGCCGGCAAGTCGACGCTCATCCGCATGCTCAGCGCGCAGGAAGCGCCCACGTCCGGCGAAATCAAGCTGGGGCACAACGCGCTGGTCGACTTTTTCGCGCAGGACCAGTACAAGGTGCTCGACCACGGCGCGGAAATGCTGTCGGACATTTCGGGCGCCGCGCCCAAGGTGCCGGTGGTGGAGCTGCGCAGCCTGCTCGGCTGCTTCATGTTTTCCGGCGACGACGTGTTCAAAAAGCTCGGCGTGCTCTCAGGCGGCGAGCGCAATCGCTACGCCATGGCGAAGATGCTGGTCTCGCCCTCAAACATGCTTTTGCTGGACGAGCCGACCAACCACCTGGACCTGCGGGCGAAAGACGTGCTGCTCGACGCCATCCGGAACTTTTCCGGAACCGTTCTGTTCGTCAGCCACGATCGCTACTTCATCGACGGCCTGGCCACACGCGTCTTTGAGGTCGAGGACCGGCGCGTGCACATCTACCCGGGCAACTACGAAGATTATCTGTGGCGCAAATCGGGCGGTCCGGAGAAGGTCATCACGTCGCTCGCCCAGCACAGCGTGGTCGGATCGGCGACCGAACGTCCAACGCCGGACGACGCGGTCGAGAAAGCTCCGCTCCCCGAAACAAAGAAGGAGCCGGTGAAGCGGCTGAACCCAATCAAGCTGCGCGAGCTCGAGCAGCGCGTGCAGTTCGCCGAAGCGGAGGTGCCGCGGCTTGAAGAGCGGCTGGCCGCGGTCGAAGCGGAGATGGGCATCTTCACCAACGCCACGGAAGCGCAGCGCCTTTCCGCCGAGGCGGAGCAGCTGCGCGTCCGGCAAATCGAACTGCTCCGCGAGTGGGAAGAAATGTCGGGGCTGCTGGAAGAACAAAAGATGGCCTAGAACCGCACTTCGCCGGTCAGGGCAGCTCCACCGTTCTGGCATTCGAGGCGTGGGATGCGTTGGCCGATCGTCTGCGCCTGCGGAGCGGCGTCGCCGGATGCGTCGGCCATGCGCAAAAACGGATTCGCCTCCCGTCAGTTTTTCATTTGTGCGCCGATGTGTTACAAATTTCGGTTCTGGGACTGAACGATTGAGACGGCCGATGGCGGGTCTCGATCCGACCGGGAACCAGGCGCGTGCTGAACGGAGTTCCGCCATAAACTGAGCCGCTCCTGCCCGGGATGAGGGCGAATCGCAAACGCTCACGCGGTGTGGTCTACTCGTTGCGGCGCATGGCTCGGAGGAGACGATGAATCGCGTGAAGAGATTGCATCTGTTAACCGCGTTGGGGATGGGCCTGCTGGCGGTCGGGCTAAAAGCGCAGCAGGCGGCAGCGGAACCTCCGTTTACGCAGAACACCACCGTACTCGAAGGTGCCGACCGGCGGCCGCAGACGTCCCTCGACGGCGATTGGCACGTCATTGAGGACCCGTACGCGACGGGGCTGTACAGCTTTCACCACGAAGAGAAAAAAGATGGCTGGTTCTTGAACAAGCAATGGAAGCAGGGCGACCCGCAGCTCGTGGAGTACTCCTTCGCGCGTTCGCCGACCATCAAGGTTCCGGGCGACTGGAACACCCAGGCGGACCGGCTGTTTTTCTACGAGGGGCTGCTCTGGTATCAGCGAGACTTTGACTACAAGCGGACGCCGGGCAAACGGGTCTTCCTCCATGTGGGCGCCGCAAACTACCAGTCGAAGTGGTGGGTCAACGGGCAAAAGGTGTGCCAGCACGAGGGCGGGTTCACCACCTACGACTGCGAGGCCACCGCGCAGCTCAAGGATGGCGCGAACTTCATCGTCGCGGCGGTCGACTCCACGCGCATGGCCGATGGCGTGCCCACGCTGCAGACCGACTGGTGGAACTACGGCGGGCTCACGCGGTCGGTGTCGCTGGTCGAGGTGCCCGCAAGCTACATCAGCGGGTACGACCTGCACCTGGATCGGGCGACGCGGTCGAAGCTGGAGGGCTGGGTCGAACTTGGGGGCGCAAAGCCCGGAGAATCTGTAACTGTTTTCGTACCAGATCTGCGGGCGCGCATCTCAGCCCAGGTGGGCGCGGACGGACGAGCCGCGATCACCCTGCCGGTGATCGGACTTGAGCCCTGGTCGCCGGAGCACCCAAAGCTCTACCCCATCGACATCACCACGTCCGCCGACGCCGTGCACGAGCAGATGGGCTTCAAAACCATCGAGGCGCGCGGCACCGAAATCCTGCTCAACGGCAGGCCGATCTATCTGCGCGGCGTCTCCATTCATGCCGAGGCGCCCTTCCGCACCGGGCGCGCCAACACCGAGAAAGACATGACGACGCTGCTCGGCTGGGCAAAGGAGCTGGGCTGCAACTACGTGCGCCTGGCACACTACCCGCATGACGAACAGATGACGCGCGCGGCCGACCGCATGGGCGTGCTGGTGTGGTCAGAAATCCCGACCTATTGGGCGGTCGACTTCAGCAGTCCCGCCGTGCTGGCCAAAGCGAAACAGCAGCTCCACGAGGAGATCGCGCGCGACCGCAATAAGGCGTCGATCGCGTTGTGGTCGATCGCGAACGAAACTCCGTCGACCGAGGCGCGCACCCAGTTCCTGACGGCGCTGGCCGGGGAGGTGCGCAAGCTCGACAACCAGCGGCTGGTCACGGCGGCCCTTCTGGTGCGGGGCGGCGGACCGAATGAAAAGATTGTCGACGACAAGCTGGGCGCGCAGCTCGACGTGCTCGGCATCAACGAGTACATCGGCTGGTATGAAGGCAAGCCCGAAACCGCGGACACGACCCACTGGACGGTCGCCTTCCAGAAGCCCGTGCTCGTCAGCGAGTTCGGCGGCGGTGCAAAGGCGGGCGTGCACGGAGCGCCGGGCGAGCGCTGGACCGAAGAGTACCAGGCCTCCATCTTCGAGCACTCGCTTCCGATGCTGGCCAAAATTCCGCAGGTGCGCGGCATGAGCCCCTGGATCCTGATGGATTTCCGTTCGCCCTCGCGACAGCTGGTCGGTGTGCAGGACTACTTCAATCGCAAGGGTCTGATCAGTGACCAGGGCCAGAAGAAGCTCGCGTTCGGTGTGCTGCAGAAAGCGTATCGCGCAGGCTACGGCAAGGCGGAGTAGGCCACCTCGTCGCCCTCGTCCCCTGCGGAAGCAGGAAATGCTAGCCACACCTGAGGGCGATGTGTGAGGATCGTGCACACACAGTAAAACGATTGCGGAAAGGCTTTTCTCGTCATGCGCGTCCTCGCGACCCTGTCCCCTGTTTTCCTCGCGGCTCTGCTTGCGCCGCCCGCTCCGCTGCAGGCGCAAGCCGCGCAACCACCCTCCGACGCCCAGGTCAATCGCTTCGTCGACGACCTTCTGGCAAAGATGACGCTGGCCGAAAAGATCGGGCAGATGGAGCAGGCTGCAGGACAGCCGATGTATACGCCGCCAGCGAAAGCGGATGAGCTTGCCCGCACGGGTGGCGTCGGCAGCTTTCTTTTCACCACCGACCCCGAGCGCATCAACCAGCTGCAGCACATCGCGGTCACCGAGTCGCGGCTGCACATCCCTCTGCTGTTCGGCTACGACGTCATCCACGGCTTCCGCACCATCGCGCCCATCCCCCTGGCGATGGCGTCTTCGTGGGATCCCGCGCTTGTGACGCGGACGCAGGCAGTCGCGGCAAAAGAGGCCCGCGCAGCAGGCGTGCACTGGGCATTCGCACCCATGGTCGACATCGCGCGCGATGCCCGTTGGGGCCGCATCATGGAAGGCGCGGGCGAAGATCCCTACTTGGGCGAGCAGATGGCGGCCGCGCAGGTGCGTGGATTTCAGGGCGACTCCGTCGGCAGTCCGGACCACATCCTTGCCTCCACCAAGCACTTCGCCGGCTACGGCGCGGCCGAGGGCGGGCGCGATTACGACAGCTCCGACATCTCTGACGAGTTGCTCTACAACGTCTATCTGCGACCGTTTCATGCGGCCGTCGATGCGGGCACGGCCACCATCATGTCCGCCTACATGGACCTGAACGGCGTGCCGGCCACCGGCAACTCCTGGCTGCTGACCGACCTGCTGCGCAAACAGTGGGGCTTTCAGGGATTTGTGGTCAGCGATTGGGACGCGGTGAAGAATCTCGAGGCGCACGGCTTTGCGGCGGATCCGGCTGACGCGGCAGTCCGCGCGTTCCAGGCCGGCGTCAACATGGAGATGACGAGCTCGGTTTATCGCGAGTTCCTGCCCGCGGCCGTGAAGGATGGCAGGATCACCGAGGCGGAGGTGAACGAGCGCGTGCGACCGCTGCTTGCAGTCAAGTACCGTCTTGGCCTGTTCACGCACCCATACGTCGATCTCGATCATTACCGCCAGGTGACCGGTTCGACCGAAGCGCGATCCGCGGTCCGCGACGCGGCGGAAAAGTCCGCCGTTCTGCTGCGGGACGAGGCGCACGCACTCCCGCTCGCGAAGTCGCTCCACACCATTGCCGTCATCGGCCCGCTCGCGGACAGCAAGCTCGATACGCTTGGTGGCTGGTCGATCCACGGCGACCGGGACAACGTCGTCACCATCGCGCAGGGCATCCGCGAGAAGCTTCCGAACGCCACCGTCAATGTCACCACGGGCGTCGAGATTGAACGCGGCTCACCGACCATCTTCGACGAGCAGGTGCCGCCGGCGAAGCCGGTGCTGACCACCGAAGCAGCCCGCTCCACGGAATTTCAACACGCGCTCGATCTGGCACGCGCCGCGGACACCACCGTTCTTGTGCTGGGCGAGGCGCAGACCATGAACAGTGAAAACGCCTCGCGCGCCAGCCTCACGCTGCCGGGCGAGCAGCAGCGCCTGCTGGAGTCCGTCGTCGCGCTCGGCAAGCCCGTCGTGCTGGTGCTCATGACCGGTCGTCCGCTCGACCTTACCTGGGCCTCGACGCACGTCCACGCCATCCTGAACATCTGGTATCCGGGAGCCGAAGGCGGGCATGCCGTGGCCAACCTGCTGTTTGGGGATGCGACCCCGTCCGGACATCTCACGGTCAGCTGGCCGCGCGCCGTCGGGCAGGAGCCGCTGTTCTACAACTACAAGCTGCCGATGGATCCGGACAACGCCGGCCACCGCTACTGGGATCTCCCAAGCACGCCGCTTTACCCGTTCGGCTACGGCCTGAGCTACGCCACCATGGAGCTGGGCGACATGAAGCTTGCCTCGCCAACTGTGAGCGCGGCACAACCGCTGCATGTGAGCGTGACGCTGCGGAACACGTCGGAGATGGCGGGCGAGCAGGTGGTACAGCTCTACACGCACCAGCGTGCCGGCAGCGGATCGCGTCCGGTGCGCGAGCTCAAGGCATTTCGCAAGGTCACGGTGGCGCCGCATGGCTCGGAGACGGTGGAGCTCACGGTGAAGGCCGAAGACCTCTCCTACTGGAGCGCGGCCCTGCACAAGCGCGTGCTGGAGCCGGGCAAGTTCGACGTGTGGGTCGGAACAGATTCCGCCGCCACGATGCACGCAGAGTTCGCCGTGGGCACGCCGTAGCGAGCGTGTCGCGTTACGATTTGCTGAGCGCGATCCGCAGGCAGCGGACGGCCCGAAAGGTAAACGTACGATGACGACAAAGATCGCATGGATGATGGCAGGGTTGGTCGCGGTAGCGAGCGCGACCGCGGCGACGGCGCAGGTCTACAAGATCGATCCGGCGCACTCCGCCGTAGAGTTTGGCATCCGGCACATGGCAATCTCGACGGTGCATGGCCGGTTCGGGATTTCCGAAGGCACCGTGCACCTCGACGACAAGGACGCGAGCAAAGACTCGGTAGTCGCGACCATCAACGTCGCTTCAGTCGACACCGGGACCCCGCAGCGTGATGGACACCTGAAAAGCCCCGACTTCTTCGAAACCGCGAAGTTCCCGACCGCGACCTTCAAAAGCACGAGTGTGAGGGAGACCGGAGATGGCTACGACGTGACCGGCGAGCTGAGCCTGCACGGCGTGACCAAGCCGGTGACGCTGCACATGGATCCGCCAACCAAAGAGCAGATCGGGATGGACAAAAGCCGCACCGCGGATTTTCGGCCACCACAACGCTGCACCGGCAGGATTTCGGCCTCACCTGGAATGGATCCTTGGCGAGCGGCGATAACGTGCTCGGCGACGACGTCAAAATGACCTTCGAGATCGAAGCCGGACGCGAATAGCGCTTCCGGATTTAGCGAGATCAGCGACCTTCGCGCAGCCGTTCGGCCAGGCGCTCCGGCAGCCCCGCCATCAGGATGCGTCCCTGGCTGGCCGTCAGGTCATACGGCACGCGACGAAACGTAATGGTTCGCCCCTCTGTGTCGAAGAGGGCGAACGCGGCGCGCCAGTCGTTGTCACGCGGCTCGCCGA
>CAXUCK010000053.1:0-12698 GCA_964249375.1 uncultured Acidobacteriaceae bacterium
CCATCGTGCCCGCGGCTGGTACCTGGTCGCGCGCCATGCCGCTGCCGACGGGCTTGACCCGTAGCTTTGCCTCGCCTGTTTTTTCCACCACTTCACGCAGGCCCTCGCCGGTGAACGACGGCACGGGCACTCGCCTTGCCTGATCCAGCACGATCCCCGTCCCATGGGCTTCCGCCACTGGCGGGATCTTCGGCGGCTCCAGCTTCGCCTGGGTCTCGCCCGCATCCGGCATCAGTGAGGTCGTGCCGCCCTTTGCGCGGAACGCCTGCAGCACGCTCTTCGGCAGCAGCTTCATCAAACCCGCACCGACATCAGACGTCCGCACTGTCCTCTCACTCGAGGCGGTGCCACCTGCCTGCTCCGGAACGGCTGCGTTCGCCACTTCGCTGGCCGCGGGCACACCCCCTGCCTGCTGCCGCAGCGGATCGTCTGCCGGCAGATCGTTTACGTCGTTAAACATTGCCTGCAGATCAGCCCCGCTGTCCTCGGGATGGTCATCCGCCGGAGCGGCCGCTGCGCGTGCCTCTTCCATTTCCTTGGTCGACTTCAATGGCTGATCGTGCGGCACGCCCAGGTATTCCAGCACCTGCTGCGCGACCTGCGCGAACACCGGCGCGCTGGCGTAGCCGCCGTACCGTTGCACATCGCTGCCCTGCGGCGTGTCGATGACCACGGCCACCGAGATTGCTGGATTCGACACCGGCGCAAACCCTGCGAAGCTCGCCACGAGCTTGGTGTGCGAGTAGGTGTGCGTCACCGGATCCACCTTCTGCGCCGTGCCCGTTTTGCCGGCGGACGTGTACCCGTTCAAGGCTGCGTTCTTGCCGGTTCCCTCGACCACGATGCCGTGCATCATCGACCGCATTTTCGCGCTGGTCAGCTCCGAGATGACGCGGTGCGACCCGTCCGGCAACTTCGCCGGCAGCTGGTTTTCCGGGTGAAACGCCATCGGTACCAGCCGCGGATCGCCCTTCATTGTGTCTGCGCTGGCCAGCAGAACGTGCGGCGGAATGTATACCCCGCCGTTCGCCATCGCGCTCACCATGGTAACGAGCTGCACAGGGGTCACGCCCACTTCCTGGCCGATTGCGATCGACAGGATACTCGTCGCGCCCCACTTCTTCGGCGCCCGCAGCAGCCCGCGCGTCTCGCTCGGCAGTTCGATGCCGGAGCGGTCGCCAAACCCAAACCCTTTCAGGTAGGTATAGAACTTCTGCGGGCCGAGCTTCAGCGCCATCTTGGCCGCGCCCACGTCGCTTGAGTGCTCGAGCGCCTGCTGCACCGTGATCACGCCATAATGGTCGCTCTTGTCGTCGTGTAACGTTCGCCCAAACATGGTCATGGACCCGCCCTGGCAATCCACCTTGTCGGTCGGCTCCACGCCCGCTCCATCGAGCGCCGAGGCATACGTGGCCAGCTTGAAGGTCGACCCGGGCTCGTAGACATCACTCACGGCCAGGTTGGTGAGCACGCTCGCGTCCATATGTTTCCCGTCGTTTGGATTGAAGCGCGGCGAGACCGCCAGGGCAAGAATCTGCCCGGTGTGCGGGTCCTGCACGACCACCGTGCCATGCGCCGCGTGCGTTTTTTCCACCTGTGCATCGAGCGCCTGCTCGGCCATGTGCTGGATGTTGGCGTCGATGGTCAGCACCAGGTTCTCGCCCGGCATCGGCTGCTGCTCATCACTGCCGAGGACGTGGTGCTTCGCATCCACTGCCGTGAGCATGTGCCCGGGCGCGCCGTGCATGTCGTCGTCAAACTCCCGCTCGAGCCCACCGAGACCAGTGTCGTCCGTGCCGACGTAGCCGAGCACCTGCGCGCCGAGATCGCCGTTCGGGTAGAAGCGCTTGAATTCCTTCTGCAGGTACACGCCCTTCAGGTTCATCTCGCGTACGCGCGTCGCCGTCTCCGGGCTGACCTTGCGGGCTACCCAGGCAAAGTTGCGCGACGCTGTGAATCGCGCCATCATCTGCCCCTGGCTGGTGAAGCGGTCTGTGGGGTCGACGTGCACGATGCGCGCCAGCATCTCGGCCGCCTGCTCGCGGTTCTCGCCCAGCTCGCTGGGCACGGCATACACGCTGTCCACCAGCACCGTCATGGCGAGTTCGCGGAGATTGCGGTCGTACAACACACCCCGCCGAGGAGCTACCTCAAACGTCCGCTGCTGCTGCATGGCCGCCCGATGGACAAAATCTCCGTGCCGCACCACTTGCAGCCACACCAGACGCAAGCCGATCGCCCCCGTCCAGAAACAAAAAAACAATGCCACATAGGCAAAACGGACTCGTCGGATCGAGCCCGTCATTGGCCGTCGTACCGCCTGTTGCCTCATCGCCATCCCACTCTCGCTTTAGGTAGTGCTGTGTCCCTCGACCCGGTGGGAGCCCTACCGCAGCTGCGCCAGCACCGGAGCATTCGCATCCACGGAACCGTCCGGCCGAACCACCTGGCCAGGAAGCGGCTGCGCCAGGCCAAGCTGCTTCGCCATGGCGTCGATCCGGCCCGGGTCGGTGAGCTGCGCCTCGCTCAGGCGAAGCTGGCGGTTGGTCTCGCGCAGCTGCTCCATTGCCGCCTTCTGCGTTTCCACGTGGTAGCCCACCTCGATCGCGGAAAAGTGCTGCCACACATACACCATCACCAGGCAGAACAGCACCGTCATCGCCACGGAAAACTGGCGCATGTCCTTGCGGCGCTCGGGGTCGTCCGCTTTGACAATGCGTGTGTTGTCGATGTGCTTGGCGAAAAAGACCTCGGGCGTCGGTCCGCGTCGCGCCTTCCGCTGCTGCTCAAAGAGAGCGCTGTTCCGAGCCGCCAGGCTTTGCGCCGGCGTCCGCGCGGTCCGCGTCGCCATCATTTCCATGCCGTGTCCTGCCATCGCCGTTGCTGCCATCGCCTGCCTCACTTCACTTGCCTGAACTCGGGCCGCCCGCCCGGCACATCGAAACGTTTCGCCTTCCACAACAACCGGGCCGGGGTTGCTGATAGAGGAAGGGACTTGGTGTTGCGAGTTGTCTTTCGCCTGAAAGCACGGCAGGACAACCCCGACCCGATCTCCATGCGTCTCCGCTAAGACTGCACCATATCCAGTGCATCCTGTGAACCCCCCAAACCTGGGGAATCCGGAGCCGTACGCCTAAATCTTTTCCGCTGCCCTCAACTTCGCGCTGCGCGACCGCGGATTCCGTCGCTCTTCGTCTTCCTCCGCCACCACAGGCTTTTTTGTCAGCACCTGCAGCACTTTCTTCTGTCCCGCCTCACGGAAAGCGTCCTTGACCAGGCGATCCTCCAGCGAGTGGAAGCTAATGAGCACCACACGCCCGCCTGGTTTCAACAGAGATCCCGCGCTTTTCAGCAGCGATTGGATCTGGCCCAACTCATCGTTCACGCGAATCCGAAGTGCCTGAAAAGTTCGTGTCGCCGGATGGATCTTGTCGCCTTTCATCGCGTGGGCCGCACCCGCGACTACCGACGCCAACTGCGCCGTAGTCGAAATCGGGCGGGCCCGCACAATGGCTCTGGCGATTCTCCGCGACCTCCTTTCCTCTCCGAATTCGTAAATGAGGTTGGCGAGCTCTTCTTCGCCCGCCTCATTTACCACTTGCTCGGCCGTGGGGCCACCGCGCGGATCCATCCGCATATCGAGTGGTCCATCCGACCGAAAACTGAATCCTCTGTGCGCCTCGTCCAGCTGCAGGCTGCTCACACCGAAGTCCGCCAGCAGGCCATCCAGGCTCCGTGGCTTGATCTCGCCCGCAGCCTCGGAGAATGCCTTGGCCACAAACTCAATCGCCGGCATCTCTGGCCCAAGCTCCTCGGCCAGTTCCGCCAGTCGTGCCCGGCCCAGCGCCATGGCCTCCGGGTCGCGGTCAAAACAGATCAGCTTGCCTGCTCCGCCCAGCCTCCGTGCAATCCCGGCCGAGTGCCCCGCCAGACCCATCGTCGCGTCAACCACAACGCCGCCAAGCCGCACATTCAAGTACTTCAAAACATCATCGAAAAGAACCGGCACATGTCGCGGTCGTTCGTTCATCCCCGCCTCCATGCGTTCCCCCTGGGGGGCACTCAAAACCCGCTAAATTCCCAGATCCGACAAACTCGCCAGATCGTCCGCCGACAACGTCAGGTCCTTCGCCTCGATCGTCGGCCGGTTCATCACTTCCAGGTACTTTTGCGATCCAAACACCACCACATCCGCCGTCAGGCTCGCCTTGTCCCGCAAAATCTGCGGCAGCAACAACCGGCCCTGGCCGTCCATCTCCGCCATCTGGCCGTAGTAGTTCGTCACGTCCAGAAACTTCCGCTTCGCCGGGTTCGTGCTCGGAATGGTGGCCAGCTGCGCCTCAATCTCCTCCCACGCCGCCAGCGGCCAAAGCTCCGCTCGCTCCCCGTCCTTGCTGGTGATGTAAAACACCACCTTTCCCTCGGCATCCGGCACCAACAGCGCCTTGAAGTCGGCCGGCAGCTTCAGCCGACCCTTCTCGTCCACGCGCGTTGGGTGATTTCCCCGGAACATTGTTTTGCCTCGGAAAGCTGCGTTGGGAGTAGACTCGGCCCTGAAAGTGAGGCTTGCGACTCCCTTTCACTCCACTCCTGACCACTTCCATCCACATCCTGACTCGCATCCGACATCCCCGCAAGGGCAAAATCCGTTCATCGGGTGGAAAAAGTGAGGGAAAACGCGCGAACCGACAACTATCTTTTTCCACAGCCAGTCAGATTGCGGACAACCTTCTGCTTACTACTACCTGTGGTGTTTACGGGTGAGGTTCCGGGCGAATCCCCCAATTGTGGGATCGACAGATTTCTGATACGAACAAAAAGCGAATATTACGCTAGGTATCCCAATGCCGAAACTGCTGGGTCTTACTGCGCCACCCGCAGCAAACCCTTCCGCCGCAGCAACCAGACAAGGTACCAGAGCACCGCTAGATTGATCAGCAGCAGCCACAGCCGAAACCAGCTCGGCCTCCTTGCGAGTTCGTACAGCTCCCACGGCAGAAATGACATGGTCAGCACGAGGGTGAGGTACTCGGCCCACACCTTCGCCAGCAACAGTCCGACACCTTCCGTTAGCGCCAGTGCCGAATAGAGAAAGGTTCCGAAGCCGATGGCTCGCAACCGCCGCTGATCAATCAGATCGATCTTGTCCAGCAGAAGCGCGGTCACCCGGCTTTCTGGATCGAATCGCAGGGCATGCGCCAGCCGGAGCGCCTCCTCCGCCAGATCGCGGTGCATCAGGTGAAAGGCCCCGATCCCCAGGCAGAAGAAGAAAAGAGATTTCGCCAGCTTGAAGATGCCGATGAGCAGAAGCCCACGATCGAGCGCGTGCTTGCTCTCGAGTAGCTCCGTGCGCTCCGCCCCGTCGGGCTCCGGCAGCTCCACAGACGCCGCATCGGTTGGGTGATCGGTTCGCATGGAGGCCTGCCTTCAGTTGACGGGGTCCCCTCCGCTTTGTCAACGTCTCCTCCTGCCTGTGTCTGTCCGTGCTCCGTCCGGGTACTGCGATATCTTTGCTGGTGCGCGTCCAATCCAGAGCGCCCCGCGCCCCGTGTAAAGAGATGAGAGTCCTAGCGCTGGGGCTTCACTCGATCGGAAGGAACACACTCATGAAGAACGCCTTGCTTCTCACGATGGCTGCTGCCATCGCTCTCACCAGTTTCAGCGCGTCAGGCCAGATGAAAGACCCCGATGTCGGTGGCGCTCCCATGTATCCCACCAAGACCGTCGTCGCGAACGCTTCCACAGCGCCCAACCTCACCACGCTTGTCTCCGCGGTAAAAGCCGCTGGCCTTGTCGAGACCCTTTCCGGCCCCGGCCCCTTTACCGTTTTCGCGCCCACCAATGATGCCTTCTCCAAACTCCCCGCCGGCACCGTCGACACGCTCACCCAGCCCGACAACAAGGCCAAGCTGCAGGACATCCTCAAGTACCACGTCGTCCCCGGCAAAATCGACTCCAAGAAGCTGATGAAGGACATCAAGCACGGCCATGGCACGGCCAAGCTCAAGACGGTCCAAGGCGAAGACCTCACCTTCACCATGGCCGGCTCCAACATCCAGATCACCGATGCCAAAGGCGGCACGGCGATGATCACGACCGCGGACGTTTACCAATCCAACGGGGTCGCGCACATCGTGGACACCGTCCTGATGCCCTAACCGCAATTTCGATCGCAATCCGGAGGCGGCACTTTAGACTGAAGTGCCGCTTCATTTTTGCCCGGCATCTCATCCCTCCATGCGCCACACCTTTGAAACCCAGCAGTGGCTCCCGCTTCCGCTCGAGCAGGTGTTCCTCTTCTTCGCTGACCCACGCAATCTTCCGCCGCTGATGCCGCCCTGGCAGCGCGCCCGCATTGAAGAAGCTACGCTGGTGCCGCCTCCACCCCGTCCCGCTTCGGTCCTCAGTATGCCACCGCAAGCCGTGATCGCCGGCGCCGGCACGCGGATGACGATCTCGTTCCGCGCGTTCCCGTTCTCGCCCGTTCGCATCCCGTGGGATGCCGAGATCACCGAATTTGTCTGGAACGATCACTTCTGCGACACGCAGCACCGCGGCCCGTTCCGCTACTGGCTCCACTGCCACCGCCTGAAGGAGGTGACGCGCAACGGCCAGCCCGGCACGCTGCTGACAGACCATCTCACGTACGAGTTCCCGCTTGGCCCGCTTGGCGACCTCGCCAACGTTCTTGGCGGCCGGGCACAGATCCGCTCCATCTTTGCGTATCGACACCGCACGACCCGAAATCGGCTTGGTCTTCCGCCCGCTCAGGACGAGCCTTCGGAGGAGTCGCCGAGCGCCGCGAACCACTCCGCGTAAGGCGTGTTGCGTGCCATGTGCCGGTTCCAGTCCGGCGCCCCATCGCTCCACCACACCGGTCCCCGCTCCCCGAGCGCCACTTTCGCCGACTCCACCGCGCACCTTGCCTGTTCGCGCGCCTCCCTATCCTCAGCACGCATGGCTACGCCCTTTGCCCGCCGAGCCGTCATCAGCTCCCGCGTGAGCCGGGTCCGTTCTTCCGGTTTCAGTTTCGGATTTGATCGCCGCCACAACCGGCCGCGCACCACAAAATAGCGTCCGTCCGGCGTCACCGGGTAGGTCGCTCCATCCGCGAAGCTCAAATGCCTAGGCCCGCACCAGCCGCTCTTCCAACACCCCTGCCAACATGGGCCGCACCCGGTCCAGTGCGGCCTCCGCCGTCAGACCGTACTTCGCCCGCAACGCTTCCACCCGGCCGTGCTCGATAAACTCGTCCGGCCAGCCCACCCGAAGGACCGGGACGGCCAACCCCAGGTCGTTCACCGCTTCCAGCACCGCACTCCCAAAGCCGCCCGCCAAGACATGGTCTTCCATTGTGACGAGGAGCTTCGCCCGGCAGCCGAACCGCGCCACGCACTCCCGATCCACCGGCTTTGCGAAGCGGGCATTGACGACGGTCGCGCGCAGCCCTTCCGTCTCCAGCATCTCCGCCAGGCGCACCGCCTCCGGGAGCATCGCCCCCAGCCCCAGAATGCAGACGTCCGCGTCGTCGTTCGATGGGCGCACCACCACCGCCCGACCGATCTCCAGGCGCTCCGGCACGGGCTTCACCGCCGTCCCCGGCCCGATGCCTCGCGGGTAGCGTACCGCGCTCGGTCCATCGTGGAGCAGCGCCGTGTACAGCATATCCTGCAGTTCATCCTCGCTGGCGGGGTCCATGTGCACCAGCCCCGGCACGTTTCGCAGATAGGCGATGTCGAACAAGCCATGGTGCGTCGGTCCATCATCCCCACTCAGCCCGCCGCGATCCATGCAGAACACCACCGGCAGCTTCTGCAGCGCAACGTCGTGGACGATCTGGTCGTACGCCCGCTGAAGAAAGGTCGAGTAGATGGCACAGAATGGCCGGAACCCCCGCGTCGCCATCCCTGCCGCAAAGATCACCGCATGCTCCTCGGCGATGCCGACGTCAAAATACCGCGCGGGAAAGTGAGGTCGAAACAGATCGAGCGCCGTGCCGTTCGGCATGGCCGCCGTGATGGCCACGACTTTGTCGTTCATCCCGGCCAGCTTCACCAGGCTCTCCGCAAAGACCTCGCTATAGGTCTTCTGTGCTGCGGCTTTCGTTTCGCCCGTTTCCGGATCGTACGGCCCAAGCCCGTGGAACTTCTTCTGTCCGGCGATCGCCGGTTCAAAGCCTCGTCCCTTTTGCGTGATGGCATGGAGCACCACCGGCTTGTTCTGTTCCTTGAGGAACTTGAACGTGTCGATCAGCAGCGGCAGGTTGTGTCCGTCCACGGGGCCGAAGTAGCTTAGCCCAAACTCCTCAAAGATCATGCCGCGACCGACAATCCCTTTGGCCGCCTCCTCTGCCTTTTTCGCCACATGCCGAGCCGCTTTGCCGCCGATCATCTCCACCAGACCAGCAGCCTTCTCATGCAGGCTCATGAAGGTAGAGTTCATCGCGATCTTGTGGAAGTACTCCGCGATCGCACCGACATTTTTGTCGATCGACCACTCGTTGTCGTTCAGCACGACGATGAGCCGCCTGGTCTGCGCCGCAATGTTGTTCAGGGCTTCAAAGCTAATCCCGTTGGTAAACGCTGCATCCCCGGCGAGCGCCACCACATGCTCTGTGCCGCCGGCAAGATCCCGCGCGACCGCCATCCCCAACGCCGCACTGAGCGCCGTCCCGGCATGCCCCGCGCCGTAGCTGTCGTGCTCGCTTTCGGTGCGCAGCATGAACCCATTCAGACCGCCGGCCTGCCGAATCGTGTGGAACCGGTTCTCCCGCCCGGTCAGCAGTTTGTGCACGTAGGCCTGGTGGCTCACGTCAAAGACAAAGCTGTCTCGCGGCGTGTCAAACACGTAGTGCATCGCGATGGTCAGCTCAACCACGCCGAGATTCGGCCCGATGTGCCCGCCCGTTTTGGCCACGCTGCGAATGAGCCGGTCGCGTATCTCTTCTGCCAGCCGCTCGAGCTCCACCATCCCGAGCCGCTTCACATCCACCGGAGACTTGATCCTGCTCAGGAATTCGCTCATGCCCTACACCGCTTCCGCTTCCGCTCGAAAGCTCAGAAGCCCGTCAGACCGCGCCAACCGCAACACATAAGTATACCAACACGCCGCCCGCCCGGAGCCTAGACACCCCACGCCACAGCACAGAGAGCACCCTCGTCGACACATCCACGGAACCGCTGCCTCCACCACCGCGAAACCGCAGAAGAGGTCCGCATTGCGTCACAAAGCGTAGGCTTACCCCAATGCGAGCACTTTTCCTCCCTTTCTTCTGCCTCACCCTCATCCCCGCGGTCCTGTTTGCTCAGGCGCAGGAACCCCCGAAGTGCCCCCGATCCGAATCGCGCATCAACATGCACCGCGGAACCTTCAGCTCGCAACCCGGTGTCCTCTTCGAACTCCATCCCTTCGTCGCCCACCTCGTGCCCATGGGCAAAAATGCCCCGCGCTGCTACGAAGCCCTCACGGTTGTCCAGCACGCCGTCATCTTCGCCAGCAACGACAGCCTCTCCAACATCTTCGCCGCGAAGCTCCGCGATTCGGACAGCAAGCTCCACGACCTCAAAGTCATGAACGGCGACGGCACCGTCCGCCTCACCGGATCCATGCGCGAGCTCGTTCCCATCCAGTTCGCCATCGAAGGCCCCGTTTCTACTGACGGTGACGCGATCCGCATCGACGTCAAAACCATCAAAGCCGACGGCATCCCCATCAAGTTGCTGCTCGAAAGCCTCGGCAAGAATCTTAACCTCCTCTTCGGCTCCATCACCGTGCCCGGCATCGTCGTCGATGGCAACACCCTGCTCTTCCGCCCCGAGTACCTCGCCCATCTCAAAGGCCATATTCTCTCCGCGATCTCCACCCCGGCCGGACTCACGCTGACCTACGGCCCACCGGGCAAGCCCGCCCACACGCGTTAGCTGGGTGTCCCTAAACAGGCCATCCAGAGGGGAGTGCAGCGAGTCGAGCGGCTCTGCGGTCACCTTTCCCTCCGTTGCCGCTCGTTCGGTAAGTCTCAGAGGAAGAGACGGCCACGGCTCGCGCCAAGGCCGTCCTCCACGGCGTCTTACTGAATCGTCCAGCTCTGGTTCGAGCCTCCGTTCGGCTGCCAAAGAATGATGCTCGCTCCCTCGTTCTTCGTTCCAGCCGAATCATCGATCACCAGCCCGGTTGCCTTGTTCTGAATCACAAAACCGGAGCCTGACTTGGTCAACGACCACAGCTCGGTGTTGTCGTTTGTCGGCAGCTGCTGCACAAGGTGTATCCCCTCGCTCGCATTTCCGTTCGCATCGGCCAGGTAAAGCCCGCTCGAAACGTTCTGGATCGTGTAGGACCCCTTGCCGTTCGACGCGAAGAACCACTGCTGATTCAGCCCGCCGTTCGCGCTCCACTGGAACAGTGCCGTGCCCGAGGTACTTGACGACCCCGGATCGTCCAGCACAAGTTTGCTTGCGTTGTTCAACAGCGTGTAGTCGCCGTCGGCCAGCGGAGCTGCGGTCTGCGGCACAAATCCGAAGATGCCCACGCTGTTCGTCGTTCCGACATACACCTTGCCGTTGGCGATCACCGGAGTGATGAACTTGTTCCCCGTCCCGAACTGATCGCGCGAGTTCGTCGCCTGGCTGCTGTTGTAGAACTCCGTGCTGAGATTGCCCGCGTCGTAGGCATGCAAGACCGCCGGCGTCGCATTCTCCGTGGCCCACACGATGCCATTTGCCGTCCCGTTGGCGGAGATGCTCGGCGTCGTGCCCGGGTAGCCGAACACCGTCGAGGTCGTCTGCACCGGGGAAGCCAGCAGCTTCGCTCCGCTTACCTGGAACGACTGCAGCACCTGTCCGACCGATCCGTAGTACACCCGTCCGTTGAAGTAGGCTGGGCTCGACCACTCACCGCCGGGCAGTGCGCCAGGCAGCTCCTGGTAGAGCGTCGCGTTGGAGTTCGGGTCAAACTTGCCCATGTTGTCGCGGTCCGCCACATAGAGGTTGTGGTCCTTGCCCGCGGCCACCAGCAGATGCTGCACTTTGCCGGTGCTGTCCGTAACATCGGGCAGCAGCATGGCCCCGCCCGACCCGAGGTCCGTGTCGACATTGGACTCCGAGTTTGAGTTGTACATCGTCCAGTAATCGGTCACCTGCAGCCCGCTGGCTGGCGGGTTCACTTTGACCAGCGCATTGCCGTAGTCGCCCTGGCTGGGGAAGCCACCGCCGTTGAGCGTTGTGTCGAAGGTGCCGTTGCCCAGCGAAAGATAGACGTTGCCCTGTGCATCCGCCCCCGGTCCGGCGCCTGCATTCCATGGCGCTGCGTCATTCCCGTTCGGCACAAAGTCCAGCACGCCCGTCTGCGCCAGCGTCGTTTCGTTGTAGGTCATCAGCCAACCGCCATACGGCCGGATGTCGCAGTGCGATCCCCAGCTGGTGTAAAGCTGGCCGTTAGCGATGAGCAGGCCCGGTCGCTCCTTGTACTGCTTCGGATCAAACGTCACCGTTCCACCGGAGCTGCCGTCGCCTGTTCCCGGATAGGTGGCGTGCACCGTCGTCGGCCCGTTGAACTGCTCTGCCCCGGTCGACAAATCCAGCGCATGAATCCGCTGGTAATAGTTGCCGGAGCCATCCTTGCTCATCGCAACCACGTACGCCGTCCCATGCGGGCCCACTCTCTTGTCAATCGCCGGCGTTGCGGTAATGCCAATCTCCGGTGTGACCTGGTTGCAATTCCGCGGATCCGAGGTCGTTTCGCCGGCACCGAGCAGGCTCCGCTGCCACAGCACCGCTCCAGTGTCCGCGTCCACGGCATAGACGCTGTCGTGCTCTGTGGCGATCAACAGGAGATTGTGCCGCTTGCTTCCGACGCTCAGCGCCGAAACATACAACGGCTGCGCGTCCACCTTTCCGTCGACCACAACATTCTTGAGCAGACCGAAGTTCGCCGCATTGACCTTGGCCGGCGTCAGGATCGACTCCGTCGTGTTCTGGCCCGTCCGCAGCGCATCGTTGTGCCAGGTCAACACGTCCGTCTGTGCCTGCCCGGGTACCGTCAAACACACCGCCGCAAATCCAACTGCTGAAGCGAGGCACACCGGCCCGCGCTTCGGAATCTTCGTCATACAACGCATAGAACGCTCCTGCAACTTGGGACATGGACGCCGCGCGCGACACAACCGCGTGCACCCCGGATCTCCCGTAGCGGACAGAGATCTCAACGTCTCAAGCGAGGGTGCAGACAAACGGGCGGACACAGGGCGTCAGGGGGAGGGACGTGATCAAGGCAGAACGGGGCCGCAAACGTACAGGCGATGCGCCCCTCTGACTGCCGGGCGCGTCGGCACGCCCGGAGTGTAGCAAATCGATCCTGCTTCCGGCTCGCGACCGCTTTTACGCGGTCAAAAAGATGCGCTTCCCGCCTGGGCCTCGGCTCCAGACTCGCGCGCCTCGCGCCCGGCCGCCTCATTTCGAACAGCTTCCAACACCACCGGATCCGCCCATCCTCTCATCCTTTTAACCCGCCCAGCACCACAGGATCCACCGCCTCCGTCCCAAACACCCCTTCCCACTTCGCCACCACCACACTCGCCAGGCAGTTTCCCACCACATTCACGGTCGTCCTCGCCATGTCCATCAGCGCGTCGATTCCGAGAATCACAAAGATCGGCTCCGTCGGCAGCTTGAAGCTAGACGCCGTTGCCAGCAGCACCACCAGCG
>CAXUCK010000054.1:0-12551 GCA_964249375.1 uncultured Acidobacteriaceae bacterium
ACATCAACGTTTACGTGGACGCGCTCGGGACCGTGACGCCGACCTACACCGTGACGGTGTACAGCCAGATCACCGGACGCGTGATGGCCGTGAACTATCACGAGGGGCAGATCGTGCGCAAAGGCCAATCTCTCGTGGAGATCGACCCGCGCCCGTACCAGGCCACCCTGACGCAGGCAGAAGGCACGCTGCTGCATGACCAGGGCCTGCTCGCCGAAGCTCGCATCGACCTGAAGCGATACCAGGACGCCTTTGCGCGCAACGCCATCGCGCGCCAGCAGCTGGAAGACCAGGCGCAGGTGGTGAAGCAGTATGAGGGCACCGTCCAGGCCGACCAGGGCGCGGTGGACTACGACAAGGTGCAGCTGAGCTATTGCCACATCGCGGCGCCCATCTCCGGCCGCGTCGGCCTCCGTCTGGTCGATCCCGGCAATACCGTTTTCTCCGGAACCGGCTCGACCCTGGTCGTCATCACCCAGCTGCAGCCCATCACGGTCGTGTTCAACGTCTCCGAAGATGACCTGGCGCAGGTCCAGGCACAGCTGAAGACGCGGCGAAAGCTGGAGGTCGACGCGTTTGACCGGACAAACGTGAAAGAGATCGAGGCCGGCACGCTCGGCGCGCTCGACAACCAGGTGGATACCGCGACGGGCACCATCAAATTCCGCGCCAGCTTCAACAATCGGGCGCTGCAGCTATTCCCCAACCAGTTCGTCAATGCCCGCCTTCTGGTGAAAACGCTGCACAACTCCACGCTGATCCCAACGTCCGCGGTCCAGCATAACGGCACCGCGGCGTTTGTGTATGCGGTGAAGCCGAACAAGACGGTCGCCGTGCAACCGGTGCAGACGCAGACCAGCAATGACCAGGTGACGGCGGTGGCCGGCGTGGCCGCGGGAACCAATCTCGCGACCAGCGGCTTCGACCGCCTGGAGAACGGCGCAACCGTTCTGGTGCATGAGCAAAACGCAGGGACGCCGCAGGGACGCGGATCGAACTCCGGCACTGGCGGCAACACGGGCGGGAGCACCGCTCCATGAACCCGTCTCGGCCGTTTATTCTCCGGCCGGTCGCGACGGCGCTCATCATGGTCGCCATCCTGCTGGCCGGCATCGTCGCCTATCTGCAGCTGCCGGTTTCCGCGCTTCCGGAGGTCGATTACCCGACGATCCAGGTGCTGACCTACTACCCCGGCGCCAGCCCGGACGTCGTCGCCTCGGGCGTCACCGCGCCACTCGAACGGCAGTTCGGGCAGGTCGCCGGCCTGAGCCAGATGACCTCCACCTCCTCCGGTGGCCTGTCGGTCATTGTCATGCAGTTCCAGCTCTCGCTGAACATCGACATCGCGGAGCAGGAGGTGCAGGCCGCGATCAACGCCGCGCAGAGCTATCTGCCGGCCAACCTGCCCACACCGCCCATCTACAGCAAATCGAACCCGGCGGACGCGCCCGTGCTGACGCTGGCGCTGACCTCGGACGAGATTGCCCTCTCGCAGGTCGAAGACCTCGCGGACACCCGCCTGGCGCCGAAGATCTCGCAGATCACCGGGGTCGGCCTGGTCAGCATTTCCGGCGGCCAAAAGCCCGCCGTGCGCATCCAGGTCAACCCGACGGCGCTCTCGTCCTACGGGATCAATCTCGAGGATGTGCGCAACTCGCTGGTGGGCAACAGCCTGAACGCCGCCAAGGGAAACTTCGACGGACCGGCGCAGGACTACACCATCAACGCCAACGACCAGCTGCTGACGAGCGGAGCATACAAGTCAGTCGTGGTGGCCTACCGTAACGGCGCGCCCGTGATGTTGACCGACATTGCCCACGTCATCGACGGGGTCGAAAACGGCCGTCTCGCCGCCTGGAAGAACACGGCGCCGGCCGTCAGTTCGCACATGACGCCGGCCATCATTCTCAACATCCAGCGGCAGCCCGGCGCCAACACCATCCAGGTGGTCGACAGTATCGAGAAACTCCTTCCCCAGCTCGAGTCGACATTGCCCAAGGCGATTCACACGGAAGTTCTGACCGACCGAACCACCTCCATCCGCGCCTCCGTCAAGGATGTTGAGTTTGAGCTGCTCCTCACCATTGCCCTGGTGGTGATGGTCATCTTTCTTTTCCTGCGGTCGCTGGCCGCCACCATTATTCCGTCGGTCGCGGTGCCGCTCTCGCTGGTGGGCACCTTTGGCGTCATGTACCTGGCCGGCTACTCGCTCAACAACCTGACCATGATGGCCCTGACCATCTCGACCGGCTTCGTCGTCGACGATGCGATCGTGATGATCGAGAATATTTCCCGCTACATCGAGGAAGGCGAGCAGCCGCTCGAAGCCGCGCTCAAGGGTGCCGAGCAGATCGGCTTCACGATCCTGTCGCTCACCATTTCGCTGATCGCCGTGCTGATCCCGCTGCTGTTCATGGGCGACATCACCGGCCGGCTCTTCCGCCAGTTTGCGGTTACGCTTGCCGTCACCATCGTGCTTTCCGCCTTCGTCTCGCTCACCCTTACGCCGATGATGGCGGCGCGCCTGCTGAAGTACAAACCACCACAGCAGCAGAGCCGCTTCTATCACTGGTCCGAGCACGTCTTTGAGCGGATCATTGCCTTTTACGGCCGCACCCTGCGCTTCGTACTCGGCTACCAGACCATCACGCTTCTGGTCGCGGTCACCACCCTCGTGCTGACGGTCGTCCTCTACATCACCATCCCGAAGGGCTTCTTTCCCACACAGGACACCGGCATTCTGCAGGGCATCTCGCAGGCACCCGCCTCGATCTCGTTCGCCTCGATGAGCCAGAAGCAGGATGCCCTGGCCAAGGTGCTGCTGGGCGATCCTGCCGTTGCCAGCGTCTCCTCGTTTATCGGCGCCGATGGCACGAACACGACGCTCAACAGCGGCCGCTTCGAGGTCGACCTCAAACCCGTTGCCGACCGCGGCATTTCCGCCACCGACCTGATCGCGCGGCTGGACCGGAAGCTGTCTTCGGTGGAAGGCATCAAGCTCTACCTGCAGCCCGTCCAGGACCTCACGGTGGACGATCGCGTGAGCCGCACGGAGTACCAGTACACGCTTGAAGATCCGAACCAGGCCGAGCTCGACACCGTGGTGCACGGTCTGCTCGGCAAGCTGAACCAGCTGCCCGAACTCGCCGATGTGGTGACCGACCAGCAACTGGGCGGTGGGGCCGCCATGCTCACCATCGATCGGCCGACAGCCTCGCGCTTCGGCATCACGCCCTCGGCGATCGACAACACGCTCTACGACGCGTTCGGCCAGCGCCAGATCAACACGCTGTACACGCAGGTGAACCAGTACCACGTGATTCTTGAGGTCGACCCGGCCTTTCAGACGAACCCGCACAAGCTGAGCGACATCTACATCCAGTCTTCGCAGACCAGCGCGTCTTCGGCATCGACGGCCTCGAACACCGGCGGGTCTTCTTCGGGTGCGGGTGCGGGTGCGGCAGCGACCTCGGGGAACTCGCTGCTGAGCCCCGCCTCCACCAGCGGCGTCTCGACCGCCTCGAACGGCTCCGCCCTGACATCGAGCGGCACCACGAACACCTCGACCACCAGCGCCAACGGCACCTCGGCGCTTTCGGCCAGCGCCAACAACGCGACCAGCTCCACCGTTCTTTTCAGCGCCAGCAGCTCCACCGGCACCTCGGCAAGCGCCATCACCTCCACCGGCGGAACCACCCGATCCACCACCAACGGCTCCACTACGTCTGGCACAAGCGGCAGTGGCGGTACGGGCACGACGGGCGGCGGTGGCGGTGGTGGTGGTACCGGTACCGGCACCCTCACCACGGGGACGCCCGTGCCGTTGAGCGCGTTCGCGCAGTTTGTTCCTACCAGCGAAGCTATTTCCATTCAGCACCAGGGCCAGTTCCCCGCGGTCACGATCTCGTTCAATCTCGCGCCCGGCTACTCGCTCGGCCAGGCGCTCACGGCGATTGACACGGTGCTCAAAAAGAACGATGTGCCGCCGAGCGTGGTCGCCAGCTACCAGGGCACGGCGGCTGCCTTTGAGGGCTCCCTCTCGAACGAGGGTCTGCTGATTCTCGCCGCCCTGGTGACGGTCTACATCGTCCTTGGCGTTCTGTACGAGAGCTTCATCCATCCCATCACGATTCTCTCCACGCTTCCTTCGGCCGGGGTCGGCGCGCTGCTGGCGCTCCGCCTGTTTCACATCGACCTCAACGTGGTCGCGATTATCGGCATTATCCTGCTGATCGGCATCGTGAAAAAGAACGGCATCATGATGGTCGACTTTGCGCTCGAAGCCGAGCGCAACGAAGGCATGACTGCCACCGAAGCGATCTACCAGGCGTCGCTGCTGCGGTTTCGCCCCATCATGATGACCACGATGGCTGCCCTGCTGAGCGGACTTCCGCTG
The DNA here is from genome assembly GCA_964249375.1 of uncultured Acidobacteriaceae bacterium. GTDB lineage: Bacteria > Acidobacteriota > Terriglobia > Terriglobales > Acidobacteriaceae > Edaphobacter. The sequence goes on from CAXUCK010000054.1 coordinate 4,397, forward strand.
GCGTTCGGGTCCGGCATCGGGTCGGAGCTGCGCAAGCCCCTCGGCATCGCCATGGTGGGCGGCCTGATCTTTTCGCAGGTGCTGACGCTCTACACCACGCCGGTGATCTACATCTTCTTCGACGGCCTGGCCGATCGCCTGACCAAGCGCCGCCCGAGCAAACACACGGTCGCGCAGGGTGAGACGCCCGCGCACGCCGAGGCCGAGCACGCATGAATCCCTCGCGCCTGTTTATCGATCGCCCGATCGCGACCACGCTGATCACCGTCGCCATTGCCATCGCGGGCATCATCGCGTTCGTGGTTCTTCCGGTCTCACCGCTGCCGCAGGTCGATTTCCCGACCATTACCGTCGCCGCCGGGCTACCCGGCGCCAGCCCCGACATCATGGCGTCTTCGGTTGCGACGCCGCTTGAGCGGGAGTTCGGCCATATCGCCGGCGTGACCGAAATGACATCCGCCTCCTCGCTCGGCACGACCAGCGTCACCCTGCAGTTCGACCTGAGCCGCAACATCGATGGCGCCGCCCGGGACGTGGAGGCGGGCATCAACGCGGCGCGCAGCTACCTGCCCGCGAACCTCCCCGCAAACCCGACCTATCGCAAGGTAAACCCGGCCGACTCGCCGATTCTTGTGCTTGGTCTGCAAAGCGACGTCGCCGACGTGCCCACCCTCTACGACGAAGCTTCCACCGTCGTGGAGCAGCGCATCTCGCAGATCCCCGGCGTCGGCCAGGTCACGGTGGTGGGCGCTTCCCTGCCCGCGGTGCGCGTCGAGCTCAACCCCGATCAGCTTGCCTCGTATGGCATCTCCATTCCTGCCGTTCAGACCGTCATCGCCGGACAGAACTCAAACTCTGCCAAGGGCCAGCTGATCAACGGCAACACCTCCATCGACATCCTGGCCAACGACCAGATCTCGAAGGCCGCCTTCTATAAACCGCTCGTCGTCGGTTACCACAATGGCGGAGCCGTTCGCCTGCAGGACGTCGCGGACGTGATCGATTCGCAGCAGAGCATCCGCCAGGCCGGCTACCTGAACGGCAAGCCATCGGTGAACATGCTGATCTTCCGGCAGCCCGGCGCAAACATCATCACCACCGTCGACGCGATCAAGAAAGCGCTTCCGTCGCTCCAGGCCACCATCCCGGCCAACCAGCACATCCTCACCATCCTCGACCGCACCCTCACCATCCGGGCATCGGTCAGCGACATCGAGTTCACCCTGGTCATCTCGGTCATCTTTGTCGTGCTGGTCGTCTTTCTTTTCCTGCGCAACCCACGGACCACGCTCATCCCGGCGGTCGCGGTTCCCGTCTCGCTCATCGGCACCTGCGCCGTGATGTACCTTTGCGGCTTCTCGCTCGACAACCTCTCGCTGATGGCGCTGGCCATCGCCTCCGGCTTCGTGGTCGACGACGCCATTGTGGTGATGGAAAACATCTCCCGCCACATCGAAGAGGGAAAGACCGCGCTCGAGGCCTCGCTGCTGGGCGCGCAGGAGATCGGCTTCACCGTCTTTTCCATCTCCATCTCGCTCATCGCCGTATTTATTCCGCTGCTGCTGATGGGCGGCATCATCGGCCGCCTATTCCGTGAGTTTGCCATCACGCTGTCAGCCGCCATCCTGGTCTCCATGGTGATTTCGCTCACCACCACGCCGATGATGTGCTCGCGCATCCTGAAGCGCGAACGGGACATCGAGCATGGGCGCCTGTACAACTGGAGCGAGCGCGTCTTCGACCGCATCCTGCGCTTCTACCGCGTCACGCTGACCTGGACGCTCGACCACCCGGCCCTCATCCTCACCGTGTTTCTGCTCACCCTGGCGCTGAACTTCTTTCTGCTCGCCAGGGTGCCCAAGGGCTTCTTTCCGCAGCAGGACACCGGCGCCATGCAGGGCGGTCTCCAGGGCCCGCAGGACACCTCGTTCTATGCCATGAGCACCGCCGTGCAGGAGTCGGTCCGGATCGTCAAATCCGACCCCGGCGTGCAGAACGTGATGGCCTTCACGGGAGGCCAGGGCGCTACCAACAGCGGGTTTATGTTTATCGCGCTGAAGCCTCTCGGCAACCCAAAGGACGGAGACCGCAAGGAGAACGCGGCGGACATCATCAACCGCCTGCGGCCCAGGCTCGCCCGTGTTCCCGGAGCCGCTACCTTTCTGCAGCCCGTGCAGGACATCCGCATTGGCGGCCGGCAATCTTCCGCGCAATACCAGTACACGCTCGAGGCCGAGAACACCGCCGACCTCCAGACCTATGGCCCGAAGCTGCTGGCCGAACTGCGCCACGCCCCCGGATTTGCCGACGTGAACACGGACCAGCAGAACCGCGGCCTGCAGGCCCTGCTGAACTACGACCGGCCCACCTCCGCACGGCTTGGCCTCACGCCGCAGATGCTGGACTCCACGCTCTATGGCGCTTTCGGCCAGTCCGAAGTCTCGACCATCTACACCCAGCTGAACCAGTACTACGTGGTGATGGAGGTCGCGCCGCAATACTGGAAGTCGCCCGAAGGCCTGAAACACACGTGGTTCCTCCCGGCCACCGGCCGTGCCCCCATCCCGCTCGACTCCGTCGCCACCTACCAGCCGTCCACCGCACCGCTCGCGGTCAATCACACGGGCCTGTTTCCGTCGGTCACCGTCTCGTTCAATCTCGCCCCGGGCGTCTCGCTGGGCGATGCCACCAAGCGCATCCAGGACCTCCAGCAAAAGCTCGGCATGCCGCAATCCATGCACGGCCAGTTCGCCGGCACGCTTCAGGCCTTCCAGGCCTCACTCAAATCGGAGCCGTACCTGATCCTGACCGCCATCCTCGCCGTCTACGTCGTCCTGGGTGTTCTTTACGAGAGCCTCATCCACCCGCTCACCATCCTGTCGACCCTTCCCTCTGCCTCCGTCGGCGCCATGCTGGCGCTGCTGCTTACCGGCACCGAGCTCGACGTGATGAGCATCATCGGCATCATCCTGCTGATCGGCATCGTCAAGAAGAACGCCATCATGATGATCGATTTCGCCCTGAATGCCGAGCGCATCGAAGGCAAGAACACCCGCGACTCCATTTTTGAAGCCTGCATTCTCCGTTTCCGTCCCATCCTGATGACCACCATGGCGGCTCTGTTCGGCGCCATTCCGCTCGCGGTCGGCACCGGCATGGGATCGGAGCTCCGCCGCCCGCTCGGCATCTCGATCATCGGTGGCCTGCTCGTCAGCCAGGTGCTCACGCTCTACACCACGCCCGTGATCTACCTCTTTATGGATGGCCTCCGCCTGCGCTTTGCCCGGCGGAAGCACACCCCCATCCTCACAGCGGCCCCAGCCTCCGGCCCCGTGCACGGTTGAACAACACAGACCGGAAGCCCCGCGTGAAAAGGAACACCACCATGACCGTCCGCTCCCGCCAACTCGCAACCCACGTACGCCCGGCCCGAACCTGCGCCTGCGTTGCGTCCCTGCTCTGCCTCTCTCTGCTCGCCGCCGGCTGCCGCGTTGGTCCCCGCTACGTTGCCCCGGCCCCCCAGCCGCCGCCGGCCTACAAAGAGATCACGCCCGCTGCCTACAAAGGCGCGGTCCCCGGAACCTGGCAGCCCGCCAGCCCGGGAGACGCCATGCTGAAGGGCAAGTGGTGGGAGATCTTTCACGAGCCCGAGCTGAACCACCTCGAAGACCAGCTCGACATCAACAACCAGAACATCGCGCAGTACTTCCAGAACTTCATGGCTGCCCGGGCGCAGGTGCGCGAAGCCCGCGCCAGCTACTACCCCACCCTCTCCGTCGCTCCCACCTACGACCGGACCCACAGCCCGAGCACCCTGCGCGGCTCCTCCGTCGGCTCCGGAACCAGCGGAACTTCCACCGGCACCGGCACCGGCACGGGAACAGGGTCCGGCAGCGGAACAGGCTCCGGAACCACCACCACCGCAACCACCAGCGGCAGCACCTTCACCGACATCTCGCTTCCGTTCGATGTTTCCTGGGAGCCCGACCTGTGGGGCCGCATCCGCAACACCGTCCGCGAGTTTCGCTACGCCGCCCAGGTCAGCGCCGCCGATCTTGAAAATGAGCGGCTGACCGAAGAAGCCGACCTGGCCGAATACTATTTCCAGCTGCGCGGCCAGGACGCTCTGCAGGACCTCTACAACCGCACCATCCAGATCGACCAGCAGTCTCTTGACCTCACCCGCGCCCTGGTCGAAACCGGCATCGACTCGCCCGAGTCGGTGGCCCAGGCCGAGGTCACCCTGCAGAATGCGCAGGCTACCGGCGCCGGCATTGCCGGGAATCGCGCCATTTACGAGCACGCCATCGCCACGCTCATCGGCCAGCCTGCCTCCAGCTTTTCGCTTCCGGTCCGCAACCTCACCACGCCTGTCCCCGCCATCCCCGTGGGCATCCCTTCGGTGCTGCTGCAGCGCCGCCCGGACATCGCCGCCGCCGAACGCACCATGGCCGAAGCCAATGCGCTGATCGGCGTGGAACAAGCGGCCTTTTACCCCACCCTCAGCCTCACCGGCTCGGGCGGTCTCGAGTCCTCCGCCATCACCTCACTCTTTTCCGTGCCGGCTCTTTTCTGGTCGGCCGGCGGATCCGCCAGTCAACTCCTCTTCGATGGAGGCCTCCGCCGAGCCACCGTCGCCCAGTACACCGCGCTCTACAACGCCGATGCCGCCGCGTACCGGCAATCCGTCCTCACCGCCTTCCAGCAGGTGGAAGACTATCTGGCAACGCTCCGCATCACCTCTGGCCAGATCAGCCAGCAGGACGCCGCCGTGCAGTCGGCGCAGCGCTATGTCGACATCGCGAATGCCCGCTATCAAACCGGCCTCGACCCCTACCTCAACGTCATCACCGCGCAGAACACCCTTCTGACCGACCAGCAGACCCAGATCAACCTGCGCGTTACGGAAATGACCGCGGCCGTGGAACTGATTCAGGCCCTCGGCGGCGGATGGGATGTCGCGCAGCTTCCGGCCCGGCCCTGAAGCGGTTTCTCTCTCGTTCTCATCACAAAGGGGAAGCTGGCGGAGAGTGAGGGATTCGAACCCTCGATAGAACTTTTGGTCCTATAACGGTTTAGCAAACCGCCGCCTTCGGCCACTCGGCCAACTCTCCGCATCCGGCGCCCGGAACCGCTCTCTCACGTCTACGGGCGGCACACCGGCAAAAAGGGGTGGGCGCTGCCACAGTGAGCCTGTCGCTTCCGGCTTGGGTGATTATAGCGTCTCCGGGTTGCCGTGCGGGACCTCCCTTCGGCCCCGGTCCGGCCGGCGGTTTAGATTTGGGGGACGGCAGGCAAAGTCAGCCGTCAACGGGAGGCGCCGACGCTGTGGCAGGATCTGCTGGACAGGCAAGGAAAATGCAGCTGTTACCGCTTGTGGCGGCGACCTACTTCATGGTGTCGGGCGGGCCGTACGGTCTTGAAGACATCCTGGGTGGCGCTGGGTACGGCGGCGCCCTGTTGCTGCTGGCGCTTGTGCCGCTGGTCTGGAGCCTGCCCACCTCCTTGATGGTGGGCGAACTGGCCAGCGCGCTGCCCGAAGAAGGCGGGTATGTCCGCTGGGTGGAGCGTGCCATGGGCCGCTTCTGGGGCTTTCAGGAGGCGTGGCTTTCCATGGCGGCCAGCGTTTTCGACATGGCCATCTACCCGGTCGTCTTTGTGCTCTACCTCGGCCGGCTCGAGCCGGCGTGGACGGCCGGCAGCCGCGGAACCATGTGGGCGCTTGCCGTCGTTCTGCTCTCCTGCGCCTGGAACCTGCGCGGCGCGGCAGCCGTGGGCGAGGGATCCGGCGCGATGTTTGTTCTGCTGCTTGCGCCTTTCGCCGTGGTTGTGGCCCTCGGCTTCTGGCATGGCCTCGCACACGGCGGAAGTTCGGCCTCCGCGGCCTGGGGAGCGCTGCGTCTGACCGGCAGCGGCAGCGGGCATGACTGGCCTGCCGCGATCCTCGTCGCGCTCTGGAACTATATGGGCTGGGACAATGCGTCGACCGTCGCCCAGGAGGTCGAGTCACCCCAGCGCAACTATCCCCGGGCCATGCTCATGGCCGCCGGCCTCGTCGCGCTCACCTACATCCTGCCGCTCGCGGCCGTTGCCGTGGCGGGGCTGCCTTCAGACCGGTTCGCCACTGGAGCCTGGGCCGACGCTGCGGGCGCGCTTGGTGGCCGAGGGCTGGCCGTGTGCGTCGTTGCCGGCGGCATGCTCAGCGGTCTTGGCATGTTCAACGCGCTCATGATGAGCTACGCGCGCGTGCCGTTTGCGCTGGCCAAGGACGGCTTTCTTCCGGCGGTCCTGCGCCGCACCACCCGGCAGGGCGTTCCCTGGGTCAGCGTTCTGGTATGCGGTGCTCTGTGGGCCGCGGCGCTGCGCTTCAGCTTCGAGCGGCTGATCTCGATCGACCTCGTCCTCTACGGTGCCGCGCTCCTGCTCGAGTTCGTCGCGCTCACCGTGCTCCGTGTGCGCGAACCCAGACTCGCCCGACCGTTTCGCGTCCCCGGCGGCACCGCAGGCACGGTGCTCGCCGGCATCGGCCCCGCCGCGCTCATCGCCTTTGCCCTTTGGGCCGCACGCCGGGAGCGGGTCGCGGGCATGCCGGCACTGGTCTTCGCGGCCCTGGTCGCGGCCGCAGGCCCCGTCATCTACGGCCTAATGAAACGACGAGACGCAACGCAACCAAACTTGGGGAACTCCGCCGGATGATCGTCGACGTTCCCGGAGTGGAGCTTACCGCGACGCCTTTTCCGCGATGTACCGCTGCTCTGCCTCGAGCACCTTCTCCCGTGCAAAGGCTGCGTCCCGCCAACCCCGCACTTCGACCCGTTTGCCTTCGAGATCTTTGTAAATCGCGAAGAAATGCGTGATCTCGCGCAGCATGTGCGGGTAGATCTCGGAAAAATTCTGCACGTCTTTGTAGCGCGGATTGCCCTTGCCCACGCACAGGATTTTCTCGTCGCCCTGCCCCTGGTCGAGCATCTCCAGCACGCCAATCGGCCGAACCTCCATCACGCAGCCCGGGAACGAGGGCGCGTCGACCAGCACGAGAACGTCGAGAGGGTCGCCGTCATCGCCGAGCGTGGAGGGGACGAATCCGTAATCCCCGGGGTAGTGCACCGGCGAGTACAGATTCCGGTCCAGCCGGAAGACGTGGAGTTCCTTGTCGTACTCGTACTTGTTGATTCCCTCGTGCGGGATCTCGATGACAGCGTTGATCACATCGGGCGATTTCGCGCCGATGGGCAGTTCCAGGTAGTTCGGCATAAGGTCGATTGGGGTCTCTTCCGATCTCAGATTTCGGGCCGCAAGGGAAACACGGCACAGGGGTTAGGTCGACGGTGAGGGAACCTCCATCGAGCTCGCCTGACGTGACTATAATCAAGCACGATGAAGGCTCATGTCTATGTCACGCTCAAGCGCACCGTTCTCGACGCGCAGGGAAAAACGGTCGCGGATGCACTTCGGCGCATGCAGTACCGAGGCGTTGCAGACGTGCGCCAGGGAAAGTACTTCGTCCTAACGCTCGCTGACGGACTGGAGCAGGCCGAAGCGGATGCCGAGGTGGAGCGCATCGCCCGAGAGGTCCTGACCAATCCCGTCATCGAAGAGTTTACGTTCCGGGTAGAGCCCTAGCGCAAGACAATTCGTGCCACCCCGCAGTTCCTGTTCCCATTCCGGGAAGACCCAGTCCCATTCCGGGACAGCACCAACACACGGCTGCGGCAAAACGACGAAGCCGCCCTTTCGAGTGCTAGCCTGGATCTCGGGGTCCAATAGCCGCAGTGAAGCCGTCCTCCGAAACCGTCGTTCCCCCGCAAACTTCCGCGCCGGATCCAGTCCACGCCCCCGCCAGCAGCCGCTTCGTTCGCGCCTGCCTCCGCCAGCCCGTGGACCGCACCCCCGTCTGGTTTCTGCGCCAGGCTGGCCGCTATATGCCGGAGTACATGGCCGTCCGCAAACACCACTCGCTGCTCGACATCTGCCGCACCCCAGACGTCGCCGCGGAGGTCACGATCACCGCCGCCGAGCGCCTCGGTGTGGACGCGGCCATCATCTTCGCCGACCTCCTCCTGCCCTTCACCCCCATGGGTGTCGATTTCGAGTTCCTCGCCGGCGAAGGACCCGTCGTCCACCGCCCCATCCGTTCCCTCGAGCAGATCCAGGC
>CAXUCK010000055.1:0-12438 GCA_964249375.1 uncultured Acidobacteriaceae bacterium
CCACTCGACCTGGATGCGGCGGTCGGACTCGTAGAGGAGGTTTTGGACGTTGGGGCAGGAGCGGGCGTGGACGGCGACGCCTTTGCCGCGGGTGACGTAGCCGACGATTTCCTCGCCGCGGATGGGGTTGCAACAGCGGGCGCGGTAGACGAGGAGGTCGTCCTGGCCTTCGACCTGGAGGGAGTCTGAGCCTTTGCCGAAGAAGACGCGCTTGACGGCTTCGGACATTCCCCCGACGGTGTTGCCGGGGAGCTCGGGGGCGGCGGTGGTGCCGGCTTCGGCCTGGAGGTGGGTGGCTCCGGGTTCGAGTTTGTTGAGCACGACGCGGGCGGAGTACTTGCCGAAGCCGATGGCGGCCAGGAGGTCGGTCTCGGCGGCGAGGCCGTAGGTGCCGGCGACGCGGAGGAAGTCGGCTTCGGTATAGCGAGAGAGGGGGAGCTTCCACTTGCGGGCTTCGCGGTCGAGGAGCTTTTTGCCGATCTCGACGGCGCGCTCGCGCTGGTGCTCGTTGAGCCAGTGCTTGATTTTGTTGCGGGCGCGGGAGGATTTGGTGAAGGAGAGCCAGTCGCGCGAGGGGGCGTGGCCGGGCTGCGTCATGACCTCGATGATGTCGCCGTTGCGGAGGCGGGTTTTGAGCGGGACGATGCGGCCGTTGACCTTGGCGCCGGTCGTCGTGTGGCCGACTTCGGTGTGGACGGCGTAGGCGAAGTCGATGGGCGAGGAGTCCTTGGGGAGGACGATGACGCGGCCCTTGGGGGTGAAGGTGTAGACCTCCTCGGGGTACATGTCCATCTTGAAGGTAGACATGAACTCGTTGGGGTCGGACATCTCGCGCTGCCAATCCATCAGCTGGCGCACCCAGGCGAGGCGCTGCTCGTCTTTTGCGGTGACGGTGTCGGAGGCCTTGTACTTCCAGTGCGCGGCGATGCCTTCTTCGGCGACACGGTGCATGTCTTCGGTGCGGATCTGCACTTCGAACTGGTGGCCGCCGGGGGCGACGAGGGTGGTGTGGAGGGACTGGTAGCCGTTCATGCGGGGCATACCGATGTGGTCTTTGAAGCGACCGGGGACGGGTCGCCAAATGGAGTGGAGGAGGCCGAGAACCCCGTAGCAGTCCTGCACGGTGCGGCAGATAATGCGGACGGCGAGAAGATCGAAGACTTGGTCAACGAGAATGTTCTGGGTGAGCAGCTTCTGCTGGATGGAGTACAGGCGCTTGATGCGTGACTCGACACGGGCCTGAATGCTCTGCTCGCGGAGCTTTCCTTCGAGCTCGCCCACGACTTTGGCGAGGAAATCTTCGCCTGGGCCGCGAAGCACCTCGACTTCTTCAGAGACTTTCGCGTACGTGGCGGGATCGGTGTAGCGAAAGGCAAGATCTTCAAGCTCGCCGCGGAGTTTGCCCATGCCCAGGCGGTGGGCGAGCGGGGCGTAGACATCAAGCGTTTCCTTGGCAATCTTGTGTTGCTTTTCCGGTTTCAGGTGCTCAAGCGTGCGCATGTTGTGCAAACGATCAGCGAGCTTGATGATGACCACGCGGACGTCGGTGACCATCGCGAGGAGCATCTTGCGTATATTTTCGGCTTGGTGGTCTTCCCGGTTCGCGAACTTGATCTTATCGAGCTTCGTGACGCCCTCAACGATGTGGGCGACCTGCGGATTGAAGCGCTTCGCAATCTCTTCGGAGGTGACATCCGTGTCTTCGACCGCGTCGTGGAGAAGTCCGGCAGCGATGGCCGTGGAGTCCATCTTGAGTTCAGTCAGAACCAGGGCAACTTCAAGGGGGTGCAGAACATACGGCTCGCCCGAAGCGCGCTTCTGGCCCTGATGTTGCTCAAGGCAGAAGATCCATGCCTTGCGGATGATGTCCAGGTCATCCGCAGGGCGACTCTCGTGAACGGTGGCGAGCAGGTGGGCGAATTTCTCGTCAGTAGCGGCAATAAGCTCGGGAGAGCTTCCTGGCAGCAAGGGCGCGGCAGTCACTGGCGAAATGTCCGGCCGGGGTGGCGGGACCAGTGCACCGAAAGGCTCGTCAAGCGCGGGCTGATCCGTATGCGCCCCAGCAGTGAGGAAGCTCTCGGGAACGTGGTCGGTAGCGGGTGTGACCGGGCCATTGAGCGACGCAGCATCGGGAAGAGCTGCCTCGAGCTCCATGCCTGTCTCCGTGCTTACAACCTCCGGGGTGGCGTTCTCCCCAGCGGGCGTCTGGGACGCCGGCGAGGGAACCGGATGTGTGGTGGTCATGTCTCATTATAGGCGTGCGCCTGCAGTTTTCCTCCACGAAACTGCATGCCGCCAAATGGCTGGTGAGTCGTCCGCCTCCGGTGAAACGTCTGAAAGGCATGTTCATTTGGGCTCTGTTGCGGCATCTTTTACCGGGCATCATGGTCGGAGCTGTGCTGGCGTGTGCGCACCCGGCAGCGAGCGCTCAAGGGGTGCAGGAACTGACTGCGTTCCAGAAACCCATGGTGGTCGGGTACTTCGGGCAGTGGAGCGTCTATGAGCACTTCTTCCCCAAAAATCTTGTGTCAAGCGGTGCCATGTCGCAGCTCGACCAACTGAATTATGCGCAGGGCTTTGTGACAGGCGGGCGGTGTTCCGTGGCGGACCCGAACGCGGATCTGAACCTGGTCTTTTCCGCACAGGACGCTGTCGACGGAGAAGCTGACGACCCGCGTTCAACGTTTCGAGGCAACTTCCATCAGCTCGTTGAGCTGAAGCGCCGTTTTCCAAAATTGAAGGTACTCATCTCGCTCGAAGGCAAGGCGGTGGACTTCGCAGCGGATGCGCAGCCCGGGGCACGAGAAGCCTTCGTGCGCAGTTGCGTCGACCTGTTCCTGCGAGGACAGTTTCTGGCGAGCGGGGCATTGCCAGGAAGCGAGCAGAAGGAGGTGGCGACCCTGTTCGATGGAATCGATCTCGACTGGGAGTTTCCACACGAAGAAGACGCTGCTAATTTCCAGGCGTTGCTGGTGGAACTGCGCCGGCAAATGGATGCGGCACGGCCAGGTCTGCGACTATCCACGGCTGTCGGACCTTCGCCGCGAATGTATCCCAGGGTGGATTTAGCGGCGGTCAGCCAGGTCGTCGATCAAATAGGAGTGATGAACTACGACTACAACGGGCCATGGAACCCGAAGACCGGGTTTCTGGCGCCCCTCTACGGAGACAATGGCGGAACAGTGGAGCGAAGCATCCTGGCGTACAAGGAAGCGGGGGTACCCCCGGCGAAACTGCTGCTGGGCTTGCCATTCTATGGCTACGGGTGGAAGGAGGTGGCGAGCACAGACGAGCACGGATTACAGCAGCAGGGAAGGTCGATCCGGGGTGACCGGCCGTACAGTTACCTCCAAACTCTGGTGCCTTCCGGACCGGAGGTGGTGGGCGGTCCGGACTCAGTTGGCAACCCAGTGCCCGCTGCCGCGAGTCCCGGCGTGCCGGCTGAGCCGGAAAAGACAGCGAAGCTGCCGGTGGCAAGTCTGCCGGCCGCGGAGTCGGTCGTGAAGGCAGACGGCGCGGGAGCAACGGCTGGCAGCGCCAAGGCGCCAGCGCCCTTTGTGGTGTACCGCGATCCAAGGTCGAAGGCGCCCTGGCTCTATGACGGAGACACCTTCTGGACCTATGACGACCCAGTGTCGATCCGTGCCAAGACGTTCTTTGCGATTGAGCAGGGACTCGGCGGCGTGATGGCGTGGGAGTTGAGCGAGGATACGTCAGACGCAGCGTTGCTGAAGTCTGCTCGAAAAGGGCTGCTGGAGGGACTTGATGGTCGGCGGCGGGCGTATCTGGTGCAGGACCCAAGCGGAAATCCGAACCGAGAGAAGTAAGACAACGCGGCTGCGACATCCGAAACTTCGCCCTGCATCTCGGGTGCGGCTTCTTCCCACTTCAGAACTGCGGTTTTCCACCTGTATTCAAGTTCCAACAATCTCAATTCGGAAAAAGACGTCTTAACCGTAGAATGGCTCCGAACGACGCTTCCCTATGGAACAGGTCACGGAACTTCGGGCTGCTGATCGGACACCACTCTCGCTCGAGCAGCAGGTGGTGCGCTTACAGGCGCTGCTGGAAGCATCTCGGCTTGTGCACGGCACCATCGAGCTCCCGCGAGTGCTGCAGCAAGCCGCGCGCGTTGCGGTGCTGGAGTTGGAGATGGAAGGGGCGGTGTTCACCGAGCCGCGTGTGGGGTACGGTGAGGTGGAGGAAGCGGGCGAGGCTTGGGTGCATCTGCCACGCTTCCCGCTGAGGAGCAGGAATGGCGATCTTATTTGCGAGCTGGTCGTGGCTCCGCCAGGTGGGCGGGAACTCACGCTTTATGAAACGGACTTTTTGGAGGGATTAGCTCTCCATACCGCGATCGCTGCCGAAAACGCGGTCAACCACCAGCGGCATCTGGAATATGCACGCGTGGCGCAGGACCTGGAGGCGGCTCGGGCGATCCAGTTGAGCCTGCTTCCGCAGCAGATGCCAGAGATCGCGGGGTACTCGCTCGCGGCGCGTTCGGACGCGTGCTACTCGGTCGGCGGCGATTACCTGGACGTGGTCACGGAGCCGGACGGATCGGTCTTGCTCGTTGTGGCGGATGTGGCAGGCAAGGGACTGGCGTCGGCGCTGGTCTGCACGGCCTTCCGGTCGGCGTTCCGCGCGCTGGCGCGGCAGTCGCTCCGCCTGCGGGAATTAGCGGCGCGGCTCTCGCAGCAACACTGGGAAGAGGGCTCCGAGGCGCGACGGCGATACGTGACCGCGATCTTTGTCCGGCTGGATGCGGCGACCGGTGAAATGGAGTGCGTCAATGCGGGGCACAATCCGGGAATGGTGCTCTTGCCCGGCGAGTCGAGTGCACGGTTGGTGGAGGCGAGCGGGACGCCGCTCGGACTCCTGCCCGGCGCCCGCTACGCGACCGAGCGGATGAGCTTTCCACCTGGAGCGCGGCTGCTGCTTTACACAGACGGGCTGACCGAGGTCTTTCGCGAGGATGACGAGGAGTTTGGCATGGAGCGGCTGCAGGAGGTGTTTGCCCGGGCGACGCCGGAAGCGGGAGCTCGATCGGTTCTGGATGCGCTCTGGCACAGCCTCCGAGCATTTACCGGAGGCGCGCCGCAGCAGGATGACATGACGGCAGTGGCGCTGTGCCACTTACCAGCGTCCGGTGTGGAAGGGACAGAGCTATGAACGACAGCAGCGTCGAGGTCCGGTTGCCCTCACGGCTCGGCTTCGAGAAGGTGGCGATGAGCACGGCGGCGAGCATGGCAACGCTGATGGGTTTCAGTGAAGACCGCGTTGAGGACCTGAAGACGGCGGTGTCCGAGGCGTGCATCAACGCTATCGAGCATGGCAACCATATGAATGCCTCGCTGCCCGTCGGCGTGGTGCTGTCGATGCATCCCGGCGAGCTGGAGGTGAAGGTGCTCGATGACGGAAACGGATTCGATGCCGAGCCGCACAAACCAGATATCGACCGCAAGATGACGGGCGAAGAGGAAGCGCGCGGGATGGGAATGTTTCTCATCCAGGCGCTGGTGGACGAGGTGGAATGGGTGCCGAGCTCGGCAGGGCAGAGCTTCGTGCGGCTGGTCATCAGAATGGATAAAGGAGAGTGAGCGCGGTGCAGACGAGCAACAAGGTTTCTGAACATCAGGTATCGGGGGCGAGCGGGAAGCCGGTGACGGTGCTGCGCTTCACGGGCGACATCTCGTCGGCGTCGAAGGATGCGGTGTTGGGCACGTACGAGGGCCTGGACAAAGCAGCGCACCAGCGCATTCTGCTGAACTTCAAAGGCGTTGAGTATCTGAACTCGTCAGGCATTGCGCTGGTGATTCAGCTGCTGATGGAGGCGAGCAAAGCGGGACAGACGGTGGCGATCTCCGGTCTGACGCAACACTTCACCAAGGTGTTCACGATGGTGGGCATCACGAAGTACGCAACGCTTTATCCGGACGAGGCCGCTGCACTGGCGGCGCTCTAGGGGCAGGGTGGGACTCCCCCCTCCCCCCGGCGGGATGTTTTCTTTCCAAATTCCGTGGAATGAGTGAGTTGCGGGAGAGCAGCCGGCGTAAAATCCTGATTCCACAGAAGTTCGGGGCAAAATACCTGGAATGTTGAACTTACGGCCGCGGCTAGACGGCGGAGAACATTCCTTGCCCTTTCCCCGTTTCCGATCCTGCTTTTATTGTAGCGAGCGGGGCGAACTGGTACGCCACCGCGGGAACTGATTTACCGGAAAAGAGATTTTCTGCGGAGCGGACCGAAGGTCAGGCACGGAGAGCGGCGAGGCTGGCTGCTGTGTCGGGGTCGACCGGCATCAAGGTGTCCGTGCGCGTCATGCGCAACATGGAGAGAACACGATCGGAAACGCCGGCGATCCTCATGACGCCGCCGCGCTGCGCCACGCAGCCGGAGGCGTGAATGAGCGTCCCCAGGCCAGCGCTGTCGGCGTAGGGAGAAGCAGACAGATCGAACACCAGACGTCGCGCACCGCTATGGATGAGTGTCTGGATGGTTGAGTCGAGCGTTTTCAGGTTGGTGCCAAGCGTGAGCGGCCCGCGCAGGGTGATAACAGCGATGTCGGGATCAATGCGCTGGATGGAGGCTTCGAGCGGCATGCGAGTTACTGTAGCATGCGGATTGCCGCACTCCGAACGGCTGCCGCGAGTTGGGATGAAAGTGGAGGCCAGCTGCTTTACACCGAAGCTCAAAAATCGTTTGCACCGCATGAAGTGTGGGCGTAAGCTTCGTCGCAGAATTACGGTCTCGAATTTAGCAGGAGGTGCGCAGGTGCTTATATCGACAGCGTTGGTTGTCATTGTGCTTTTCGTAAACCACACCCTCGACTAGAAGTCGAAACTCCCCTCGGGGGCTGCTGGAAGCCTAGTATTTCGGCCCAAGGTGAAGTGGCTCCCGTACACGAAGGTCAACGTCGAGCCCCTGCCGCTCGTATTTCCTTATGTATCGCACCATTTCCTCTTGCCGAGAATTCCTTGAGTTTTGCCGCAAAGTGGCGTACATGGTGAAACCGATCGAAAGATTGTAACGGAAACACGCAGGCGCGCACTACCTGTAGCCATGCCGTAGAGATGTCTTCATTGACCACTCACCAACCTTGGGGTAAGCTGCGGCTACCGCACAACAACGGGGCCCTGCTTCACTGTACGACCATGAACCTCTTTCAACAGGAAAGGTCTCACCATGCGAGTTTTCTCCCGGTCTGCTGTAAGCTTGCTGGCGCTCGCCGGCCTGATGGGTACGGCTGCCGCACACGCTGACCCGGCTCAACCCGACTTCAAGATGCACGTGCTCGATCCCACCAACCCGATCCCGCCGCCCGGTGGACCGGATTACATCACGGGGCTGACCTTTTCTATCGTGTTCGCACCGTGCGCACCCAACGAACTACCGGATGGCATAACCGCTCAGGGCTGCTATCTGGGGTTTAACCGTTCGAACGTGGATTGGACAGGTCTCCAATTCACCTTTCAAAATAACGCCGCGCTGAACGGCCAAGCGCCAGACTGCTCGCTGCTGGGAAAGGATGACATTTTTCAAACCACCAGCTGTTCTTTGGGCAACCAATATGTGCTGAACTTCCTGAGTGGCGTCATCCCGAACAGCGGCTCCGCCTCGGCTTTTTTCATTACCGAAGACGGTGTGGATCCGGCATTGTTTGGCACGGGCAGTGGTGTGGTGACGAGCTCCACGCCTGAACCGGCTGCTTTTGTACTGTTCGGCACCGGTCTGTTCTTTCTTGGTTGGGCCGGGATCCAACGTTCGGTTTAGCTCGTTGTCAGGAATTCGTCGGTTATGAACCCGCCCCGTCGATGGACGCCGCCTTGGTCGCGTGCGGCTGGATAGGGGTTGCTTGTATTCTTACTAGTTCGGGTTCGCCGCCAGCGTCAGCATACTTGCTGGCTTCTTTGCCTCCTGTGGCTTTGGTGCCTTCCGCTTCTCTCGCAAACCACGGGGTCCGAGACTGCCGGTTCACAGCCGACGGCGGCTCCTGCGCGGATCACGCTAGGCAACTCCGCCGCGGAGCTAACCGGGCCGTGGCGTTTCCACACCGGGGATAACCTACAGTGGGCGTTGCCGGAGTTCGACGACGGGGGATGGGAGAAGGTGGACCTCACGCCACCCCCAGGATCTGACGATCCGGACCTGGGAACGAGCGGTTATGTGCCGGGGTGGACGGCGCAGGGCCACGAGGGCTACGCGGGTTTCGCCTGGTATCGACTGCGGGTCAATGTCGAGGATGGCGACCGCGAACTGGCGCTCAAGATGCCGGATTCTGTTGACGACGCTTACCAGGTGTTTGTTAACGGCCAGCCAATCGGGCAATTTGGACACTTTTTTCAGCACTCGGTGATCGCGTACCCGGCGATCCCAAGGGACTACAAACTGCCGGCGGATCTGCGTAGCGGAACGATGCTGATCGCAATCCGCATGTGGATGGACAGTGCCACGCCGTACAACAGCCCCGATGCCGGTGGCATGCACGGGCCCCCGATGCTGGGGCATGCGGAGACGATTGCGACGCAGGTGCTGGTGAATTGGGACGGAACGGCTCACGAGGTGGGCATCGGGTTTCTGGAGATGCTGGTGCTGTTGCTGGCCCTCTCCGTGTCCCTGACGCATTTCCGCATGGACCCAACCGACAGGGCTTACCTGTGGCTGGCCCTGGTGACGCTGGCGACGCTGCTGGGCAACCTCATCGTGCTGAGTACGAGCTTTACCGCGTGGATTCCGCAGACGGTCGCGGTCATTCTGCTGACCGTCGTCATTCAGCCTTTCCGCATCGGTCTCTGGGTGCTGTTCTGGGCGTACTGGTTCCGGGTAGGTCCGGCACGTTGGCTCCAAGTGGCGGTGGGTGGTCTGGTATTGCTGCTGGCGCTGGGCACGCTGCCCATGCAAGCACCGCTGTATGGGCCCATTGTGCCGCTGGGCGCCTCGCGCTGGCTGGTGCCGCTGCTGCTGGCGGCGAAGCTCGCTTTGGCCGCGCTGCTGGTGTATATCGTCTACCGGGGTCTGCGGCGCAAACGTTCCGAAGGCTGGCTGGCGGTGCCGGCAGTGCTTCTGGCTGTCGCGGCGAATTACCAGCATGAGCTGCACCTGATTCATGTGCGGACGGCATTCTCGGTGTTCGGCTTCACTGTTTCGCTGGGCACGGCGTCGACGATGCTGTCGCTGCTGCTGGTGACGGTGATGTTGTCGCGGCGTTTTCTGCATGCGGAGCGGCGCCGGGTGCAGTGGGGGTGGGAGATTGAGCAGGCGCGCCAGGTGCAGCAGGTGCTGCTGCCGAAGGAGATGCCGCAGGTGCCGGGGCTGCGTATCCAGGGCGACTACCGGCCGGCGCGCGAAGTGGGCGGCGACTTCTTCCAGATCCTGCCGGACGAGCGCGACGGAAGCGTGTTGCTGGTGGTGGGGGATGTGACCGGCAAGGGACTCTGCGCCGGCATGATGGTGGCGATGATCGTCGGCATCGTGAACGCGGCGGCACGCGACCATGCCGACCCGGTGATGCTGCTGCGCACGCTGAACGAGCACCTGTGTGAGCGCAACCACGCGACCGCGACGTGCCTGGTCCTGCATATCGACCGGGAGGGCAAGGCTACCCTGGTGAACGCGGGGCACCTGCCGCCCTATCTAAATGGGCGGGAGGTCGCGATGGAAGGCGCATTACCGCTGGGGGTTATTCCCGGCGTTGAGTTCCCGGTGATGTGGTTCACGCTCGAGCCAGGCGACAGCCTGATGTTGATCTCAGACGGGGTCGCGGAAGCACAGGATGCGGATGGCGTGCTGTTTGGGTTCGAGCGGATCGGCGAGCTGCTGCAGAAGCCGATCTCCGCAGCGGAGCTGGCAGAGGCGGCGCAAAGCTTCGGCCAGGAGGATGACATTCTGGTGCTGCGGGTTGACCGCCTGCAGGCGCCGCGAGCCGAGACGCAGAGCCACCATGCGATGGTGGTTGGCTAAGCGAGGCGTTGCGCGGCTAGCCGTTGAACGTTGGGCGCCAGACGGTGCGCGGCTACGAGCGTGACTGCGAATTCAGTTCGCGCTCTGCGCGGTGCCAGTCATCCTCGTGCGATCCGTGGTGGTGGCCGCGGTCCTTCCAGTATTGGTGCGCGAGCTTGCTGATCTCTTCGTGACTTGGCGCCTTCTTTTCGGACGCGGGCTTTGCCGGTTCCGGTGCGGCGGCAGATTTCTTTGCCGGGGTCTTGGCCGCCGATTTTGAGGCCGTCTTGCTCGTGCTTTTTGCCGGTGTGTCAGTCGACTTTTTGGTTGCCATTGTTTCTCTCTTCCGTGCGAGGGAATGCACTTTGGATGCGCCCCCAGAGTATCAAGATTCGGCCTTATTGGAGCACAGATTGTGAGCTTCGCGCGCAGAATTGATGCACCGTCGGTGGTGCAGGCTTGCGGGGAAGAAACGCCTGTTTTAGAGACGTTAGAAAAGCTTCGTCTGTCCGGCCGGAATGGCTCCTGCGTCGGCTGTTCCGACACCGCCTACACCGACCTGGCCGTAGTTGATCGCGGGTGATCCTGGGCGGAGGCCGAAGTTGCCGTGCTGCGGGTCGATGAATCCCGGATCGGCGACGCAGGAGGAGTTTTTCGTCTCGATGGTGCTGAGCCAACCCGGGCAGTCGAACTTGGAGCGAAAGGGACGCGGGTTTGTGCCGGGGGTCCACAGGTTGTGGCCGAAGTCGAAGCCGGAGTTGATGGGACCCGGAGTGAAGTAGACCAGGTAGGAGGCATTTGGAACGGACGTGCTGTTGAAGGGGAAGGTGCGCGAGTTCTGGTCGACGATGTTGTTGTAGAAGTGTGGGTGGGTGCAGCCGGGCTCAAAGGTGGGGCCGGCGGCGTTGGTGTTGAACATGGTGTTGTTGATTTCCCAAACGCCGTCCAGGCTGCCCGCCGGAGCCTCGTCGCGGCCGCCGGTGTTGCAGTCGATGCCGTTGTAGCCGGTGGTGGTGGCGGTGTTGCTGAGGTTCACCAGAAGGTTGTGGTCGATGATATGGGGCGCGCGGCCGTTGCCGTCCGACTTCGAGCCGCCGCCGATCTGGATACCTTCTCCGTAGCTTTCGTGCGCGTAATTATGGTCGGCGCGTCCGCCATCGACACCGGCGAAGAAGAAGTTTCCCTGATTGTCGTAGGCCTCGTTGTAGGCGATGCGGCCGCCGTTGTTGTTCCCCTCGCCACCGCCGCTGTAGACCAGGCCTGCTGCGATGGTGGTGTGGACGATGTTGTGCGCGGCTTCGAGGTTGTTGGCGGGGCCGCCACCATCCTGGTACTGCATGTAGATACCGGGGTTTGAAAAGGAGCCGAGGATGCCATCGGCGGTGCCGACGTTGTTGCCGGAGACGGCGTTGCCGCGCAGCAGGTGCGGTGGATTTTCGCTGTTGCTGATGACGATGATGCCGGCCTCGACGGTGTTGGTGCGGGTCTGCTCCGGGTCGCGGGCCTGGACGATGCCGCCGTAGTTCCAGCACTGGTTGCCGAGGATCTGATTGCCTTCATTGGTGAAGTAACTGCCGCCGCGCATGGCGTCGGAGTAGGCATAGGCGAGGACACAGTCCTCCCCGACGTGGGCGATGGCGAGGTCGCGGACTGTGACGTGGTTGACTGACTGAAGCAGCACACCGAAGGGCCGGCTGGTGCCTTCGAAGCGGTGATTGGAGGGGTTGGAGCCGTCTTTCAGATTGACGTAGAGGACGTGCGCGACGGAGTCGTAGTACCAGCTGCCGGGGTTGGCTGCGACATTCTGTGGGCCGGTGTCCGTGGTCGAGAAGATAGGGAACGCGGCTCCGTTTGGGCGGTCGGTGCGAAGCCAGTGCCAAAGGTAGGGGAGTGCGAGCGATTGCCCGATGGGCGAATCGGGCGCGGAGGTCGCGCCGTAGAGCAGGTAGCGTTTTTGTACCGGGTAGAAGGCGAGGTCGAGGAAGTGGTAGGGGCCAGGGCCGCTGACGGCGTTGGGCATGGGGGTGAGTGCGGGACAGGCTGAGGAGGCGCAAACCGCGGCGTCCGGTGGATCGACTGAGCGCTTGGAGGGAAGGTTGGCGAGCGGTGCCGAGTAGGTGGAGCCGCCGACGTGGGTCCACCTGAGCGAGAGCGGGTCGGCTCCGTCAAGCAGCGGCGCGGGGCCGCTGCCATAGGCGCCGATGGTGAACTGGCAGGAGCTGTTGCCGGACGCATGGGGCGGGTCGGTGGCGAGCGTCGTGGCCGCCGTGGCAGTGACCTGGTTTGCAAGGCGAACGTAGGCATCGCGGAAGACATCACCCCGCTGAAACAGGACGCGGTCGCACGGTCGCATCCCCGCAACGGAGGCATTCACCTTGCCGACAGTTTTCCAGGGCCGCGCATGCGAGCGGCCGTCGTTGCCATCGTCACCGGAGTTGCTGACGTAGTAGCTTGCCCCCGATCCGCCGGTGGGGCGCATGGTCTGCGGAGGGCGTGGAC
>CAXUCK010000056.1:0-12274 GCA_964249375.1 uncultured Acidobacteriaceae bacterium
CGCCCGGATAGCCGCCGCCACCACCAGGAAAGCCGATTCCGCCTCTTCTTCCGCCACTCCCCGGGTACCCCCGGTTGTCGCTTTGCTCCTGCCCCTTGAAGTAGATCGCATACACCACCGTATTCGCACGCTGCGCCGCTTCAATCGCGCTGGCCAGCGACTCCTTGCTGCCACGGTCCTCGCCATCGGTCAGCAGCACCAGCGCCTTTCGCCCGGTCTGCTTTGACATCAGTTCATCCGCCGCCAGAAACGTCGCGTCGTACAACGCCGTACCTCCACGAGGCCGCTGTCCCCGGTTCTGCGACGCGCCGCCGTTGTCGTCCGCATGATCTTCGCTGGACCCGCTGCTTCCTGGACTGGCCGTGTCCAGCTCTTTTAACGCCGCCTGCAGCTTTGGCCGGGAGTTCGTCAGGTCCTGCAGCAGCTCCGTTTGCCGAGCAAACTGGATCACAAACGCCCGATCCTTCTCCGTTCGCAGCATCCCGTCAAGAAATCCGACGCTGGCCGTTCGCTCCTCGTCCAGCTTGCCCGCGACGGACCGGCTGGTGTCGACCAGCAGACCCAGCGTCAGCGGCAGGTTCGTGTCCTTGTCAAAGTAGCGGATCACCTCCGGGTGCCCGTCCACCTGCAGCACGAAGTCGTCCTTGGTCAGGGTCTCCACCAGCGCGCCCTTCTTGTCGTGCACCACCGCCGGCAGCGTCACCAGCTTCGCATCCACCGCAATCGTCGTTGAGGGTGAGGACTGCGGGGATGCCGGTTTCGCCTCCTGCGCTCCTGACGCCGTCACACTCAACCAACAACCCCATCCCATTGCGGCCAGAGCAAGACCCCGGCGACTCCATGTCGACATAGGGTGATAGACGGCTCACGGCCAGCGAGGTTTCGCCCAAACACCCCGTCCCCGCTCTGTAGGTGCTGCGATGCCGTATGCTGGCGAGGATGCGTCTTCGTTGCGCGCTGGTCGGTCTTTGTCTTCTGGCGGCATCTGCCGGTGTTCCCGGGCAGGTTGCCACTGCCAGCCTCGCCAGCAAGCCACCCACAGGCTTTTCCCGCGAGATTGTCCTTTGGCCCGAAGGGGCTCCCGGAGCGCTCGGCAAATCCGATGCCGACATCCCCAAACTGTTTCTGTTTCCCGCTCCGAGCGAGCCCGAACTTCCTCACCGTCGTGAGCCGCCGCGCCCTGCCGTCATCGTTTTACCCGGTGGCGGCTATCGCATCCTCATGTCGGAAAAAGAGGGCGCGTCCGAAGCGCATTGGCTCAATGCCCACGGCGTGATTGCCTTCGTGCTCGAGTACCGGCTCGGTCCCCGCTACCACTTCCCCGCCCCCATGCTCGACGGCGCCCGCGCCATGCGCTACGTTCGCTTCCACGCAGCCGAGCTTGGCGTCGATCCCAAGCGCATCGGTCTCTGGGGATTCTCCGCCGGCGGTCATCTGGCCGGATACCTGGCCACGGTGCACGACCCCGGCA
The DNA here is from genome assembly GCA_964249375.1 of uncultured Acidobacteriaceae bacterium. GTDB lineage: Bacteria > Acidobacteriota > Terriglobia > Terriglobales > Acidobacteriaceae > Edaphobacter. The sequence continues at coordinate 1,472 of CAXUCK010000056.1, forward strand.
ATCCCAAGTCCGCCGATCCCGTCGACCGGGTCAGCGATCGTCCGGATTTTGCCATCCTCTCCTACGCCCGGCTCAGCATGGATCCTTCGATCCCGCGACCCACCAATCTGGACGCGCTGATCGGCGATCATCCCTCGCAGGAGATCCTGAACGCCATATCCATCTCCCTCCACGTCACCGCCGACACCAGCCCCTGCTTCATCTTCTCGACCACTGCGGACAAGCAGGTCAACTCCCTCACGGCCACCGCCTTCTACGACGCCCTCAAGCGCGCCGGCGTTCCTGCGGAGCTTCACATCTTTGAGCGCGGACCGCATGGCGTCGGTCTTGGCGAGGGCTATCGTGATCTGCCCGAACTGGCCGTCTTCCCCACGCTTGTCCGCAGCTGGATGGAGATGCATGACTGGATGGGCGAGCCCGCCGCGCCTGAACCACGCCGTGGGCCTCGCTAGCCCCCCAATCCGAAACCGGCCCGTTTCCGTATAGTTACTGATCCGCAAATAACACTGAGGAGGGGTATTTCCTGTCCGGAGTGGGTGCTACGTTGTATGGAGACGTCGGCACAGGCGTCCCTGCTTCACTTTCCTGGTCTGAGACAAGCAAGCTCTGATCCCATTGAGGTGTCTTTTGGCGACCCTGTCGCACGTACGACTTTTTCTGCCGAGAGTGTCGGGAGACCCGCAGTGACCGCCGCGCAAATCCCGCATGGTCTCCTGCTGAAGGCCTTCAAAGCCCTTGCCCTGCCCAACGCGGCGGTTGCAACCGGCTTCGCGGTGATTGCATCCTCCCTGGTGCCGTGGTGGCGGCGGCGCTCCATGAACGGCCGCATGGAAACCGAGCACTCCCGGTTCATTGCAGCGGCTGAAACCAGCCTCGATGGCTTCTGTCTCCTTGACGCGGTGCGCGACGCCAACGGGCAGATTATCGATTTCTGCGCCAAGTACCTGAATTGCAACATGGAAGCTTTCACCGGAGCTCCGCGCTCCAAGTTGCAGCACAAGCTGCTGAGCGAGATTTTTCCCCGGTCCACCGGCACCCTCTTCCGCCAACTGTCCCTTGTGGTCGAGACCGGAGATCCGGTCCGGGCAGAGCGCGAATTCCCAAACACCAGGCTTCCCGCGAAATGGGTGCGTTACCAGGCAGTCAGGCTGGCCGACGGCGTCGCCCTCACCTGCAGCGATGTTTCCGCGACCCACATCAACGAAGAACGCCTGGAGCGGCTGGCCGAGTTCAACGATTCCATCTTCCAGAACGCGCCATTCAGCATCTTTGCCACGGATCCGGATGGCATCATCTCCGCCATGAACAGCGCGGCCGAAAAACTGTCGGGCTATTCCCGCGAGGATTTGGTCGGGAAAGCTTCGGTGACGGTACTGCATGATCGCCGCGAGCTCGAAGCCCGTGCCCGCGAGCTAACTCTTCCGGTCGCGGTTGCAACCGAGGGTTTCCAGGTTCTCACCGCAAATGCGACCGAAGGAAAGATGGTCGAGCGCGAGTGGACCTTGATTCGGCGGGACGGCAGCCGAACCCCGATCAGCCTTGCCATGCGTGCCGTCACCGGCATCTCCGGTGAGCTTTCCGGCTTTGTCGGCATCGCTGTCGATATTACCGAGCGCAAGGCCATGCTGGATTACGTGACGCATATGGCCACACACGATCAGTTGACGGGACTGTCTGGTCGCGCTCACCTGCAGGAACGCATCGTGCAGGCCGTCGAACGCGCCCGCCGGTATGGCACCAAGGTTGCCATCTTCGTGCTGGACCTCGATCAGTTCAAACGCATCAACGATTCCCTTGGCCATTGGGCTGGCGATCAGGTGCTCCTCGAGACCGCCAACCGGCTCCGCGATGCGGTGAGAAGCTCCGATACCGTCGCGCGTATGGGCGGTGACGAGTTCGTCGTTGTAATGGAAGATATGGTCTCGTTGCGCGACATCGAAAATTGCGCCGCGAACCTGGTAACCCGGTTTGCTCCCGAGATGACGATTGAAGGGCATCAACTGCACATCTCTGCGAGCGTCGGTGTGAGCGTTTACCCGGATGTGCATGGCGATGCGCGGCAAATGCTGAAGTGGGCCGATGCCGCCATGTACTCGGCCAAGGTCAACGGTCGCAATCAGCACCAGCTCTTCAACAGTGACATGCTGCAGGAAACTGCCGACCGGCTCAGCATGGAGCGCGCCCTGCGCGGTGCGATCGCCCGTCGTGAGTTGCGCCTGCACTACCAGCCTCAGATCTCCCTCACAACCGGAGCCGTGATCGGCATGGAGGCGCTGCTCCGCTGGCAGCATCCCGAGCACGGGCTTCTGTCGCCGGCACGCTTTATGCCGCTGGCCGAGGAGACCGGACTCATGATTCCGATCGGCGAGTGGGCCTTCACCGAGGCGTGCTGCGAAGGCCAGCAGATCCGCGAAGAGCTTGGCATGAACCTGACGGTCGCCATCAATCTCTCGCCGAGGCAATTTGGTCAGAAAAACCTGCTGGATGTCGTGCAGCACGCTCTACGGACAAGTGGCCTCCGAGCAGATGCGCTCGAGATCGAAATTACGGAGAGCACCGTGATGGTCAACTCCGAGGCCACCGTGGAGATGTTGCAGCGACTCCGAGCGTTGGGCGTGCGGATCGCCATCGACGATTTTGGCACGGGCTTTTGCAACTTCTCGTACCTGATCGAATACAAAGTAGATCGGCTGAAAATCGATCAGCGCTTTGTACGTCTCGCGGTCACCGACGCCAACGCTGCAGCCGTGGTCCGTTCCATCATCGCCATGTCGCACAGCCTGGACGTGAAGGTGGTGGCGGAAGGCATCGAGACCGATGAGGAAATGCGTTTCCTGATGAGGCGACGGTGCGACGAGGCACAGGGCTACCTGATCTCGCGACCCGTACCGGCAGCCGAGTTCGGCGCGGCAGTGCGCAAGTTCCGTACAGACGCCGGTCGTCTCTCGCGCTCAGCTTAGAGCCGCGACGTGCGCTAGCTACGCAGAACAGAGGTCCGGGTAGGCAGCAGCAGATGGGTTTGCGACGGAGTGCTGTGCGTATTCATCGGAAAGATCCGTTTGCCGGCTCCGGAAATGATCAGGATGCCGAGTACGACGACAAGGACGATGGCGATCAGAAAACCGTAGACGATCAACTTGAAGTTCGGGCCTTTGGGCCAGTTCTTATCCGCAGGGCTGGTAGGCAGGTTCGATGGTGAAGGCATAAAGATAGGATGCGCCTGCCCGCAGGTTGTCTGCTCGGCTGGACGAGCCCGTGCTCCTCGACCGCGGCATCACCACCTGCGTGAGCTCATCGCTGCCGCCGACATTCCAGAATGGGGTAGATTGAAGGGTATCGGCGGTACACAATCACGGGTATTTGGCTTGCCCGATCAAACCCGTGGGGAGAGACATGGCTGTCACCGAGATGGGGCGCAGCGACCGGTATCCCGTGTTCGTGACGCGGTACTCGCTGTCGTCGAAGACGGCAATTGGCGTCCAGACCAAACACTACCTCAGCGCCTTTGAGAACTGGCGGCACTTGTACTGGCGCGAGTTTGACTCCGGAATTGGCCGGGACAAGCGATCGGTGCGGATCGAGGACTTCCTTGTTGCGCGATGGCCATTTCTGGCTCATAAGCTCCGCAAACAGCCAGGACTCGGACGGCTCTCAGCGACCCGTTGGACGAACCATCGGCTAGCCGAGACGGCAAAACGCGACCTGATCGCGAGATACCGGGAAACGACCAGCGCACTCTATCTTGCTCCGATCGATGCACAGGATGCGGAGCGCATGCGGCACTTGGCAGAGGTGATTGGGAAACCGTTTGTCCTGCACCTTTGGGACTCGTTGGTCACACCTTTGCTTGAGTCGGAGCATCATCGTTGGCTGCTCCGGAACGCGCACCAGGTGCTGGCGCTGTCGAAGCCGCTGCTCCACGAAGCGCAGGAACTGCGGCCGGACGCGGCGGAACTGCTGTTCGTTCGGGAGGCGACGGCAAACCGGGCGCAGGCTCCGAGTGCAGGCCCGCTGCGGGTGGCGCTGATCGGGTTCTTGCCGTCGTACCGCACGGGTCTGCACCTGCTCTACGAGGCGTTCGGGCAGATGCGGTCGGCTGGAACGCCGATTGAGCTCCACTTTGTGGGGTCGCGACGAACACTCGATCGCCTGAACGAGGACATCACGAAGGAGATGATTCACACAGGTTATCTGCGCAGCCATGAGGCTCGGGATGCGGCGCTGGCGAGCTGCCACGTGGCGTTTCTGCCGGGTCCGCTTGAGTCTCCTGTGGACGACTTTCGGAGTCGATACTCGATTCCATCGCGGGTGCTGGACTTTATGGCGGTGGGTTTGCCGGTGGTGGGCACGGTGCATCCCGAGTCGGCGACGGCGCAGTTCTATGCGGAGTTCGGCGTTGGCGAGCATCTGCGGTGTGGAACGGCGCAACAGGTTGCCGACGCATTTCGGGCGTTGACGGAGCGGACGGCGTGGGACGCGGCGCACCAGGCCAGCCTGGCGGCGCTCCAGAAGATCGACTGCGATGGGCAGCTCGGGCGGCTGAAGGCGGCGATGGCTTCGGCTGCGGCTGCGGTCTGATTCGGCAGGTTGCGATCGGGTGGGAACGGCGGCTCGGGGGCCGGACTCCCTTGCCCTCCCCCTCCCCCTTTGGGATCCTTTGGGGCTAAATTCTCTGTTTTGCGCGAGTTACTGCCTGGGGTTGGGTGCAACTTCGTGATATCTGGGAACTTATGCCTAAAGTCCTCATTTCCTTGGGTTTGTCGGTGTGTTGCGAGTGACGAGGTGCCCTGCCGCCTTCCCCACTCCTCAATCTAATTGTAGCGAGTTTGCCGGGGAACTACGCCACGGGGTGCATACCTAATGGTCGCTCGAGGTGGGGGTGGATTGATTGGTGGTGCCCTTGCCGCCGGGACGGAGGATGAGGAAGGAGGCGATGCCGAGGACGATGATGATCAGAAGGACGATGAGCATGGTGGGACGGCGCTCGGTGTCCTGGGGCGACTTGTCGGGAGGAGCCATGCGGGGTTGGATGCGGGTGGGTTAGCGCCAGATAACTTGCGCTCCGTAGCGTGCGATCTGGTGATCCGAGGAGAGGAGGGTGAGACGGTCGGCGAGTGCCTGGCCGATGAGGATGCGGTCGAAGGGATCGCCGTGGTGGGCGCCGAGGCGTTCCAGTGCGAGCAGATGGTTCGACTGGATGGGAAGCAGGTGCACACCGAAAGAGCACTAATTGGTCGAACAACATCTGTAGACTGCCGTTCGGAATGTCCAGCTTGCCCCTGGAGAGCTTGATGGTGATCTCCCACATGGAGGCAATACTGAGAAGCAGATCATTTTCTGGGGCCTCTAACGCTCGTCTGGCTGTAGCCGTCAGCTTAGCCGGATCGGTCGCCATCCAGAGGTACACGTGCGTGTCGAGCAACAGCCTCATTCGATGATCTGGTCCGGGAAGATGGGACCATCGTAAAAGAGCCGGCTGATCTCCTCGTTTGTTTCCGGAGAATCCCAGTCATTCGTCAGCAGCCTCTTGCCTTCCAGTGAGCCGAAGAGCTCGGCCCGGGGGCGGACCGGTTTGGGGGAGTTCGGAGGAACGACGAGGAAGAGCGACGGTTTGTTGTCGCGCACGACCTCGACCGGTTCGCCAGTCTCTGCGAGCGAGGCCAGCTCTTCGAGGTGCGATTCGGCGTACTGGGTCGTGACCTTCATGTCGTAAGGGTAGGTGGGGTTAGGGTCGTCGTCAACGCTTATTCATTAGCCTTAGATTGCCCGCTGTTCCCGCTCCGCGCGAATAAGCCACCCATGACGGTGAGACTGTCAGGAATGGACACCGCGGCCCACATCTCAGAAGCGAGATGTGGGGCACCCGGCTGTCATGAATGGGGCACCCGGCGCTCTGGTCTTGACGGAGGCGGTGAGGGCGGTCTGGGTGGTGGCGGTTTTGGCGGGATCGGTTTTGGAAGAGGCGGGTAGCTTGCCCGACTGTCTTTGGCCTTCATGCGGGGAGCTTGGTTTGGTAATGCATGATGACGTTTTCTTCGGCTTTGAGTACCAGCTTGACGATGTTGGGCATGGCTGTGCTGCTCTTGGAGACGGTTGCTTCCTGCTCCTGAAGTCGGTGCAATGAGTCCACGGCGTCTTGGGCGTACATGTCGGACCAGAGGTTTCGGTAGGCCGTGGCCAGGGTTTGCCAGCGGTAATGGAGGTCCGAGGCTTCGATGGCGTTCTTCTCGTTGGAGGAGACGAGCGAGATGGCACTGAGGACGGCCGATGCGATCGCGAGCAACGCCTTGGCCCAGTTGTAGTTGGGAAAGGCTGAGGTGAGCAGCGAAATGGCCGCGCCGGAGGAGAGCACGAGCGAGCCCACGGTGAGCCAGCGCTGGCGACTGCGGAGTCGAGGAACGAGTTCCCCGAAGTATTGTGCGCGGGTTTCGGACCCGATCAGACCCTCCCAGACTAGGGTCTGCTGGTCGTCGCTCAAGACGGGCTGGTCGAGGGTTGTCATGTTTCTATAATGCTGAGGGCTGCCGCCGTTATGCAAGTGTAGAAACGACTCGCAATGCTTGAACTATTGAGGGGGTACGCCGAAGCGGCATGCTTTTGATCATCTGCTCTTTCACATGACAGTGAAGCTGTCATGGGAGGGCGCGTCCGGCCATGACAGTGAAGCTGTCATGGGAGGGCGCGTCCGGCCGCTGCAGATGTCCAAATTTGCCTCTTGAGATGCTTGCCTGACAGGTGGTATCAGTATGGACTAATTGAGTAATCGATTGCCTAGTAGCATAGCGAGGATCGTCGCCAGAGGCAGGGAAATGGTGAGCGCGACAAACTCATGACCATGCGTGGCCAGGTAGGCGGTCAGAACAAAGGCGACCAGCACGACTATCGACCCCACGATGAGATTTAGTTTGTTTCTCGCTTCAGAACGTCGGACACGATCCATGGCGAAGTTGTAGCCACGCTCATCTGTCAGGTCCATATGTTTCAAGATATCGCGTGAAAGTTCAACAACTTGCTCAGGCGAAAGCCGATCCCAAGCATTGCTCGGAATGGATTGATAAAAGTTGTTTTGCTGATTGAACTGAACAGAGGCTTTGGTCTTCGGAGGAGTAACGGTCGGAAGTTCTGCGTTCGGATCAGATGCAGCTTCGATCGCCGTGGTACTCTCTTCCGATTCGGGCTCGTCTTTCTCATCCGGCATACTCTAACGCCCCACTCCAGCAATTCTTTATTGCATCTCCTTGAGAAATCAGATTGACAGCGTTAAGCATGTCGCGTGAGTTCTCGGTCTTTCGGATGTGCAGAGTGTAGCCATTGGCTTCACTTCGGATCGTCGTCAACCAATTCGGATGTTGCGAGCGGACACTGGCTTGATAATCGTGTAGCCAATTGATGACAGTTAATTGATCACTTGGCGAGACTCTCTTCGGAAGAACAACAGACAGCTGCCAACCGCCAACGTCGTTCTTCAACTCGTAACGAATCGATTTCACTTGATTGCTGCTGAGAAAGTCATACATGAAGCCAACCTCTTAAGATTGGATGCGACATTAAACAGAACGTCACATTGACGTTCATACTACTGCTAAACCATAACGATCAATCACACTTTCGTGCAGCCGAGGAGAAAACTCTCGTCCATTCTCCTCGGCTGCACAGGTTCATTCGCTGGCGGCGAGTTCTTCTTGCTCGCCTTCCATGCGCATGGCTTCGAGCTCGCGCTCTTCGGCGTCGTGGGCTTCCTGGACTTCCTGCTGGACGGCGGCTGCCGCTTCTTCGAGCTCGGGGGAGAGCTGGACATTGCGGTAGTACTCCATGCCGGTTCCGGCGGGGATGAGGCGGCCGACGATGACGTTTTCCTTGAGGCCACGGAGCGTGTCGATGGAGCCGTTGATGCTGGCCTCGGTGAGCACGCGGGTGGTTTCCTGGAAGGAGGCGGCCGAAATGAAGCTGTCGGTCGAGAGCGACGCCTTGGTGATGCCGAGAAGGAGCGACCGGCCGACGGGCGGGCGACCGCCTTCGGTGAGGACGCGATCGCGTTCTGCCATGAAGCGGAAGCGATCGACCTGCTGATCGACGAGGAAGGTGGAATCGCCGACCTCTTCGATACGGACCCAGCGAAGCATCTGCCGGACGATAGTCTCGATGTGCTTATCCGAGATGGCGACGCCCTGGAGACGGTAGACCTCCTGGATCTCGTTGACGAGGTAGATCTGGAGCGCGCGCTCGCCGAGCACCTCAAGGATGTCGTGCGGGTTGCGCGGACCGTCGATCAGAGGATCGCCGGCGCGGAGGACTTCGCCTTCCTGGACGTTGATGAAGACGCCACGGGGGACGGAGTACTCCTCTTCCTGACCATTGTCGGCGGTGACGTAGACCTTGCGCTGACCCTTGGAGACGTCGCCGAAGCGAACGACGCCGTCGATCTTCGAGATGATCGCCGGGTCGCGGGGCTTGCGTGCCTCGAAGAGCTCGACGACACGGGGCAGACCGCCGGTGATGTCCTTGGTGCGCGTGGTTTCGCGCGGGATCTTGGCAAGGATGTCGCCGGGGTGAACCTCTTCGCCGTCGGCGATCATGAGGTGAGCGCGTGAGGGCATGAGGTACCGCTTGTTGCCCTGGGCGGACTTGATCAGGATGGCGGGCTGACGCTTTTCGTCCGACGAATCGGCGACGACGAGGCGGGACAGGCCCGTGACTTCGTCGACTTCTTCGTTGAGCGTGAGGCCTTCCTGGAGGTCCTTGAACTGAATGGTTCCGGCGACCTCGGTGAGGATGGAGAAGGTGTAGGGATCCCACTCGCCGAGGGTGTCGCCGAGCTTGACCTCCTGGCCGTCTTCGACGCGAAGTTTTGCGCCGTAGACGAGCGCGTAACGCTCTTTTTCGCGGCCCTTCTCGTCGATGATGGCGATCGAGCCGGAGCGGTTCATGGCGACCAGGTTGCCTTCCTTGGAGCGGACGGTGACGAGGTTGATGAACTTGACCGCGCCGGCGTTTTTGGCTTCGAGGTGCGAGGCGTCCTGCACGCGAGAGGCGGTGCCGCCGACGTGGAAGGTACGCATGGTGAGCTGGGTGCCGGGCTCACCGATGGACTGGGCCGCGATGACGCCGACGGCTTCGCCCATCTCGACCATCTTGCCGGAGCCGAGGTTTCGGCCGTAGCAGAGGATGCAGCAGCCGCGCTTGGACTCGCAGGTGAGGACGGACCGGATCTTGACCTTCTCGATGCCGGAGGCCTGCACGGCGGAGGCCTTGTCTTCGTCGATCTCCTCGTTGACGTCGACGATGGTTTTGCCTTCGAAGTCTTTGAGCTTCTCGAGGGTGACGCGGCCGATGATGCGGTCGCGCAGGGGCTCGATGGTCTCGCCGGCTTCGATGATGGGCATGACGTAGATGCCTTCGACGGTGCCGCAGTCGTGCTCGGAGATGATCACGTCCTGGGCGACGTCGACGAGGCGACGGGTAAGGTAGCCCGAGTCGGCGGTCTTGAGCGCGGTGTCGGCGAGGCCCTTACGAGCGCCGTGGGTCGAGATGAAGTACTCGAGCACGGTGAGGCCTTCGCGGAAGTTCGCCTTGATCGGAGACTCGATGATTTCGCCGGAAGGCTTGGCCATGAGGCCGCGCATACCGGAGAGCTGGCGGATCTGCTGTTTGGAGCCACGGGCGCCGGAGTCGGCCATGATGTAGATCGGGTTCATGGCTCCTTCCTTGTCCGCGCGCTTCATGTTGTTGAACATTTCATCGGCGACGCGCTCGGTGACGCCCGACCACATCTGGATGACCTTGTTGTTGCGCTCGCCGTTGGTGATGGCGCCGTCGAGGTACTGCTGCTGGACGGCGATGACCTGCTTTTCGGCGTCGGCGACGACGGTGTACTTGGAGTCCGGGATGACCATGTCATCGAGGCCGACCGAGAGACCGGAGCGGGTGGCGTAACGGAAGCCGAGATCCTTGATGCGGTCGAGGGTCTTGACGGTGACTTCGAGGCCGAGGTTGAGGTAGCAGTAGTTGATGAGCTGCCCCATGCCCTTCTTTTTGAGCAGGCCGTTGACGTACGGCATGCCCTCGGGAAGGGCGTCGTTGAGGATGGCGCGGCCGACGGTGGTGGAGATGAACTGTTTGTTGAACTCGACCGGCTCGGTGTGGGTGAGGTCCTGATCGTCGTACGCTGTGGTCATGTCGAGGACGGGACCGGTGTAGCGCAGACGGATGGGGGTGAGGGTTTCGACCTGCTTGGCCTCGAGGGCCATGAGGACTTCCTCGATGTTGGCGAAGACGCGGCCTTCGCCCTTGGCGCCGACCTTGGCTTTGGTGAGGTAGTAGATGCCGAGGACGAGATCCTGCGTGGGCACCGTGATGGGCTGACCGGAGGCCGGCGACAGGATGTTGTGCGAGGCCAGCATGAGGACGGAGGCCTCGATCTGGGCTTCGGGCGAGAGCGGGATGTGCACGGCCATCTGATCGCCGTCGAAGTCCGCGTTGAAGGCGGTGCAGACGAGCGGGTGGATCTTGATGGCTTTGCCTTCGACGAGGACGGGCTCAAAGGCCTGGATGCCGAGGCGGTGGAGGGTTGGGGCGCGGTTGAGAAGGACCGGGTGATCCTTGATGACCTCTTCGAGGATGTCCCAGACGATGGGCTCCTGCATTTCGACGAGCTCTTTCGCCTGTTTGATCGTCGTACAGTGGCCGGTCTGCTCCAAGCGATGGTAGATGAAGGGCTTGAAGAGCTCGAGCGCCATCTTTTTGGGAAGGCCGCACTGGTGCAGCTTCAGCTCGGGACCGACGACGATGACCGAACGGCCGGAG
>CAXUCK010000057.1:0-12246 GCA_964249375.1 uncultured Acidobacteriaceae bacterium
CGACAAGGCACCTATGGCATCGGTACACGAACAACACGAGCACGCGCAGCACGGGCCGAGAACGCTTCCGGCCAGCCTCCTTACCCCGTCGGCGGTGCGCACCTGGCGGATGCGTCTGCTGATCGCGTCGGCGGCGCTTGCGATCCTGTCGCTGGTGCTGTTTGCGTGGACGCCGGATGGCCGCAACCACCTTCTGCGGGCGTACCTGCACGGGTTTATGACGTGCTTCGGCTTCTGCGGCGGCGGCCTGGCGTTTCTGATGGTGCAGTATGTTTCGGGCGGTAAGTGGGGCCTTCTGCTGCGGCGACCGCTCGAAGCGATGACGCGCACGCTGCCGCTGATCGTGCTGCTGTTCCTGCCGGTCGGCTTTCTGATGAAGCACCTTTACCAGTGGGCGGCGTTCCCCACGGTGCAGGCCGAGCTAAACGCGCGGGCGCAGCACCTGGTGACGGATGAGCAGGCGCTGACGGCCATCGCGAAGCATTCCATGCTGAACCCGGTAAGTGTGTGGGTGCAGTCGCTCGTGATCTTCGGCATCATGGGCATCTTTGTCTTCCTGCTGAACAAGTGGTCGCTCCAGCGGGATGCGGACCCGATGGCCGGAACAGAGCGATCCTTCAACCGCTGGCAAATCCGGTTCGAGAACCTGAGCGGGCCGGGCATCTTCGTATACGTGGTTCTGCTGACGGCCGCGTCGATCGACTGGATCAAGTCGCTCGACGTGACCTGGTACTCCTCGATCTATGGCCTGCAGTTCCTGGTGGGCCAGGGGTACTCGGTGCTGGCGCTGAGCGTTCTGGTGGTGATCCTGCTGAGCCGGTTTGAGCCGATGAAGACGCTTCTGCGCACGACCGAGCAGCACGACATTGGCAAGCTGATGTTCGCGTTCACGATGCTGAACATTTACTTCACTTTCGCCGAGTTCCTGATTATCTGGTCGGGCAATGTGCCGGATGAAATCCCGTGGTATCTGGCGCGGATCCACGGCGGCTGGTGGACCATCTGTACCCTGGACGTCGTTTGCCACTGGCTGATTCCGTTCTGCTTCCTTCTGAGCCGCGACCTGAAGCGCAGCAAGGCGAAGATGATCTGGCTGTGCTGCTTCATGATCTGTGCCCGGTGCGTGGACATGTTCTGGCTGATCGAGCCGAACTTCGGCGATTCGGCCGGCCACCTGCATTTCGGCCATGGCGGCGCGATGCTGGCCTATTTGACGGTGCCTCCGGCGGTGATCTGCCTATGGGGCTGGTACTTCCTGGGCGAGCTGATGAAGCGGCCGCTGGTGAACACGAACGATCCTCACCTTGAGGAGATGCTGGAGCCTGAACATGCCCACTAATCCGAATCCTCACAGCCCCGATAACAAAGACGCCGGGGAAGACATCTTCGGCGGCAAGCCGACACCCTCGACCGAGCGCCCTGGCGGCAGCCCGGGATACGAGACCACCGACGTGAACGTGGGCGGCGTGGTCGTGTTCCTCGGCGGCTTGGCGGGCTTTCTGGTGATCTTCTTTGTGTTCTGTTTTGTGATGGGCAAGGTAATCAACTCGGCCTTCGTGAAGGAAGACGGGCCGGCGGACAAGTGGCACCAGGACCACATGATTGCGGGGGCGCCCGCGGAGAAGGGCAAGCGGCAGGATCTGGCGCCGAACCCGGAAATGCAGCAGCGGCAGCTGGCGACGATGACGACGGACTTTCCGGGACCCCGGCTGCAGCTGGATGACGGCAACCAGGATACGGCGGACCTCCATGCCCGCGAGGACTTGCTGCTCGACCACTACAGCTCGGATCCGCATAACGGCGGCGCCCTGCGGATTCCGATCGACCGGGCGATGGACCTGATAGCCCAGCGCGGCCTGCCGCTGCATGGCGGGGCCACGACGACGGCCGGAGCGGGGGAAATGGCGGGCGACGCGGAGCGGCAGGTGCTGATGCCGCTGACGGACGGATTTGCCCGCACCGGGTACGAGCTTGATGTGATGGAAGCGCGGGCACAGCGTTTGAGTTATGGCCACGCGGAAGGCGCGCGGGCGGAGAACAAGCCTCCGCGATAGGCCCTCCGGGCAGGCACGAGGCAGGGGATTCCGATACGCTTGAGTGTTGGCAGAAAACAGGGGTATATGACGTTCCGCAACACAATCCGGCCGGGAGTTTTCGCAGCGGCCCTGGCGCTCGCGCTGGCGTCCGGCAGTGGCGTGCCGGCGCGGGCGCAGGTGACCGACTACGGGGCCAAGGCCACGGGAGAAAACACCGGTGACCAGCTGCCGAGCGTACTGCAGAAGGTTGCGGTGTCGCAGCACCTGAATGCGCAGTTGCCGCTGGACGCGGGGTTTACCGACGAGACCGGAAAACCGGTGCGGCTGGGCGACTACTTCGGAAAGAAGCCGGCGATTGTGGCGCTGGTGTACTACAACTGCCCGATGCTGTGCTCGGAGGAGATGGATGGGGTGACGGGCGCGCTCGAGATGGTGCACCTGACGCCGGGCAAGGATTTCAACGTTGTTGTGATTTCAATTGACCCAAGCGAGACGCCCGAGATGGCGCTGCACTCGAAGACGCTGAACGTGAAGCGATATGGCCGGGTGGAGACGGCCGACGGGTGGCACTTCCTGGTTGGGCCGAAGACGTCGATCGACCGGGTGACGGACGCGATCGGGTTTGGGTATGTGCGGGTTCCGGGGCCGGATGGGAAGCTGACGCAGTTTGCGCATGCGAGCTCGATTGAGCTGGTGACGCCGCAGGGGCGGATTGCGCAGTACTACCTGGGCGTGGAGTACTCGCCGAAGGACATTCTGCTGGGGCTGATTGATGCCTCCGGCAACAAGATCGGGTCGCCGGTCGCGAACATTTTGACGTACTGCTACCACTACGATCCGCAGACCAATAAGCACTCGCTGGTAGTGGCGCGGGTGGTGCAACTGGGCGGCATGGTGACGATGGCAGGTCTGGGAGGGTTCATGTTTCTGATGTTTCGGCGCGATATCGAGCTCGGCCGTGAGCACGACCTGACCAAGAAGGATAACGGGTAGAAGGGGTTCGATGCATATCAGTCCGGTACTTTGGCAATTTCTGGTGAAGTGGCTCAACGCCTCCGCGCTGTTTCCGCGCGAAGCGTCGACCATCGCGCCGTACACCGATGCGCTGTACTTCTTTCTGGTGGCCATATCGCTCTTCGGCATTGTGCTGGTGGGCGCCCTGTTGATCGGCTTCTCCGTCCGGTATCGCGCGGAGCGGAACCCGGTGGCGACGCACATTGAAGGATCGACTCTGCTTGAAGCCACGTGGACCATTATTCCGCTGGCGCTGTTTCTGATCGTGTTTGTGTGGGGCGCTCTGCTGTACTTCCGCATCTACACGCCGCCGGTGAACTCGATGAACGTGTACATCGTGGGCAAGCAGTGGATGTGGAAGGCCGAGCACCCGGGCGGCCAGCACGAGATCAATGCGCTGCATGTGCCGGTCGGCCGACCGGTGCAGCTGACGATGATTTCGCAGGACGTGTTTCACTCGTTCTCGATCCCCGACTACCGGGTGAAGCGCGAGGTGATTCCGGGCCGCTACTCGACCGTGTGGTTTGAGGCGACCGAGCCTGGGGTGTACCACCTGTTCTGCACGCAGTACTGCGGCACGCTGCATGCCGGCATGATCGGGCAGATTACGGCGCTGAAGCCGGACGACTACGAGAAGTGGACGCGTGAGTCGACCAGCGGCATGAGCCTGGCGCAAAACGGGGAGCGCCTGTTTGCTTCGCTTGGCTGCATTTCGTGCCACTCCGGCAATGCGGCGGCGCGCGGGCCGAACCTAGCCGGTGTGTATGGCTCGCGCGTGCAGCAGGCGGACGGAACGCAGGTGCTGGTGAACGATGCGTACCTGCGCGACACGATTCTGAATCCTTCGCAGCATGTGGTGGCCGGATATGCGCCGATCATGCCGACCTACCAGGGCCAGGTGAGTGAAGACGGCCTGATCGACCTGGTGGAATACATCAAGAACCTGAACACCAACTATCGTATTCAACAGACGCTGACCACGTCGCAGTCCAACCAGGCGGCCGCGGCCGCGCCAGGAACGGTGAAGCCATGAGTGTCACACCTTCGACGATCGTCAGCCTTCCGGATCAGAGAACGGCCACGCTGCCCAAGCGCAACTACCTGAACAACGAGCACGGCCTGATGAGCTGGCTGCTGACGGGCGACCACAAGCGCATCGCGATCCTGTACCTGATCTCGATTACGTTCTTCTTCTTTATCGGAGGGGCGTTTGCAGGTCTGATCCGGCTGGAGCTGCTGACGCCGCAGCCTGACCTGGTGGCCTCCGATACCTACAACAAGCTGTTTTCGATGCACGGCATCATCATGATCTTCCTGTTCCTGGTGCCGTCGGTGCCGGCGACGCTGGGGAACTTCCTGATCCCGATCATGCTGGGCGCGCGCGATCTTGCGTTTCCGAAGATCAACCTGCTGAGCTGGTATCTCTACCTGATTGGCGGAACTCTGACGCTGGCCGCGCTTGTGCTCGGTGGTGTGGATACGGGCTGGACGTTTACGACGCCGCTCTCGACCCACTACCTGAACACGCACGTGATCACGACAGCGGTGGCGATCTTTATCGCTGGCTTCTCGTCCATCTTTACCGGGCTGAACTTTATCGTCACCATCCACCGCATGCGGGCGCCGGGGATGACGTGGTTCCGCATGCCGCTGTTTGTCTGGTCGCACTATGCGGCTTCGGTGCTGATGGTGCTGGGCACGCCGGTGCTGGCCATCACCCTGGTACTAGTCGCGCTGGAGCGCACGATTGGCATCGGCGTGTTTGACCCGACCAAGGGTGGCGATCCGTTGCTGTTCCAGCACCTGTTCTGGTTCTACTCGCACCCGGCCGTGTACATCATGATTCTGCCCGGGTTCGGCGTGATCTCGGAGGTCATTTCGACCTTCAGCCGGAAGCGGGTTTTCGGGTACACGGCCGTGGCCTTCTCGTCGGTCGCGATTGCCGTGTTCGGCTTCTTCGTGTGGGCGCACCACATGTTCATCATGGGCGTGTCGAACTACTCGGCGCTGGTGTTCTCGCTGCTCACCATGCTGGTTGCGGTGCCCTCGGCCATCAAGATCTTTAACTGGACCTTTACGCTGCAGAAGGGCTCCATCACCTTTGAAACGCCGATGCTGTACGCGTTCGGCTTCATCGGGCTGTTCACCA
The DNA here is from genome assembly GCA_964249375.1 of uncultured Acidobacteriaceae bacterium. Lineage (GTDB taxonomy): Bacteria > Acidobacteriota > Terriglobia > Terriglobales > Acidobacteriaceae > Edaphobacter. Next base: position 5,200 of record CAXUCK010000057.1, read on the forward strand.
TCGGTGGTCTGACCGGCGTTTTTCTTGGCTCGCTCGGCATGGACATTCACCTGACGGAGACCTACTTCATCGTGGCGCACTTCCACTTTGTGATGGTGGGTGGCATGTTGATGGCTTTCCTGGCGGGTGTGCACTTCTGGTGGCCGAAGATGACGGGCCGGATGTATCCGGAGTCGCTCTCGAAGCTGGCCGCGGTGACCACGTTTATCGGCTTCAACCTGACCTTCCTTCCGCAGTTCATTCTTGGCTACCTGGGCATGCCGCGCCGCTACCATGCGTATCCGGCGGAGTTCCAGGTGCTGAACGTGCTCTCGACGGCGGGCGCGACGGTGCTGGGTGTGGGTTACCTGATGCCGTTGATTTACCTCGGCTGGTCGCTCAAATACGGCGCCATCGCGGGCAACAATCCCTGGCAGGCAACCGGGCTGGAGTGGCAGATTCAGTCGCCGCCGCTGACGGAGAACTTTACCGAAATCCCGGTGGTCGATCACGAGGCGTATGACTATGAGTGGCTGGCCAACAAGACACAAAACGAGGTGACGACCGTTGGATAACGCACTGGCCGTATCCCATCCCGTCTCCGCCGAGATGGACCATGTTCACAGCGAGCACATCTCGCTGCCGCAGCACCGTCACCACTTTGAGACGGAGCAGCAGCAGAGGGAGGCCGGCACCTTCGGCATGTGGCTGTTTCTGCTGACGGAGATCATGTTCTTCGGCGGGTTGTTCTTTGCTTACCTGCTTTACCGCAATTGGTACTACCCGGCGTTTGCGACGGCGTCGAACCAGCTTTCCGTGCCGCTGGGCGGCCTGAATACGGTGGTCCTGATTACCTCCGGTTTCTGCATGGCGCTTGGCGTGTGGGCGGCGGAGGTGCGGAACAAGAGCTTTTTGGTGCTGATGCTAATCCTGACGACGGTTTTCGGCTGCGTCTTCCTTGGCGTGAAATATTTTGAGTACAAGGAAAAATGGGAGAAGCACCACATCCCCGGCGCGAACTTTGATATTTCCGAGTTCGTGAATCCTGCCGCCCACGGCATTACGAATGAGAAGCCGCTGGCGCCGGATATGGCACAGCGCACACAGGTCTTCTTCTCGCTCTATTTCGCGATGACGGGTATGCACGCGGTGCACATGATCATCGGCATCGGTCTGCTGTTCTGGCTGATCCATCGAGCGCAACGCGGAGACTTCACCACGGGGTACGTGGCGCCGATAGAAAACTTTGGCTTATATTGGCATTTCGTCGATATTGTCTGGCTGTTTCTGTTTCCATTGCTGTACCTGATTAACCGCCACCCGCTGCATTGATTCCCCCCTTGAGCGGATGGTCACGAATGGCCGAACCCACGCAGCGATTCTGAGGAACTGAACGATGTCTGACAAGCACGATCCAGCAAACGTCACCGACCCCGAGCACGCAGAACATCACATCGTTACGCCCTTTCAGTATCTGCTGGTGTTTGCGACGCTTCTGGTCGGCACCGGGATCACGGTCGGGGCGGCCTACATCGACCTTGGGCCGCTGAACCCCATCATTGCCCTGGCGATTGCGAGTTTCAAGGCGGTCGTGGTGATCCTGTTCTTCATGCACGTGTATTTTCAGTCGCGACTGATCAAGATGACGGTCGCGGCGGGCTTCTTTACCTTTCTCGTCCTGATCACCATGACGTTGGCGGATTACATCAGCCGGGCGTGGGGTCTCTGGTAGTTTCGAACTGATTCGTGATGCGCGAGTGCGGCCTGCGGGCCGCATTTTTGCTGCATGCGGGCCGCTCGGGGTGAGCCCTCCCCTTCGGGGCTGCGGCTACGACTTTCGCGGAATGGGTGAGTTCGGTGGGGCTCTCTAGACTCGGGCTCGAAGGCTCTCCTGCGGCGACGGAGGAGCGCCAGCGCCGGTCGTGTGCCGCTCCCGGCTGAATCGGACGACGGGCGTTGGCGACGCCCCTTACCTTTGCTCCATCGAGCCCACGTGTGAACCTGCCAGCCTCCCTTGGCAACACCGAGGCCAGGTGACGGCACACTCCGTTCCGCGTCATGCAAACAGACCTCCTGGGAAGACGAATTCGACGGTGGGACAGGATGGCGTGGACGCTCGCGCTTGCGTTTGCTCTGTGGGCGCTGCCAGGGCGAGCACAGCAGGCCACCCCGCCCTCCAACCCGGTGGCGCAGCGGCCCACGCCGGCCCACGCGCGGCGGACCCGGCAGTTCCTGCGCGGGCGACATGGCGCGATGAGCCCGGCGCTTGCGGCGGCGCGCGCGGAGCATGCCGCCATGGCGCGGCAGTTTGCTTCGCCAGGGACGATGGCCAGCACGACCGGCCTCAGCGCGACGTGGCAGCCTCTCGGGCCGGCGGCCATCAGCAGCCTGCAGTTTGGGTCTGTAAGCGGAAGAGTAACAAGTATCGCGGTGGACCCGGCCGACCTCACTGGCAACACTGTGTATGCCGGGACGACGGGCGGCGGCGTGTGGAAGTCGACCAACGCGGCCGGTCCGGCGGCGAGCGTCACGTTTGCCCCGCTGACCGACGACCTGCCGGTGTTCAGCAACAACGCCGGAACCACGGCGACGGCGTCGCTCAGCATCGGCGCGCTCAGCGTCGGCAACGGCGTTCTGCTCGCCGGGACAGGGGACCCGAACGACGCGACGGACTCTTACTATGGCAGCGGTCTGTTGCGCTCGGCCGACGGCGGCCTCACGTGGACGCTGGTCCAGCAATCGCAGGACGGCGTCGCGGGCTCGCACACCTGGATGGGGCTGGCGTTTGCCGGATTTGCCTGGAGCTCTTCCGCGCCGAACACGGTGGTCGCGGCGCTGACGCAGTCGGCCGAGGGTGACCTGGTGGATGCGTCCAGCCAGGCGACGAAGGGCCTCTACTACTCCACTGACGCGGGCGTGACGTGGCACATGAGCACGATCATGGATGGCACGCAGACGGTGCAGATGCCGATGCCGCTGACGGAAAACCTGGGCGGCAACGCGGTGACGTCCGTGGTGTGGGACGCGGTGCGCCAGATGTTTTACGCCGCGGTGCGGTATCACGGCTACTACCAGTCGCCCGATGGCGCGACCTGGACGCGCCTGGTGCACCAGCCCGCCACCACCCTGAGCCTGACCGCGTGCCCGACGGACCCGAACGGCACAGGCAATCCGAGCTGCCCCATCTTTCGTGGCACGCTCGCGGTGCAGCCGGTGACGGGCGATCTGTTCGCGCTGACGACCGACATCAACAATCTGGATCAGGGGCTGTGGCAGGATGTGTGCGGTCTGAGCGGCGGCGCGTGCGCGTCGCAGACCGTGACCTTCGGCACGCGGCTGAGTTCGACCGCGCTGGAAGTGGGCGGCGGCAGCTCGGAAATTTTTCAGGCGGACTACGATCAGGCGCTCGCGGCCATGCCGTCCCGGACGGGCAATGTGGCGGACACGACGCTGCTGGTGGGCACGGCGGACCTTTACCGGTGCACGCTGGCCGGCGAATGCATGCTGCGCAACACCACGAACGCGAGCAACGGATGCGCGGCGCCGGCGGGGGTGGCTCCCGCGCAGCACGCGCTGGCGACGGCTGCGCTCCCCGGGCTGCTGTTTGTGGGCAACGACGGCGGTCTGTGGCGATCGACCGACGGTGTGGCTGAGACGGGCCAGGTATGCGCGGCGACTGACGCCAGCCACTTCGATAACCTGAACGCGAGCCTCGGGTCGCTGGGCGAAACGTTGAGTCTGGCCGAGGATCCGGCGAACGCGGATGTGGTGCTGGCGGGCTTCGGCGCGATGGGCACGGCGGCGACGACCTCGGCCACCAGCGCGACGGGCAGCTGGCCGCAGCTTTCCGACGGTGAGGGCGGGTCGGCGATGATCAACCCGCTTGATCCCACGCAGTGGACCATCACCACCGGTGCGGGCGTGAGTCTCACCACGTGTGGCCACGGTGTGACGTGCGCGGCAACGGATTTCGCCGGCGTTGCGGGGATCGGGCCGACGCAGACGGACAGCGACAGCTCGCTGTTCGACGCGCCGTCTCTGCTTGATCCGGCGCAGCCCGGTGATGTGCTGGTGGGGACCTGCCGCGTGTGGCGCGGGCCGGTGGCGAATGGGTCGGCTTGGACCGGCTCGAACGCGATCAGCCCACCGCTGGCAGCACAGAGCACCAACGCCTGCACGGCCTCGAGCGCGATGATCCGGTCGATCGCTGCGGGCAGCGCGACAGCCCCGGCGGCCGGTGTCGATTCGCCGGTGATCTACGCCGGCATGGCGGGCTTGCAGGATGGTGGCGGATCGGCGCCGGGACACCTTTTCGCGACAACAACGGGCGGCGTGGGAGCGGGTGCGTGGGCCGATGTTGCGTTGAACCGCGTGACCAACGGGCAGGGCGTGTCGGCAATCTTCAACCCGCAGGGATTCGACGTGTCCTCGGTCGCCGTCGACCCACACGATCCGACCGGGGCGACAGTGTACGCGACGGTGATGGGATTTTCCGCACCGGGTGCGACCTCGCCCCACGTCTATCGTTCCACCAACGGAGGTGCGAACTGGACGAACATCACGCACAATCTGCCGAACGCACCGGCAAATAGCATCGTCGTCGATCCGAATGATGCGAACACAGTGTACGTGGCGATGGATACGGGCGTGTATGTCACCACGTCCGTTACAAGCTGCGCGACAACCAACTGCTGGAGTGTTTTCGGCAGTGGTCTGCCGAACGCCCCGGTGACGCAACTCGTGGCAGGCGCGAACCTACCGACGGGAGACGGGCGAACGGGCGAACTTCGCGCCGGCACGTACGGGCGCGGCGTTTGGCAGGCGCCGCTGGTGACCGCCGCATACCCGGCCAGGCCCGTGATGACGGTCAACCCGACGTCGCTGGTGTTTGCGGCGCAGAGCTCCGGCACCGCCAGCGCAGCGCAGACCGTTACGGTTACAAATACGGGCAACGCAACGCTGAACATTTCGCAAGCAGTCACGACGGGCGATTTCGCCGCGACGGGCACCTGCGCAGGAGCGTCGGTTGCGGTCGGTGCAAGCTGCACGGTTCAGGTGGTGTTCTTGCCGACCGCGACGGGCGCACGATCGGGCGTACTGACGATTTACGGCAACGTGGCGGGTGGACAGGCGACGGTGGCGCTGTCCGGCACGGGGACAACGGCGGCCTCAATTGTGTTGACGCCGCAGTTCCTGAACTTTGCGGCGACGACAATCGGAAGCACCGCCAGCAACAGCACGGGGGGTGCACCGTTCCTCACGGTTTCGAACACCGGCGGGCAGACAGCGACGCTGGGGACGCCGACGGTGACGGGCGACTTCGCCATTGCGCAGAACACCTGCGGGGGAACGCTGGCCTCGCAGGCCGGATGTACGCTGGGCATCACGTTTACGCCGACGGCGAGCGGCACCCGGACGGGGACGCTGACGCTGGTGACGAGCGCGGGAACGGTGACGGCGTCGCTGACCGGGATCGGCGTAGCGCCGGCGACCGATGCGCTGGCTCCGCTGTCGCTCACCTTTGGCACGCAGGTGCTGAACACGGCGAGCGCCGCGCGGACGGTGACATTGACCAACAGCGGCGATGCAGCGCTGACGCTGATCACGGCACAGGTCACGGCGGGCGACTTCGCCGTCGTGAATAGCTGCGGCAACAGCCTGAATGGGCACTCTTCCTGCACGATGAGCGTACTGTTTCAGCCGAAGAACGTGGGTGCGGAGACGGGTGTGCTGTCGGTGTCGGACCAATACCGGACGCAGACGGTGACGCTGAGCGGCACGGGCATCGCGCCGGCGGGCGTGTCCTTGGCGCCAACCTCCGGGCTGAGTTTTCCGGCGATGGCGGTGGGCGGGAGCTCCCCTGCCCAGACGGTGACGCTGACGAACAACGGCGGTCTGCCGCTGACCATCACCAGCCTGTCGAGCTCGGGCGACTTTGGCATGGCGGCGGGTGGAACCTGCGGAACGACGCTGGCCGCGGGCAGCTCCTGTGTGTTTGAGGTGGTGTTTTCGCCGACAGCGGGCGGCCCGCGGTCGGGTACGTTTACCGTGACCAGCAGCGCCGCGAACAGCCCGCACACGCTGACCATGACCGGCGCGGGCGTGGACTTCTCACTCGCGACGAACGGAAGCGCGACGGCAACGGTGGCGAGCGGCGGGATCGCAGGATACCCACTGCTGCTGAGCTCGGTGGCGGGCGTTCCGGGGACGGCGACGCTGAGCTGCCTGGGTTTGCCGGCGAACACGACGTGCACGCTATCGCCGGGGAGCGCAGCCCTGGGCGGATCAACGCAGGTCTTGGCGAATGTGGCGACGGGCGTGAGCGCGAGTGCGGCGACGCGGACGGTTGCGGCTGCGAGGCCGCTCGGGCGGGGGGCGGTGATGGCGGGATCGTTGCCGCTTGGTCTGCTGCTGTTACGGCGTCGTCGACGGGTGCTGAGCGCGCTATGCGGTCTGGTGATGGTTGCGGGCTTCGGGTTGAGTGGGTGCGGCGCGGCTCGAGTGATTCCGGTGGCAGGAACGGGCGGCGGCGGCGGGGACACCGGGGGAGGCGGATCCGCCAACGCGACGCCGAGCGGAACGTACACGCTGACGGTGAACGCGACGAGCGCGGGGATGACGCGGTCGGTGCAGCTGACGCTGGTGGTGCAGTAGCGGATCAGAGACTGCGGCCGGCGGCGGCGGCGTACGCCAAGGCCCACTGGAAGTTGTAGCCGCCGAGCCAGCCGGTGACGTCGACGACCTCGCCGATGAAGAAGAGGCCGGGGTGGTTTTTTGCCTGCATGGTGCGGGCGTCGAGGGCGCGGGTGTCGATGCCGCCGGCGGTGACTTCGGCCTTGGTGTAGCCTTCGGTGCCGCTGGGCTGGAGTTGCCAGGCGTGGAGCTTCCCGTCGAGAGCGGCGAGGGCGGGGTTCGACCAGCGGTCGGGAGCGTTGCGGGCGAGCCAGCGATCGGCGAGGCGCGCGGGAAGCGTGGAGCGGAGGCGATCGGCGGCGGCCGCAGCGGTTCGGGGGGCGAGGTCGGCAAAGGGAGTCTGGTCGGGGGCGAGGTCGAGGGTGAGGGTGGTGT
>CAXUCK010000058.1:0-12049 GCA_964249375.1 uncultured Acidobacteriaceae bacterium
GAGGCGCGGGGTGGAGAGGGTGATGCTTTCGAGGACGGCGGCAGGTGGGATCTCAAGCTGCTCGATGGCGACCGAGGGGGAAACGAGGGGGACGGATTCGGTCGGGTCGGCGGGCGTGGCTCCGGAGGCGGCGAGGTCGAGTGGAAGGATCTGCTCGATGGTGAGCTTTTGCGCGGCGAGAACGCGGTCGAGGCCATCGAGGGAGAGGGCTCGCTTCCTGTTGAGGAAATTAGAGATGTGGGCCTGTTGAAAGCCGGTTTGCTGCGCGAGTCGAGTGCCCGTAAGGGAACCGGTTTCGATGCGGCGGACCAGTTCCAGCCGGAGCAGCTCTTGGAGATCGGCAAAGTTCATTGTTGGCTGACCAACCGTCACTTTCGTAATAGGGGGAACAATAAGCAAAAACTTGTCTTTCTGCAATACTGTACCCGGTTACCGCATCTTTCTTTGCACCTTTCTAGCACAATATTTGGTGCATGTGCTCCTTTGTACCGTTGACACGATATTTGTCGAAAGTTATAACCAGTTCACTTCGAAGTTGCAGAGCTCCTGAAAGCGGATTCTCTGCAGCGTTGGGGATTCGGGTCGAATCCGGGCATTCCCAGGGTGTGCCGGATCGGTGGTGTCAGACAAGTGGTGCTGTTCCTCAGAGGGCGACGAAAGCCACGAGAGAGGAGCGTACCCAAAACAACTGAGCGAGCCCGTTCGAACGCTGAAAAATCGGGAGGCTTGCCGGGGAGTGTTTTGCCTGGAGAGGAAACGATGCGTTACCTGCTTAGGGAATTGAAGGTGTGTGAGGGGTGCGGAACGCTTTGGGTTCGCACCAACGCGGCGGATGGCGTTTACTGCCAAGGCTGCTCGGCCCGGTTGAGGGACTTTCCAGCGCCACGGGGCAGACATGCGGGCGGGCGGAAGCGCAAGGTCCGTTCGGTTGGATGTGGGACCGCGACGGCGTACAAGGGAGGGGCACGATGAGCGCGCTGGCGTGTGTGTTACCAGTGATCTGGGCGATGGCGGTGGCGGGAGCGCCCGAGCGCCAGGCAGTGATTTTGCCGGAGATGGCGTTTTACCGCAAGTACACGGAGCGTATGCTTCGGCGGTATCTGCGGCTCTCAATGGAAGCTGGCCGGGTACCGTCGTTACTTGGGCAGCAGGAGATGTTCCGTGGGCGCGTCACGTCGTACCGGGTGCGAAGCTTCGAGGACGGGGTGATTTTTGTTCTGGACGTGGAGCGCTGCCTGAGCCGGCTGGGCGAGACGGAGCAGATGCTGATTACCCGGATTGCGCTGCAGGAATATACGCAGGGTGAGACGGCGGCGCTGCTGCGGATGGGTTTGCGGACGGTGGTGCGGCGGTATGCGGCAGCGATGGACCAGTTGACGGAACAGTTCCTGACGCACGGGCTTTTGGAGCCGGTGGTGGCCTGTCAAGGGGATGTGGTGTAGGGGCCGAGCGCAACTTATTCAAATGGTTGATGTTAGGCATATGAAACCAATGGCACAGGAGATATGCTCCAGTTGCTATTCTGGGAATGTAAGTCAATCAGGGCGAGAGGCGCTAACCGGTGCTTCTCGCCTTTGTTGTTTTGTGGGCTCCTGGAGGGTGCGGATGCTGAGGGAACGAAAAACGGGACGGTATTGCCGCGAGATCGTGGCCGGCGAAGGCATGAACGAGGTGAGGGTGCGGCGGAGCGGGCGCGGAGCAGAGGAGAAATTCTGCCGGACGGTTGCGCGAACGCGGGTAGCGGCGGCGATTCCGGAGATTGTGGAACGCTTTGTGGAAGAGGCAAAGAAGGGCAGCATCGCGCATGTGAAGGCGTTGACGGCGATCGGTGGGATGGATGCAGCGTTGAGCCGAGAAGACGTGACTCCGAAGACTGAAGGGCAGCCACGGCAGAGCCTGGCGGGGTACCTGATGAAGGAGCTGAAACGACAACACAAAGAGCAGCGGAAGACAGAGCAGCCGGGTTGACGTTGGCGAAGAGAATCGGCTGTTTGGCAGACCGCCTGCGTGCTGCGTAACTCAGCGGGAAGTGGTGTTCGTGACGGATTGGCTAGGCGACGGGTTCTGTTGGATGTGAAAGATTGCGGTGCCTTGGGGGAACGATGGAGAGACAGGTGAGTGTTTCGCGCCCGGCGCGTGGGACGGTGGCGCGGACGAGTGCCGGACCTGGGGCTGCGGACGCGGCTTTGAAGGGAGGGACGAGGCGGTGTCACGGAGCACCACACGGTCGGCGCTTCGAAGATGTACAGCTGCGGGCGATGGCGGGGGACTTTCCTGAGGTGGAGGGTCAACCGAACCGGCTGCCGTTTGAGGGTGTGCTGACCCTGGTGGACGTGGCGAGCGACAGGGCTCCGAGTGGGTCGCGAGGGCACCGGGTGCTGTTGACGCGGGAAGCAGCGCACGCGGCACTGCCGAGTCTGCTGGGAATGGCAGTGGGGTACAAAGCCGGGTGGGACGGGCATGATGCGCGGCAGAAGTGCGGAATTATCACTTCGGCGGGTCTGGATGGGAACCGGCTGCACGTGAATGGGTTCTTATTTGCGCGCGATTTTCCTGAGCTGGAGCGGGAGATGGAAGCGAGCGGCGCGATGGGGATGAGCTACGAGCTGGCGGACGCGCATGTGGCGGATATGAGGGCGAGTGTTTGGACGTTGACGCGCGCCACGTTTACGGGCGCGGCGATTTTGCTGCGGGACAAGGCGGCTTACCGAGCGACAACGTTTGCGGTTCGACGGCCGGCGGTGCGGACGCGGTGCAACGGCGCGAGCCGCTGAAGGTCGGTGCCGAGTTGGTGTCGCGCATCGGGCGGAAGATTTGATTTCGGAGGACAAGAGATGGAGCAGGTCATGACGGACGGAGCGATGTCGATGGAGCTGGGAGCGACGATGGATCGGCTGGCGGCCGCGGCGGAGATGCTGGAACAGGCTGCGGAGCGACTGCAGCAGCGGCAAAGCAGCTTTGCTGAGGATGCGGAAGCTTCGATCGAAAAGATCGTCGCGACCGTGGAGAGCCGGCGTGAGGTGGAGCTTGAGCAGCGGCTGGCAGCGGCGGAAGCGAGGGTAGCTGAGCTGCAGGCCCGGGCGGCTGTGAGTGGGGGCCTCGAGGACGCAAGCCGGAAGACGCTGCCGGCGAGCATGGCGACGCTGCTGGCGAAGCAGGGTGTGACGGTGGAGGCGCTGGAGGCTGGGGCGCTGGATGCGGCGCTGTCGAGCCTGAGCCTGGAGCAGCGGATTGCGGTGAAAGCGCAGCTGATGCGGTCGGGGATGCTGGGCTAGGCGCTTCGGTCCTGGGAAGGGTTTTTACATTGCGCGCGGCTTCGGCCGCGCTTTTCTGTTGTGCAAGGGAGATGGGATGAACGCGAAGTTTACGGAGATCAGTGCGGCTGCGGACTACATTGGGCCGGGAGCGATTGAGGTTCCGCTTTACCAGACGGAAATTACAGACCTGGTTCGCCGCAGGGGCATTTTTGGCCAGCGGATTAAGCAGGTTCCGGCGACGGGTCATCCTTCGCGGTTTTTCGAAGAGACATCGATTCCTTCGCCTTCGGCCGCGTCGGGATTTGTGGATCCACGAAACATTGTTGCGCCGCTGGTGACACCGACGCGGGTGGAGCGGAGTGTGCCGTTGAAGGCGCTGGTCGCGCAGATCAACTACAACCTGTTCGACATCGAGCTTGGATCCCAGCAGAGCCAGTTTGCGTACCTGCAGGCGAAAGATCTGGCGGACACAGTGGATGGCGTTCTGCGAAAGCATGATGTGGCCCTGTGGAATGGGACGGATACGAGCTTGAGCTCGCCGACGACGGCACAGTACTTTGGCGCGGGGGCACAGATTGCGGCGGGCGGCAATGTGGCGACGATTGGGACCTCGGCGAGCATCGTTGATGGCTTGAAGTCGACGGTGGCGCAGATGGTTTCGAATAGCTCGTTCGGGGTCCGGCCGACGGCGATTTATGCGAATCCGGTTTTGCTGGATCTGATTGATCGCGAGATGAAGACGGAGTTCAACGTAGTGCTGAATACCCGGGAGATCGAGGGCGGCTTCACGGTGAAGACGCTGTCGACGCAGGCGGGCGATCTACCTCTGATTCCGGAGTGGACGCTGGGATATACGGGAACGCCGGGGTCTGGTTCGGCGGTGTTGCCGGCGTACATTGTGAGCGAGAACATGATCGAGTATCACTGGCTGAGCGATCCGAATCCACGGATTTTTCAGCTGGGAGTACCGGGATCACTGGCGTCGCAGTATGTGGTGGTGAAGTTTGGCGGCCTGGTGGTGAAGGGCGCGAGCTATGCGCACTACCAGGTGCTGGTCGATCGCTAGGACTGATTTTGTGGGTGGACGGCTGGGGTGGCTGCGTGTGGGCGCGGCCACCCCTTTTCTGTTGGTTGGGGAGGCAAAACGATGGGATATCTGTTGCCGGCTGAGTACGTGCAGTACGGTTTGAGTGCGGAGACGACGGACGACTGGGTAACAATGGCGTCCGCGTTGATGGAGGCGCATTGCCGGCGACCGAGTCTGCTGGTGACGCAGTATGTGGAGCGGATGCGGCTGACGGCGGGGACGCAAGAGATACGGCTGAGTTATCGCCCGCTGGCTGTGGCAGATGGGGCGACTTCGGCGTTGGTGGGACTTCGGGTGCGGTACGGCCAGCCACGGCGAGGGGATTTGGCCGACACGTTTCGGGAGCAGATTGCGTGGGCGTTCAGCGTGCCGGGAAGTTGGTCGCAGCTGGATGCGACGACGGCGGATGTGGATATGGCGACTGCGCAGATGACCCTGCCAAGAAATTTCCTAGGGCTGACCTACACCTCGGGGGTGGATGCGATTCCTCCTTCAGTGAAAGTGGCGTGCGCGCAGGTGGTTCGGAACGCGCAGGCGACGCCGGCGCTGACGGTGAAATCAAGCCGTATGGACACGATGCAGATGCAGTACTTCAGCGATTCGCTGGTGGACTCGCAGGTGCAGAGCTTGCTACGGCCGTATGTGGCCGAGAGGCTGGGGTGAGGCTTGGCAGATCTGAGGAGCACGGGCGATGCGTCGAGGCGGGCAGCGGATACGCTACTGCGGGCAACCGGCGGGCAGGCGTTGCTGTTGCGGGTACCAACGCCGGCAGTGGCCGGCGACGTGACGGAGCAGGTGGGACTGGCGACACCAGGGTTTGAGGATCTCGAGTTAGCTCCGGCGGTTTTCCGGAAGAGTCGAGCGCATATGACGGCGGGAAAGGCGGCGGAGTACGAGTTGCTGGTTTCTGCTACGTGCGTGGAGGCGCTGGCTGGAGGTGCGGGTCAAAGCGTGGAGGTGCTGTTTGCGCAGGCGTTTGGTGTGGTTATGGGTGACAGCCTGTTGCGGATTGAGGCAGTAACGGCATCGGTCGTGGGTGGGTCGGCGTACCTTTACCGATTGCTGCTGCGCGGGGCGTCCGTGGAGGCGATCTAGAAGATCGCTGGAAAAGCTTCTGGGGTGTGGGCAGCGGTAGCGGGCGAGCCGTTTTCGAGCGGCATTATGGCGGCTATGCCGGCGGGTTGCGAACCTGGAGCGTTGCGCCAAGCTACCGATGCAGAGCGCGTCTTCAACGTACGGTGATCCAGAACAGTATGTGACGGGAGTGGTATCAAATGCAGCATGCGCGAGACACGTTTTATGTGACGCTGCGGGACAGGCTTGCGGCGCTGAATCCGGAGCGGACGGTGGTGGTGCGCGGGCTGAGCCGACCGGGAGTGCTCGTGGCAGCCAATGAGCTTCCTGTTGGGCAGGCGATTCCGGACATCTTCAGTCTTCACTGGACCGCTCTGCAGGTAGAGGTTCGGGAAACGATGCCGCTGGCGACGATGGAATGCGAGATCCGGTATGTGACGGATGGGTCCGTCGATGTAGGCGGGATGGATCGGGGTCAGTTGCTGGGGGCGATGGATGCGGAGTTGATTTCGGCTTTGGTTGGAGAGCCGACGCATGTGCCGAAGTTGAACTACAGCAGCGAGCCACCGACGGTGGAGGGGAGCGACGTGTTCTGGAGCGCACCGAAATTCGGACCGGAGACGGTGAGCGGGGAACGGCTAAGCCGGACGGCAACTGTGGAAGTCCGGTGCTACCTGGAAGCAGGTGAACTGTGAGCACAGGAGTGGTGGGAGCAATGCTGCCGGGAACGGCACCGGTGACGCGGCGTGTGCGGGCATATTTCGCTCCAGTGAACCGGGTGACGGGTGCGCCAACGATCTTTGACCCGGCGCAGGCGGGAGCATTTGCGCCGGATGAACCGCCGACGCCGTGGGTGGATCTGGGTTGGTGCACCGGGTTTTCGCGCAAGAGCGGATCGAAGATTGCAGAGCTGAAGACGGGGGCTCCGGCCATCACGCAGGCTCAGACCAGGACAGAGCTCGACGCGACGGTTCAGGTGGACTTTGAACAATGGGGCAAGCTGCAGATGGCGCTGACGGCGGGAGCAGAGCAGATGAATCTGCTCGAGACGGCAGCGGGGGTGAACGCAAATGGGAGTGGCGGCGAGGCGGGCGGAGCCGTGCCGCTGGTCGTCGCGTCTGGTAGCCCGGCCGCTGCCGCATCAGCAACCCAGCTGAATGTGGGGGTCGCAGCGGCCGGGACGTTTTCCGTCGGGGACATAGTTGCGGTCGATGCCGACTACACGGGCCAATTGGGTTTTGTTGGCGCTGGAGTAAGCGCGGCGTATGTGACGGCTGCGGCGAACGTGCGAAATGATCCCAACTACATTCGGCGGGTGTCGCTGAACGTGGGACGAGTGGCGGCGATCAACGGTGGTGTGCTGAAGCTGGGTGGGCCGTTGGTGGCTGGGGCTCCGGTGGCTGGGATGCAGGTGAGCAAGCTGGTGGGGTTTGTGGATCGCGAAGGCGGAAGCTTTTTCCAGGAGTGGTCCGGGCTGTTCTGCGCGGATGGGGAGCAAGGAGATCGCATGCTGTTTTTCTACCCGCGACTGCAGAGCATACAAAGCGCGGTGGAAACGACGGAGGTACTGTCGGCTCCGTTGGAGCGGATGCGGCTGCGGGGTTCGTTTCGTGCGTTGCCGGTGGTGGATGCAAACGACGGGGCGCAGATTTTGTGTTTTCGGAGTTACCTGCCGGCACGCATGCGGGCGGTTTAGGACATCCGGGAGTGGTTCTGGCGAGAACAGCCGAAAGAGAGCAGATGCGGAGATTGTTCGCCCCGCTCAGGACGACGGCCTTCGGGAGGAACGGACTTCCGCAAGAGACGGGACGCAGTGGGCGTTTGTGGCCGAGAGGAGATGCGATGCAGGTGAGGTTAGGACGATGGGCGGCGACGATGATGCTGCTGGTGGTGCTGCCGGTGCTGGCGACCGCCGCCGCGATGTCGACGACGCAGGTGGCGGACACGGTGTACCGGGCGGACGGGACGGTGGCGAGCGGATCGGTGGTGATCAGCTGGACTGCGTTCACGACGGCGGCGGGCCAGGAGATTGCCGGGGGGAGCACGTCCGCGACGATCGGGGCGAACGGGGCTTTCTCGGCTCAGCTGGCCCCAAATGCCGGCGCCTCGCCGGTGGGGACCTACTACACGGCGGTGTACCACCTGAACGACGGAAGCGTGACGCGCGAGTACTGGGTTGTTCCGGTCAGTGCGGCGGCGGTGACACTGAGCGTGGTGCGCAGCACGGTGTTGCCGACATCGGTGGCGTTGCAGACGGCGACGAAGAGCTACGTGGATGCGGCGATTGCGGCGGCCGTGGCGGGAACGCCGATCAGCGGAACGACGCCGTTTGTGAACCGGTCCGGAGATACGCTGACAGGGCCACTTGTGCTGGCGGGTGATCCAACGACGGCGCTGCAGGCGGCGGACAAGCACTATGTCGACACGAGCGTGACGAATGTGGCGAGTGGCTTTGCGCAGAGCGTCTCGATGGCTCCGCAAGCCACGCAGGCAGTGGTGCAGCCAGCGGGGACGCAGCTGGCGACGAATCGCCTAAATGGGACCGAGTATGCGAGCCAATTCGTGAGTGGGCGAGGGAACAATGGGATTGCCGGTGCTCTGGCGACGCCCGACTGCGCGAGCGGATGCGATGTGAAGGTGGAGCCGACGTATCCCGGGACGGAGTCCTATGCGGTGCCCAGCCTGCCGAGTGGAGGGGCGGTGGGGACGCATGTTGAGGATTTGCGTGGAGGGGAGAAGCGGGAAAGCTATATGAATCCCGTGGACACGTTGCTGTCAGGAAATGATGCGGCAGAGGTGCTTGATGTTGTGTCGACCCGAAGTGCGGCGAGCGTGTTTCAGCGCACGAATGCGGAAGAGCCGAGCTCGGAGGCTGTGCTGATCAATCACCGCGGGCTGACAGGCGGATCGAACTTATTTCCGCAAAGCATTGGAGCTTACTTTCCGTACTTCAAAAGTTCCTACAGCGCGTTGAGCGTGAATGGCTCTTACAACACGATGGGGCAGCACATTCTGCAGCCGAATGCGATCAACTGTTATGGCGTCGGCGACTGCCTGATTGGATCGCAGATCCTTACGGCTTCGGGCGGATTTCGTGACGAAGCGGATGAGGGGGCGCATCCGTTTGATTTGCAGATCCGCGAAGATACGCAGGTGTTTCAGGGAACGTGTTCGGCTGGGTGCAGCGCGGGGTCGCAGGTGGTGACGGTGGCGACGACGAGCGGCGCGGGAACGCAGGGGGAAGGGCGATTCCTGATCGACAAAGCACCGGGAAAAGTGCTGAATACGGGTCTGCTCACGGGAGGCGCGGTCGGGGCGACCGGCGCTCCCGGGGCGAAGGCGACGTTCAGCGGGACGACGTTTCCGGTGAGTGTCTTCCTGGCGACGACGCAGGTGATTCCGTCGCAGGCGAACAACATGGCTCCTGGAACGGTGACGGTCGCGATTGCGAGCTCGGGGGCTCCGACGGGGTTTGCGACCAGCACGGCGCCGCTGCCGAGCACGAGCGGTGTGGCTTGCGTGGCGGACGCGGTCACACCGTCGAACCCGACGAATTACGAAATGGTGCCTTACACGGTTACAGATGCGACGCACCTGCAGATGACGTTCAACAAACTGCACAACACGGGGGCGACGCTGGCGTTCGGCGGGCTGTGCGGGTATGGGCTGGAGCAGACGGTCGATACGAGCGCAGGCATTCGGCAGGTCTTTCCGGTGATTGGATCGTATTCGGCTACAGGTTTGTACTACGCGGCGGGACTGGTGCCGCTGGTGGGGACATCGGGGTTGAGCAGTGCGTATCTGAACCTGAACGTGCCCGTGGCGAGCGTGGCGCGGTCTGGTGGTGTGGTGACGGTGACGACGGCGACGGCGCTACCGGTGAATGTCAATGGGCTAACGTTGACGGTGAGCGGCGTGGCGGACGCGAGTTATAACGGCAGCTTCGCTGTGACGAGCACCGGATCAAACAGCCTGACCTACGCGAGCAGCGGAGCGAGCGGCACGAGCAGCGGTGGAAGTGTGGTGCTCGTGACCGGAGGGTTTGCCCTGTACCCAATGGCTGAAGTGCTGGGGGTGTTCGACCAAAGTACGGCGAGTGTTGACGGGCAATTGACGCTGGCGGCGAACAATGTGGCCTGGGCGAACGGAGACGCGCTGGAGGAGCCGCACTTCTACGAGCAGGCGGTGGGTGCGGATATCGAGTTTGTGTCGCAGACGACTCCGCGGGCGACGCCGCAAATACGGGCGGGGATTGAGTACGACGGCAACAATGGACCGGGATTGCGAGGATGGACGATCACGAATGCTTCGCCTGCCGCGAACTACTTCGGCAACGGCGGAACGCATGCTGCGCCCGACACAGCGTTTGAGGTGCGGGGCGTTTGGAGCCGCGTGTTCGAGGCGGAGGCGGGCAATGACGCCGTGTTCGACGTCCACTGCAATTCTCGTGGGTGCGGGCGATGGGATTCAGCCTACAGCCTGTTCCAGTTGGACAGCAACGCAGGAACCGATACGGTGGGGTACCAGCCGGCGGCAAATGCGCTAACGCTTACGCTGCACGGGACGAATTACAGCTTTACTCCGCAGGGGATGACGGCGGGGGCGGTCAACGCGACGACGGTAACTGCAGGGACGATCAATGCGTCCACGATCAACGGAGGCGTGAGCGCGAGCAATCTGACGGGAACTTTGCCGGCGGCGCGGTTGCCGGTGTTCGGAGGATCGGGGAGCACGCATGCGGCGGGCGCGGTTCCGGATCCGGGAGCGGCGGCGGGGGTGTCGCGATACCTGCGGGAGGATGGCAGCTGGGCGGTTCCGCCTCGTAGCGGAGCGGGAACGACGTCGCAGGGTGGTGGAGCGGTGCTTCTGGCGGGAGCGACGGCCGACTTCAACTTTCTCGATGCGAGCGGGACGGCGATTGCGGACAGCACAGGCAATGGGAATAACGGCACCTTGTCGACTGGATCGGCGGCACCGACGTGGAGCTCGACGGGGCTGCTGTTTTCGCCACAACAGGGTGTCGCTCTGCCGGCAGCTTTGAATGCAACGCAAAGTTACTTCTTAGCGGTGTACATCAATCCAATCTCGACGACGACGCCTGCGAACCAGTATCCGGTGCTGCTATCGAGCTCGACTGGAGGCAACGGGTTCAACCTGATGTATGCGCTGAGTACGAGCTACGGGGTGTTTCTTCCGTCGACGTATGCGCCGACGCTCTACGTAAATAATCAGCATGCGACGGAGGTGCCGAACCTCCTATCGGGGTTCCATGTGCTCGGCGTGGTGCTGGGGACGGGATCGGGGTCGGTGGAGCACATTTACATCGACGGCAACGAAGTGGCGACATATACGACGCAGGGCAGCTCGGCTGGAGCGCAAAGCTCGGGGAACCTGTTTCTCGGATCGAGCGGAGTGAATCCGTGGAGCAACTCGGGCTTCAGTGGAGCGGTGTACCGGTTGCGGACTTACCCTTTTGCCGTGGGTGCGACGGATGTGAAGACGGTGAGTGCGGCGATCCGTAATGAGGTGTCACTGCGCGGCGTAGCAACGTCGCCGCAGCCGGTGCAACTGGCGGCTCCGCAGCTGCATGCAGTCGGTGACTCGGTGACGTACGGCCGGGGTGTGACGAACCCGTGGCCTTCATTGCTTTCCCTGGTAAACCAGCCGGCATACACGGTGACGAACTGGGGAATTGTTGGGATCACGATGCAGGCGATTGACGGTTCGGATGCGAATCGCGTGGCGACGCGATGCCAGTCTAGTTCGGGCCCTACGGTGGCGGTCGTGTTTGCCGGGACCAATGATTTCGGCGCGGGGTATGGGGCGCCTGCGTCGCAGGTGTTTTCGTACCTGATGGGAGAGGTCTCGACATTGAAATCCGCCGGTTGCCGGGTTTTTGTGGGGACGATGCTGTCTCGCGGAGGGACGGACGCTTCGGGATCGACGAGCTTCGACTCGGACAAGGATGGGTACGATGCGCTGATTTTGCAGCAGGCACAGCCGCTGGGCGCGGATGGGGTGATTGACTTCGCGGCGATTCCGCAGCTGGGCGCGGATGGGGCTTACGCAGGCAGTTATTTCCAGAGCGACCAGGTCCATCCGACGCAGGCCGGGCAGGCACTGCTGGCGGCGGCGGCGAGCAATGCATTGAACTATGCCTTCGGGTACAGCGCGTTGAACCCGCACACGGTGACGTCTCTGCCGTATGGGATGGGGGCGGGCGATGGTGAGGTGAGCCGGATTGCACGGGGCAGAGTGGGGCGGTGTACCGGATCAATAATCCTCAGTCCGCGTATGCGGTAACGGTTGGGCCCTGGAATGCGAACCAGCTGATCAACGGCCAGCCGTTTGGGACGGCGGTGCCGGTTCCAGCGAATGGGACGTTGGTCCTGCGGGATGTCCCGAATCCGAAGCAGGTGTCGGGATGTCACTGGGAGATGTAGATCTGCGTGGTCGCCCTGAGGTATAGAAATCTTCCCGCCCACTTCGCGCCTGTCGGTCAAATCTGCTGAATTGATTTATCTATCGCACATCGGCTTATCGGTTGAGTTGGTAGGGGGATTTGATATGCAGGGCGTTGAGCGTGCCAAGGATGGCGGAGCGGGCGGCGGAGCGAAGGCGGCGTTGAAGT
>CAXUCK010000059.1:0-7830 GCA_964249375.1 uncultured Acidobacteriaceae bacterium
GGGACGTACCATGCACCGGGGACGGGGGGGAAGCCATGACGCCAAAGCCGGAGAGCCTGCTGACGGTGCTGGATGCGGGAAGCAGCAAAAGCGTGGTGCTGGTGGCGGAGCTGACCGACGGGGTGCTGCGGTATCGCGGGCACGGGATCGAGGCTTCGAAGGGGATGCGCAAGGGACTGATCGCCGAGCTTGGGCCGGCGGCGGAGGCGATCAACCGGGCGGCTCTGACGGCCGAGCGTGCGGCGAAGGCGACGATCGAGACGGCGGTGGTGGGTATTGGCGGGACGCATGTGCGCGGGGTGAACTCGCGCGGCGGGATCTCGATGGGATCGCGCATGCGAGAGATTACGCGCGAGGAGATCAAAGCGACGGTGGACCGGGCGCGCAGCGTGGCGTTGCCGCCGGATCGCGAGGTGCTGCACCTGCTGCCGCAGGAGTTCATTCTGGACGACCAGGCGGGCATCCATGACCCGGTGGGGATGGTGGGGAACAAGCTCGAAGTGAATCTGCATATTTCCACTTGCTCGGGCGGTGTGGCGCAGAGTGTGATTACCTGCGCGAACCGGGCCGGGCTGGAGGTGCAGGACACGGTCTATGAGGGGCTGGCGTCAGCGGAGGCGGTGCTGAGCGCGGATGAGCGGGAACTCGGCGTTTGCCTGGCAGATATTGGCGCGAGCACGACGGAGCTGGCGGTGTTTTTTGAAGGAGCGGTGGCCCACACCGCGGTGCTGCCGATCGGTGGGGACCATTTTACGAACGACCTGGCGGTGGGGCTGCATGTGACGGTGGAAGAGGCGGAGCACCTGAAGCGGACCTTTGGCCACTGCGTGGTGACGGCGGTGCCGCAGCTGAACGAGATCCAGATTGGCGGCGACCTGACGGTGGGCGAGCTGGGCGGCGGCGGACAGGTGGGGCGCATGGTGCGGCAGCGATTTCTGGCGGAGATTCTGGAGCCGCGGGCGCGCGAGCTGTTTACGATGCTGCGGGATAACCTGCGCGGCGGCGGTGTGCTGGAGGCGCTGGGCGCAGGTTGTGTACTGACCGGCGGCGGTGCGATGACGTCGGGTCTGCTGGACCATGCGGAGAGCCTCCTGCGGGTGCCGGCGCGGGTCGGACATCCTGTGCCGCTGAGCCGCATGCCGGCGGAGCTGGCCGGACCGGAGTTCTCTGCTGTGATCGGCATGCTGCTGTATACGCACCGGACGCAGGTGCGGCGCGCGAGCGAGGAGCAAGGGTTGCGGTCGAAGCTGAAGTCGATCTTTGCGGGGAGTTTCTAGCAGGGCTCTGCCCGGACGATTTCCCCGAGTGCAGAATAGGAAGCGATGCTTCGGCGCACACCGCATTCCCCTTCCCAGGCGTCGCGCCTGCTTCCGCTTGCCCTGCCGCTGGTGGCTCTGCTGGCGGTTTTTCCGCTGCTGCGCGATGGACCGAGCTGCGGACACGATTTCGATTTTCACCTGCTTTCCTGGTTCGAGGCTGCCCGGCAGTTTGCGCATGGTGATCTCCATCCGCACTGGGCCGGCCTGCCTGCGTTCGGCGCCGGCGAGCCTCGCTTCGTCTTCTATCCGCCACTTTCGTGGACGCTGGGCGCACTGCTCACCCTCGCCCTGACGCACCTGCCGTACGTCCCGGCTGCAAGCGGCTTCACCGCGGTTCCGATCCTGTTTACGTGGATGGCGCTGAGTGCTGCCGGTCTTGCGCTTTACACGCTGGCCCGGCGCTACGTTCCGCCGGCCGGCGCGCTGCTCGCGGCCACGCTCTATCTTTCCAATCCCTACGTCCTGTTTACGGCGTACGAACGCACGGCTTTTGCCGAGCTGCTGGCGGCGGCGATCCTTCCCTTTTTGCTGGCCGCCGTTCTGCCCCGGGTCGGTTCTGACGGTGCGGTGGAAATGCCTTCGATTCCGGGGATTGCGGTTCCCATGGCGTTGCTGTGGCTCACCAACGCGCCGGCCGCGGTAATTGGCAGCTACGCCTTGGCGCTGATTGCCGTGCTGCGGCTGGTTGCGCTTCGGAAGGTTCCCCGCTCCGCGCTCGCGCTTGTCTTGCGTGCCGCGGCGGGCGCCGCGCTCGGCCTGGCGCTGGCGGGGTTCTATCTGGTGCCGGCCCTTTATGAGCAGCGGTGGGTGGAGATCGCGATGGCGGTGCTGCCCGGGATGCGGCCGGTCGACAATACGCTGTTTCACCACACGGCCGACGCAGATCACGACGCTGTTCTGCGAACGGCCAGCCTCGTTGCCGTTACGCTTCTCGGCGCCACCGCGGCGGTTCTGGCGGCGGCGTTTCGTCAGGTGCGCGGGGTTTCCGGCCCGGCTTTTGGCCGAGCCACTCTGCGAACGCTCGCCCTCCTTGCCGCCACTATCGCATTTCTGCTTACCCCGGTCTCGCTCCCGCTCTGGCGTCACGTGCCTGAGTTGGCGTTTCTGCAATTTCCTTGGCGGCTGCTGGCCATCCTGGGAGTCGTGCTTGCCCTTGCGGCGGCGTTCGCGATGCGCGACCTCCGTCTTCGCCCGGCCCTCGCCGTTGCTGCTGCGGCGCTGCTTGCCGGATGCGTGGCTGCGCCGTCGGCCACGCACTTTCACCAGGGCTGTGATGTGGGTGAAGCTCCCCGCGAAGCGCTGCCCACGCTGGCGACGAACTACACCGTCCTGCCGACGGACGAGTACACGCCGCAGCCGGCGGACAATGACGCCCTCCGGCAGAACAATCCTCCATTTCGCGTGGCCTCTGACCCCGACGAACCGACGCCAGGCTCTGCGAGGCCGGGTCCGGCGCCGCAGCACGTCGACCTCGCCCTGACCGCGCCGGGGTTCGTGATCCTGAACCTGCGAGACTACCCGGCCTGGCGGGCGATGCTCAACGGTCGAGCCATTGCGCATGGGCCGCAGCGCGACGATGGCCTGCTTACGCTCGCGCTCCCCGCGGGGCATAACCACCTCGACCTCGTCTACGCTCACACGGCCGACCAGACCGCGGGCGACCTCGTTTCGCTGCTTGCCCTGCTCACGCTGGGCGGTCTCTGGGCGTATCGGCGGTCTGCCTGAGACCTCGCGGCCTCACAAACGTCCTGCAACGTGAGGCCTGTATCATGAAATTTTTATGACTGCCGAAGTGAAACTGCTGATTGAATCAGGCGCGCAGCGCACAGACGCGGCTTTAGAACGCCTTCTGCCCGGTCCCGAAACGCCGCCCCACTCCATCCACCGCGCGATGCGCCACTCCGTGTTTGCCGGTGGCAAACGTTTGCGGCCGATCCTGGCGATGGAGGCAGCGCGCGCGACCGCCGCGCACGAGGTTGACCCGGCCGGAGCGGATGACCTTGGCGCCGCGCTAGAGATGATCCACACATATTCGCTCATCCACGACGACTTGCCCGCGCTCGATAACGACGACCTGCGCCGCGGACAGCCCACCTGCCATGTCGTGTTTGGTGAGGCAATCGCGATCCTCGCCGGCGACGCGCTGCAGACCCTGGCCTTCCAGACGCTTGCGCATCTGCCCACACCGGCGGAGACCACCGTGAGGATTCAGCGGGAGATTTCGCTGTCGATTGGATCGGGCCTGGGGGCCGCCTCTGTCCCTGCCACGCCGCCGGCGCCCCTGGGCAGGCCCGACATGGCCGCCCCGGGCGGTCTGCCTCCGGGGATGATCGGCGGACAGGTGGTTGATATCGAGTCCGAGGGTACCGTTCCCACCGCTGATCTTGTGGAGCAGATCCACCGCGCAAAGACGGGGGCGCTGATCACTGCGTCGGTTGTCGCCGGCGGCCTTCTTGGCTTGGCGAACCGGACCGACCTCCCTCCGCACGAGCATGCCGATCTGATCTCCCGGCTGCGTCTGTTTGGCCAGAGCGCCGGCCTGGCTTTCCAGATTGTGGACGACATTCTGGACATGACGGAGGACTCCGCCCAGCTCGGCAAAACGGCCGGCAAGGACACGGCCAGCACAAAGGCAACCTGGCCCGCTGTCTTTGGCCTCGAGCATGCGCGTCAGGATGCGAGGCAGCTCATCGAGGCGGCTTTCGCGGCCCTGGATCCGCTTGGCCCTGCCGCGCTTCCGCTCAAATCGCTCGCCCAGTACCTGGTCGATCGCCGAAGCTGACGCGCATGCCGCTGTTTACCGAGACTGAGTTGCTTCAGGCGCTTCGCGACTGCTATGACCCGGAGCTGCCGTGCAACATCGTGGACCTCGGACTGGTTTACGGCGTCGCGATCGCCCCCGACCTCCATGCCCCTGGTGCCACGGTTCCTGGGGTCCCCGAAAGGTATTGTGTCCAGATCACTTTGCTCCCGCGGATGGAGGACGAAGCGGCAACCGCCCAGATTTCCGCACAGATCGGGAATCGCCTCGCGGGTCTCGAGAGCGTGAGCCAGACGGAGGTCCTGTTCCGCGAGCAGCCGCGGTGGTCTCCGCTGCGCATTACGCCGGCCGGCCGGCGCGTGCTTGGCCTGGACGGAAACCGGAACCTGGTCCAGATCCGTTAGCCAGCATGCCGAACCGCCGCCCCAAACTCGTGCCCCCGGTGGCTGCCGCGCAGCATCCTGTTCACCCGTTCGACCAGCTTCGAGGCACCGACACCGGTGGCCTGATTCCCGCGCGCGACCTCCTGACCGGCCACCCTTCCGACCGGCACGTGACTGCCTACTACGGGGTTGCGCCGTCGATCCTACGCGCGCTGCTCGATCTGTGGCAGCACCGCACCGCGCCGCCCTTTCCGCTGGATCGCTACACGTTCCTCGACGTCGGCGCGGGGAAAGGCCGGGCCGTGCTGGTTGCGGCCGAGAACCCGTTTCGGCAGGTTGTTGGAGTCGAGCTCAACCCGCAGCTTGCCACCGTCGCCGAACGCAATCTCGCGCTCGCGGAAATGCCGCCAGCGAACGCGAAGGGAACCCCCGAGCTGCTTTCTCCCATTCGCCTGGTGCGCGGCGACGCGCTTGAGGTCCCCCTGCCGGAGCCCCCCACCCTCGTTCACCGCTTCCATCCGTTTGAGGCACCGCTGCTGCGCAAGTTCCTTGGCCGTGTTGAAACGGACTTCCTGGCCCGGCCTCGCCAGCTTGACCTGCTTTACGTCAACGCGGAGCACTCCCGTGTGCTGACGCGCAATCCCGCGTTTCAGCTTCTCTGGTCCGGCGCCGTGCCCATGTCGACCGAAGATCACATCGCGGACCTCCAGGAGATCGCGACGCAGCTCGACTACGGATCGACGGGCGATGAGCAGTGCGCCATCTTCCGCTACACCGGGCGCCTCACACCTCGGTAGTTCGGGCGCAGCTACTTGATGTAGTAGCCCGACACGCGCCAGATGCCGTCGGTATCCGACTGCGCGACGACGGTCTCGATGGCGTCGGCCTTGCCCTCAAAGCTGGTGCGGTACTGCGACAGCACGTACTGCCCGTCCGGGACGCCCGGCAACGAGGTGCTGTAGGCTGCGCTGCCGAGCTGCCGGTGCAACAACTTGCCCAGCGGCTTGCGCACGCCTTCCACCCCCGTGACCCACTTCTCTTCCGGCACTGCTTTCCGAAAGGCGGTGGACGCTTCCTTCCAAGAGTCCGTCCATTTCCCGGCGTCCACCAGCGCCAGCCAGCGTTCGTCGGCCAACGACGCGTTAGTTTTTGCAGCGGTCTCGTCGCCAGCTTCCGAGGGTGCTTGCGCCACCGTGGCCTGGAGGCGCGGCTCTCCGCCCGTCCAGCCAGCCTCGGTGGATGTAAGAACTATCGCCAGAACCAATCGCCGCATCCGTGCCTCCGAAGCTTTGCCCGACCAGCATACGCTGGAGGCTCTACCGCCAGCGAACCAGCAGCAGCCGCTCCTCCTCCGCCTCACCCTGGCCCATGGCGATTTCCGCGTTGGCCATCCCCACAACGCTGGCGAAGCGCTCTCCCCACTCCACCAGCACGAGCGCGTTCTCCTCGGCCGCCATCTCCTCCAGGCCGAGAACCGCAATCTGCTCCTCGGTCTCCAGACGGTACAGGTCCAGGTGGTACAGGGTCACCCTCGCCCCGTGATACTCGTGCAGGAGCGTGAAGGTGGGGCTGGTGACCTCGTCCTCGGTCGCCGCACCCAGGGCTTCCGCGATGCCCTTCACCAGCGTGGTTTTCCCGGCGCCTACCTCGCCGCGCAGCACCACGACCCGCGCCGCCGGCACGAGGATCTCCGCCATCGTCTGTCCCAGCGCCAGCGTGCCGGCGACGCTGCGAGTCCGAAACCGCTTTTCCCGTGTCCACTCCTCCAAACCAAACCTCCGTCGATGTTCTCGTATGTGTGTCTTACGCGTGCACGCCTGCCAGCCAGGTGAAGCCGTCGGCGTCCCGCACGCGATAGCGAAATGCCGCCCCGAGATGCGCCACGGTATCGGTCGCCAGCAGGGTGTGCTCTTCCCGGTCGCCACGCGCCACGGCCAGATCGGCTGCGAGACCATGGAGGTACACGGCCGCCTCGACGGCCTCGGCAACCTGCTCCGGGAACTGCGCAAGCATGGCTGCAACGATCCCCGTCAGAATGTCGCCGCTGCCGCCCTTGGCCATGCCCGGATTCCCGGTGGTGTTGACGGCGATGCGCCCGTCGGGATGGGCGACCAGAGTGCGCCAGCCCTTGAGCACAAGGGTCACGCCATGTTCCGTTGCGAACCGCCGCGCCAGCCCGATCCGGTCCGCTTCCACCTGCTTCACCGTGCCGCCGATCAGGCGCGCCATCTCTCCGGGATGCGGCGTGAGCACGACGGTCCGCTCCTTTCCCGTACCCATGCCCCGGCCGGAAACGCCGTTCAGCAGCTCCGCCCGCCCCGCATAGGCGTTCAGCCCGTCCGCATCGATCACGACGGGCATCGTAGACCGATCGATCAGGCCCCGCGCAAACTCGCTCGCTTCGCCCTCGGTTGAAAGACCCGGTCCGATCGCCAGCAGCTTGATGCCCTTGGTCAGCTCCGCCAGTGCCTTTTCGTCCAGGTTTGCCAGCGATGCCGTGCCGGCTGCATCTTCTTCGAGCGGCACCGTCATCAGTTCAGGTGTCACCAGCGTGACGGTGTTCAGGATGCTCTTCGGCACCGCGGCGGTCACCAGCCCGGCGCCTGCCCGCAAGGCGGCGAGCGATGCCATGCTGGGTGCGCCCGCCTTGCCGTAGCTGCCCGCCACGAGCAGCACGTGGCCGTACATGCCCTTGTTCGAGTTGATGTTTCTTGGCGGCTCCGCAATCTGCTTCGCGGAACCGGTCCACGTGAGGTTTTCGCTGGAAGTGACCAGGGGTTCCGGCGAGCCGATTTCCGCGACCACGACCGGTCCAAACGTCACCCCCGGTGTGAGGTGGCCAAAGACATGCGCCCGCTTGGGAGCAGTGAACGTAACGACCGCGTCGGCCCGGAAAGCTCCATGCGTCTGCTCTTGCGGCCGCGGGGCGCCGTCGTTCGCTGTCTGCCGGAGCGCGGTGTTTGTCTTCAAGCCCTCGGTTCCGTCCGCGTGTTGCGACATTGCGTCGGCGTCCCAACCGCTGGGCAGATCGACCGCGACGACCGGTGCCGTGAGGCGATTGACCTCGTCGCGGAGGACCGCCGCACTTCCGCGCAGGGGCGGCTTGAACCCGGTCCCCACGATCGCGTCCACCAGCAAGTCTGCCTCGCCGAACGCTCCCGCCAGCCCCCTTGCTGCGTCATCATCTGCCACGGTGTGGACGGCCACACTGGCTGCCTCTGCCCGCAGCCGCCGGAGCGCCTCCGCCGCCGGCCCTTTCAGCTCGTCTTCCCGTCCGAGCAGCAGCACATGCACCGCGCGCCCCGCCGCCGCGAGCACCCGTGCCGCCACCAACCCGTCCCCGCCGTTATTTCCCTTGCCACAAAGC
>CAXUCK010000059.1:7840-11961 GCA_964249375.1 uncultured Acidobacteriaceae bacterium
GCACCACGGCCCGCTTAGCGCCGGGATAGTGCCGCAGGCAAAAGCGAGCGACCGCCCCACCCGCTGCCTCCATGAGCGACGCCAGGGGAACACCGGCCTCCGCCTCCGTTCGCCGGTCGACCTCCGCCATCTCCGCTGCTGTCAGAATCTTCAACGCGTCCATGCTCACGTTCGATGCCGACCAGCTCCCTCGACGAACTCCCTTTGCCTCTAGTTGTGTTCGCGTCCGTCTCCGGCGATGCTGCGGACCGCCGCACACGTCCACTCACTGAAGCGCGAGCAGGCAGGGAGTTCTAACCAGCGTTTCTTAGCTGAAAAGATCCAAGGTGCACATCATCAACGACACGCCGCTGCCAGCCCTCGCTGTGTCTGATGGCGCGCTTATCGTCCGGCGTTCAGGCTGAGCTACAAGCCCCCACCAGCGCCTGTATCCTCGTCGCCAGCCTCGGCCGGCACGGCCGTCGGTGGGGCCAGCGGGGTGAGCGGCACGCCTCGCGGCTGGAAGTAGCTGCGCTCGTACATCGCCCGGTAGAACTGTCCCGTCAGCTCTGCGGCTTTCGGTCCGAAGGTGGGCCGGCCGCCTTCGAGAAAGATCACCGTCACGATACGTCCGGTGGGTGTTTCGGAGTAGCTGGCGAACCAGCCGAAGCGCGTGCCGTTATTGGAGCAGGTGCCCGTTTTCCCGAAGACGGGGAACGCGTTGAAGTTTGCCCGCAGACTCCGGGCTGTGCCGAACGGCGCGTTGACCGCACCGGCCATCCCGGGCCTCATTTCCGGCAGAATTGGCGCGATGTCCAGGATGCGCTTCACTTTGGGGGTGAAGTTCTTGGCTTCGGGCTGCGACTCCGGATGCTGCAGATAGTAGAGCGTGCCGCCGTTTGCGATGGCGGAGACGATCGCGCCGAGTTGCAGCGGCGTCATAGAGACGCTTTCGCCAAACGAGCACATCCGGCCCACACCGCCCAGCTTCTGCGGGAGTTCCGTATCGGGGTAGGTGCCTAGCTGCTCGCCAGCGATGTTGTAGCCCGCGAGCTCGCCCAAACCGAACATGTTGGCGTAGTGCTTGACGCGCTCAAAGCCCATGGTGCGGCCGAGTACCTCGAAGTAGGGGTTGATGGATTTCGCCAGAGCGTAGTCAAGGTCGACGCGGTAGCCACCGCCCAGGCTTACCGGCGTGTCGTGCTTGATGAGGCCTTCTTCCAGAGCGGCAAGCGCCACCGTCAGCTTGATGGTGGAGCAGGGCTCGGCGCCGCTCGAGAGCGCCAGCTTTTGATTCACCATCGCCAGAATGCGTCCGCTTGAGGGATCGATCGCGAGGGCCGTGCCGTTCATGTTGCCGAGCGCCTCGACCGCGGCGGCACGCACCACCGGGTCCTCGCCCGCGGTGATGTCGCCTTCGGTCACGTTTTCGGCAAAGGAGTTGCCGGTGAAGTGCTCGACGTAGCGCACCCGCCGAACGGTGGTGATGATGCGTCCATTACGGCCACGCCGCCGCACCACGACCACGCGCCCGGCCGCTGCAGATCGGCCTCGTCGGGAAGCCTTCACTCCCCGGGTTGTGGATCGGCCGGCTGAGCGGCCCTTCGCGGCCGTGCGCGATGTAGCGTGCCGTCCCGCCGTAGCGGCCGGCCGGGCGTGCCGGGGCATCCGCGTCGTCTTCGCCATACCGGACACCGCCACCCCTAGCGAAAGCGCCAGCACCAAAGTCACCCGTAACCAGATCCTCATCCGGAGATCCCCCAAAGCAAAATTGCTCCAATCCATCAGACTCCAACCCCTCCGACCGGCATATGCCCCAAAAGCTTTAGCCCGGGGAGAGAGAATTAGTTGCCCCGCCGCAGAAACGCGGGTATGTCGAGTTCGTCCGATGGGTGATCCTGCGGTCCGGCCACCGCCGAAGAGACTCCCGCGGCGCCCGCGAACCCGGATCGGCCGGGCGGCTCCGAAGCCCGCGTGAGCTCCGGCTCAACCCTTTTGACGCGTGGTGGGAGGGGAACGTCTTGCGAGTCGCCCCAGCCTCGCGGCTCGGGCGCCGACGATGCCGGCTGCGGCTCTTCGGGGCGTTCGTCGTTT
Source organism: uncultured Acidobacteriaceae bacterium (assembly GCA_964249375.1). Taxonomy (GTDB): domain Bacteria; phylum Acidobacteriota; class Terriglobia; order Terriglobales; family Acidobacteriaceae; genus Edaphobacter. The sequence goes on from CAXUCK010000059.1 coordinate 9,914, forward strand.
CGCTCCCGGCGCGGGGAGCCACGGAAGAACTCATCATCAAAGACCGACGCCGGCACGGGCGACAGCTCGTGGAGGTGTGGGGACGGGGGCCGCACCGGCTCCCGTTCCGTGGCTGGCTGCACCTGCCCCCAGGCCGCCACCGGCTCGGGAACCAGTTCGGCCCGCCGTTCCGGCATAGGCTCTGCCTCTTTGCTAGTCCGCGGCGCGACGACGGACACGCCTGCGGGAACGACCTCGGCCGCCGGAACGACGGGAACCGCCGACGTGACGGACTCCGGGAGCACGGCGGGGGTACGCTCGGAGCGCCCGGGTGTCTCCGGCCGCCGCACCTCGGCTCGTGGAGCCACCGGCACCATGTACCGGCTGCCGGGCAGCGTGGCCTCGGCCAGCATGCGCTCGCGCCGCTCTCCGCTTTCCTGCTGCCGGAAGCCGGTGGCGATCACCGTGATCTTGACTTCGTCGCCCATGCTCTCGTCCAGCACCGCCCCGAAAATGATGTTGGCGTCCTCGTGCGCCGCGTTCTGAATGATCATGGAGGCGTCGTTCACCTCGTTCAGCTTCAGCGAGCTTGACCCGGTGATGTTGATGAGGATGCCCCGAGCGCCGTCAATGGCGCCTGACTCGAGCAGCGGGCTGGCCATGGCGGCGCTGGCCGCCTCGACCGCCCGGTTCGCCCCGGTCCGCTGGGCCGTTCCCATCACGGCGTAGCCCATGCCCGCCATGGTCGTTTTTACGTCGGCGAAGTCGCGGTTGATGACGCCGGGGATGGTGATGATGTCCGAGATGCCCTGCACGCCCTGCCGCAGCACATCGTCGGCAATGCGGAAGCTTTCAAAGAAGCCGGCGTCCTTGGCCACCGCGAGCAGCTTTTCATTCGGAATGACGATCACGGTGTCAACCGCGTCGAGCAACTCCTGCATGCCGCGCTCGGCCTGCTGGAGCCGCCGTTTGCCCTCGAAACCGAATGGCCGCGTGACGACGGCCACGGTGAGGGCGCCCATTTCGCTGGCGACCGACGCGATAACCGGAGCGGCGCCGGTGCCCGTGCCTCCGCCGAGGCCGGCGGTGACGAACACCATGTCCGCACCTTCGAGGGCCTCGATAATCTTGTCTGAGTCCTCGAGCGCCGCCCTACGCCCGATGTCCGGGTTGGCCCCGGCTCCAAGGCCGCTGGTCAGCTTGACCCCCAGCTGGAGCTTCACGGCCGCCTGGCTCGACTGCAGCGCCTGCACGTCGGTGTTGGCGGCGATGAACTCCACACCCTCCACGCCGGCTGAGATCATTCGATTGACCGCATTGTTGCCGCCACCCCCGACCCCGATGACCTTGATGCGCGCATGCCGCGGCATCTCGTCGTTGTACTGAATCCGAAGGTCCTCTTCGGCAGAAAAGTTCGGCATAGGGCGGGGCAGCTCCTCGAATGGAAGTCAGGGATCTCGGGGTTAATTCTCCCATTTTCAACAGGAGGTCGCATTGTTGATTTCCACCGTTCGGTGACGTGGGTACCCACTGTGGTTCGGCGACACTCTTGGCGAGGAGGCTGCCCAAGCCAGACACCCACACCAGAGACGCTGCTATCGATGCCCAGGAGCGCACATCGGCTTTTTATCTGCACGCTCCTGGCATGGCGAGATGGCCTCACCCGCCGTGCTGCGGTGCTAAACCGGCTGCAGCCGACGATGCGGCGTGGCGGGAAGTTCGGTGCGGATGGTGTCGCCGGGACGGACGATTCCGGAGGTGAGGACGACGGCCATGACGCCAGCGCGGCGGCTGACGGGACCGCCGGGCGTGGGACGCGTGACCGCAGCCTGAAGGCCGGGCCGGAACCGGTCGATCAGAACGCACGGTGTGCGCAGGCCGGTGAGCTCGATGACGGCTTGGGAGCCGAGGCGGAGCCGCGTGGCGAGAGGCAAGGTGAGGAGGTCGAGTCCGGCGGTGGTGATGTTTTCGCCGAACTCGCCGGGCTGGAGGGAAAAGTATGGGGCGAGGTCGGCGAAGAGTTCGGACTGGAGGAGGTGGACCTGGGTACGGTTGGGGCGGTTTGGATC
>CAXUCK010000060.1:0-11561 GCA_964249375.1 uncultured Acidobacteriaceae bacterium
GAATCTGTCCACGCAGGAGGCCTGGCAGGCAGCGTCGGACTCGGACTCGCAGATTGAGCTCGACGGTGACTCGCTGAACGCGCATTTTGCCTACGACGACGAGGACGCGCATGTACGGCACCAGGTGTGGTTTCTGGATGCCGTGACGGTGCTGAACCAGATGCGGGCGGCGCGCCTGCTGGGATTGCAGACGTTTGCGCTGTGGCGGCTGGGTTCGGAAGACGACTCGCTGTGGAAAATCTGGGATGCGCCCACACGTGCGGACCCGGTGAAGGATCTGGCGCAGGTGGAGCCGGGCTACGACGTGGACACCGAGGGGGAAGGAGACATCCTGCGCATCACGCGCAAGCCGCAGGCCGGGCGGCGCAGCGTGACGGTGGACGACGACAAAAACGTGCCGGTTCCCTACCGGATGGTGACGGACGAGTCCATGGACGCGTATCCGCTCTCGTACACGGTGGAGCAGTACGGCTATCACCCTCACCAGGTGGCGCTGACCTTTGACGATGGGCCGGACCCGACGTGGACGCCGAAGATCCTGGATGTGCTGAAAAAGTACAACGTGCGTGGAACGTTTCTGATGATCGGCGAGGAGGCCGAGGATAACGTTGGGGTAATGCAGCGGGTGATGCGCGAGGGGCACGAGATCGGCAACCACACCTTTACGCATCCTGACATCAGCGAAATCTCGCCGAAGCAGGTGGACCTGCAGCTGAACCTGACGGAGCGGCTGTTTGCCTCGAAGTTGGGGGTCCAGCCTCTGTACTTCCGGCCGCCGTACTCGATTGACCAGGAGCCGGACACCAACGACCAGGCAGCGCCCGTCGATCGGATTCAGAACCTGGGCTACGTGGTGCTGGGCAACAAAATCGACACGAATGACTGGGACGAGCACCCGCGGAAGTCGCCGGACGAGATCACGGCAAGCGTGTTTCAGCAGATTGCCGACATGGAGAACCGGCCGTGGGCGCGGGGTTCGGTGATCCTGATGCACGATGGCGGCGGCGACCGGTCGGCGACGGTGGCGGCGCTGCCGGTGCTGATTCAGGCGCTGCGCGCAAAGGGGTACGGAATTGTGCCGGTGTCGACGCTGCTGGGCCGGACGCGCGCCCAGGTGATGCCGCCGCTTACCTCCAAGCAGCGCTGGCAGGCACGGGCGGACTCGGTTGCGTTCTTCCTGTTTGGGTTCTTCAACCACTTCGTCGTCAGTGTGTTCTTCCTTGGCGACATCCTGATGAGCGCTCGGCTGATCATCATCGGGGTATTTGCGATTATCGATCGCCTCCGCAAACGGCCCAACCTGGCCGGAGCGGATTACCAGCCGCGGGTGGCCGTGCTAATCCCGGCCTACAACGAGGAAAAGGTGATCGCGCGCACGATCCGGTCGGTGATGATGTCGACCTACAAGAACCTGCGGATCGTGGTGATCGATGATGGATCGAAGGACGATACGCTGCGGGTGGTGGAGCAGATGTATGCGGCGGACATCGCGTCCGGCCGGCTGACGCTGCTGACCAAGCCGAACGGGGGCAAGGCGGAGGCGCTGAACTACGCGCTGGAACGGATCGAAGAAGAGATCTACGTCGGCATCGACGCCGATGGCGTGATTGCACACGATGCAATTGGCCGCCTGGTGTGCCACTTTGCCGATCCGCACATTGGAGCCGTGGCCGGCAATGCGAAGGTGGGCAACCGGGTCAACCTGTGGACGCGCTGGCAGGCGCTTGAGTACATCACCAGCCAGAACTTTGAGCGGCGGGCGCTGGACCTGTTCGACGTGGTGATGGTGGTTCCGGGGGCGATTGGCGCGTGGCGGACGGCGCCGGTAAGGGCGGGCGGTGGCTACCACTCGAACACGGTGGCCGAAGACGCCGACCTGACCATGAACCTGCTGGAGCAGGGCTACTGGGTGATCTACGACGACCAGGCGCTCGCGTTTACCGAGGCGCCGGTAGACGTGGACGGTCTGATGCGGCAGCGGTTCCGTTGGTCCTTCGGGATCCTGCAGGCGGTGTTCAAGCACCGCGGGGCGATCCTGCGGCGACGGGCGATGGGCCTGTTCGCCTTGCCGAATATCGTCATCTTCCAGATCCTGCTGCCGCTCGTGTCGCCGCTGATCGACCTGATGTTTGTGGCGGGGGTGGTGCATTATTTTGTCGACCGACACTTCCATCCCGAGTCGGCCTCGGCGGCGAGCTTCTACAAGCTGCTGACCTTCTTTCTCGCCTTCCTCATCATCGATTTCACGGCGTCCGCGCTGGCGTTCACGCTCGAGCGCAAGCACCCGGCCAGCAAGGGCGACTTCTGGCTGCTGCCGCATATCTGGATTCAGCGGTTTACCTACCGCCAGGTGTTTTCTGTCGTGCTGTTCAAGACGCTGAAACGCGCGGTGGATGGCAAGCCGTTCAACTGGGACAAGCTGGACAGGACGGCGCAGATGTCCAAGCAGACCGAGCAGTTGACGGAGGTCGGCTGAGCGGGGACGCAGCCGAGCAGAGGTAGAATCGAGGTGCGATGACCACCCCTGCGACTGCTTCCCTTGCCTCCGACGTGCTGTCAAAACCGTTTCAGAACGAGTCCTTTCTGGACTTCACCGACGCCGGAAACCGGCGGCGGATGGAAGAGGCGATCGCAGAAGTCGAGAGCCGGCTGGGCGCGCAGTACGACCTGGTGATCGGTGGGCGGCGCATCCGCACGGCAGACACGATCGTGTCGGTAAACCCGGCGCGCCCGGCACAGGTCGTGGGGGTGCACGCGCGGGCGGGGCTGGAGCATGTGGGGCCGGCGATGGCCGCGGCCGAAGCAGGCTTCGCAACCTGGAGCAGGACAAGCGTGGAGGAGCGGGCGGATCTTCTGCTGCGCGTGGCGGAGCGGGTGCGCGAGCAAAAGTTCGAACTGTGCGCGTGGCTGACGCTGGAGGTGGGCAAGAACTGGGCGGAGGCGGACGCCGATGTGGGGGAGACGATCGACTTCCTGACCTTCTATGCGCGGGAGGCGCTGCGGCTGGATCAGGCCAAGACGCCGATTCAATTCCCAGGGGAGCGCAACCAGCTGCGATACTTGCCCCTGGGCGTGGGCGCGGTCATTCCGCCGTGGAATTTCCCGCTGGCGATCATGGCCGGCATGACGATGGCGGCGGTGGTGACGGGCAACACGGTGGTGCTCAAGCCGTCGCCGGATGCACCGACGATTGCGGCCGTGTTCGTCGCGATGCTGGAGAAGGCTGGGCTGCCGGACGGCGTGGTCAACCTGTGCCAGGGGGAAGGACCGGACTTTGGCGGGGCGGTGGTCGAGCACCCGAAGACGCGCTTTGTGGCGTTTACCGGGTCGAAGGCGGTCGGGTTGCAAATTCACGAACGGGCGGCGCACCCGCAGCCAGGGCAGATCTTCATCCGGCGGACGATTCTCGAGATGGGCGGCAAGGACGCCATCATCGTGGACGTAGACTGTGACCTGGACGCGGCGGTCGACGGCGTGGTGGCGAGCGCGTTCGGCTTCAATGGGCAGAAGTGCTCGGCGTGCTCGCGCGCGATTGTGGATGCGAGCGTGTACGACGTGTTCTGCGATCGGGTGAAGGAGCGCGTGGCCAGGATTGAGGTCGGCGATCCGGCGAAGAACCTCCCGGCCGGCCCAGTCATCAGCGAGCGGTCATACCGGAAGGTGCTGGAGTATCTCGGGATCGGCGAGCACGAGGGGCGGTTGCTGACGGGGGGACGGCCGGTGGAAACGCCCGAGAAGGGCTACTATGTCGCGCCGACCGTGTTTGCCGATGTCGCGCCCGGCGCCCGTCTGGCGCAGGAAGAGATCTTTGGGCCGGTGCTGGCGGTAATCCGGGCGGGTTCGTTCGATGAGGCACTGGCGATCGCCAACGGCACTGAATATGGCCTGACCGGGGCGGTATATTCGAATTCGCCGGAGAAGCTCGATCGGGCGCGGGCGGAGTTCCAGGTGGGCAACCTCTACCTGAATCGCAAGTGCACGGGAGCGATGGTGGGAGCCCATCCGTTTGGCGGCTTCAATATGAGCGGAACGGACTCAAAAGCAGGCGGGCCGGACTACCTGCTGCTGTTCACACAGGGTAAAAGCATCGCGGCGAAGGTGGCGCATGTGAGCGCAGCCGAGGACGAGGAGGAGGCGCGGATGGGGCTATAGCCCCGCCCGACTCCAGCCAGGACGATCGTGTTACGCCGAGCGCATCTGGATCAGGTCGCCGGCCTTGGCAGCCGCGTCGGCGAGTACCTGGTGGTGAATGGTGAACAGCGCCAACTCCAGGCGGTCTGAGACGCCGGTTTTGTCGTAGATGCCGCGCAGGTAGTTCTTGATCACCTGCTCTTTGGTGCCGAGCTGGCGGGCGATGTCCTTGTTCTTGCATCCCTGAACAATGAGGGCGACGATCTGCATCTCCTTGGGGGTGAGCCGGTCGCGGACACGGGCACCGACAGCATCCTGGGCCTGAATGGTGGTGAGATTCGCGCGCTGCACAAAGCGCTGTCCACGGGAGACTTGACGTACACATTCCACCAGATCGGCTCCGCTGACGCTGCGGCAAACCACACCGTGGATGCGGGCTGCCACCTCGGGTTCCACCTCTTCCGAATTTTCGACGATCAGGATGGCACGGCTGCCGGCGACACTGAGCTTGGGAAGCGCCGTCGGAATCCCGAGGCCGAGGCTGGAAGCGAACAGCACAATCGCTCCACGAAACGCGTTCATGGCCTCGAGCAGCTTTTCGGGGTCGTCGCACTGGGCGACGATCCGTATGTCGTCTTCGAGGGCGAGGACGCGGGCCGCACCCGCGCGAAAGATAGCCTGATTGTCAGCCAGAATAAGTCGGTGCATCGGATGTTCAGTCTCCTCTTATAACGCCAGTGCGCCGCAAACCGTACCGGCAAGATCTTGAAAAAACCGGCTTCCGTCCCAAAATGGGACAATTGGCCTCAGAACTGCCTTTCAAAAGAGGTACGTGCCGACGCCGCGGCTGGATTCCTGAACCTCACGCCACAGCGCCAGAATCGAATGAGCGTGTCCGTAATACGGGCGGCACGGTCGTCGATGCCCGGAAAGGATGTATGTCAAAGCCGACTCTGCTTGCGATTGACGACGACTCGAGTGTGCTCGAGGCCATTGTGCAGGACCTGCGCCGCCACTTCGGGGATCGCTACCGGATCGTCCGGGCGTCCTCAGGACCGATGGCGCTCGATGTATGCCGCCAGCTCAAGGAGCGTGGCGAGACGGTGGCGCTGCTGCTTTCCGACCAGCGCATGCCAGGGATGACGGGCGTGGAACTGCTGCAGCAGGCCATGAAGACCTTCCCCGACGCGAAGCGGGTGCTGCTGACGGCCTACGCGGACACGGAGGCGGCGATCCGCGCCATCAACGCGGCCAAGATTCACTACTATCTGAACAAGCCGTGGGACCCTCCCGAGGAGAAGTTGTACCCCGTGCTGGATGATCTGCTGGAAGAGTGGAAGCAGGGGTACCGGCCGCCGTTCGAGGGGATGCGTGTGATCGGCACGCGCTGGTCGTCGGCCGACTACGAGCTGCGCGACTTCCTTTCCCGCAACCGGATCCCGTACGAGTGGATGAGCCCGGAGCTGGACCCGGAGGCGATCGCTCTGCTCGAGCGCAAGGGGCTCAAAGAGGCTAGGCTGCCGGTCGTCATCCTCGCCGATGGCCGGAGTTTTTCAAATCCCACGCTGCCAGAAATTGCGGAGGTGGTGGGGCTGCCGACGCAGGCGCAGCAGGAGTTTTACGACGTAGTCGTGATCGGCGCAGGACCGGCCGGTCTGGCCGCAGGCGTGTATGGCGCGTCAGAGGGCTTGCGAACGCTGATTGTCGAGGCCGACGCTCCGGGTGGTCAGGCTGGAGCGAGCTCGCGCATCGAGAACTACCTGGGCTTCCCGCAGGGGTTGAGCGGCGAGGAACTGGGCAAGCGGGCCTATCTGCAGGCGACCCGGCTAGGAGCAGAATTCTTGACCCAGCGCGTCTCGTCCATTCGGTCGGAAAACCGCTATCACGTGGTGGAGATGGCGGACGGGCGCGAGGTGACGTGCCACGTATGCCTGATCGCGACCGGAGTTTCGTACTGCCGGCTGGACGTGCCGGAGGCGGACCGCTTTCAGGGTGCCGGCATTTACTACGGGGCCTCGCAGTCTGAGGCGAACTCCTGCGCGGGCGAAGAGATTTACATCATCGGCGGCGCAAACTCAGCCGGGCAGGCTGCGGTGCACTTCGCCAAGCATGCGGCGCGTGTCGTGGTCCTGGTGCGGGCGGAGTCGCTGGCCAAGAGTATGTCGAGGTACCTGATCGATCAGATCGAGGCGACGCCGAACATCACCGTCGAGACACAGACAGAAGTGATCGGCGTGGACGGCGATGGGCACCTCCAGTCGATCTGCGTGCGGTCGCCGCGCGGTCCGGAACGCCGGTCCACGACGTCGATGTTTATCTTCATCGGCGCCGCGCCGAAGACGGAGTGGCTGCCGCCGGCCATTGCGGTCGACGGGCGGGGATTTGTGCTGGCCGGGCCCGACCTGCCAGCGATTACGCCAGAAACGTGGCCGCTGGAGCGCGATCCCTACCTGCTCGAAACCAGTGTTCCAGGTATCTTTGTCGCCGGCGACGTGCGGCATAACTCCGTCAAACGATGCGCTTCGGCTGTCGGCGAAGGCTCCATTGCCATTCAGTTTGTTCACCAGTATCTCGCGACCCGATAGAAAGCCTAGACCCAGGACCCCCCACCCATGCGCACGAACATCGACCATCCGGCCATCGACCTCCTTTCTGAACTTCACGCGCTTCCGTTGTTTCGTGGATTGAAGAAGGAGCAGATGGAGTGTCTGGGCCATGCGGAAACAGAGGAGGTGCCCCCCGGTACGCTGATCGTGAAACAGGGTCAGCTTACGACCTCGTTCTGGATCGTGCTTTCAGGCGAGGTGCAGGCACTGTTGGAGGGCCAGCAGAGCGGCTCACCATCACTTGGTCAGGGCGGCATGTTTGGCGAGCTCCCGTTGCTGGCGAGCGTGGCGCATCCTGTGTCGATGGAGGCAGTGACGCCATCCCGTCTGGCACGGCTGGATGAGACGTCTTTCTGGCAGATGATGACGATCTGCCCGGAGGTTCGGCGCGTGATCCTGGGCAATATGGCCATGCGCATCCAGAAGATGCAGGGTATGACCATCCGGCAGGAAAAGATGGCTTCGCTTGGGACGATGGCCGCGGGCTTGATGCACGAGCTGAACAATCCCGGGACGGCGGTGAAGCGAGCGGCGGCGCAGCTGAGAGAAGGTTTTCTTACAACGATCAAGCTCGGCGCGGCCATGCGGCGGAGCGGACTTTCGGCGGAAGAAGATGCATGCCTGCGGGAGCTTGAAGCGTACGTGGTGGAGCGTGGTCCGGCAGCGCCGCTGTCTGCACTCGAGCTGAGCGACGCCGAGGAGGCCCTGAGCGTGTGGATGGAGCGCGCGGGCGTGAGCGACGGTTGGAAAATTGCGCCGACGCTGGCCGGTATCGGTTTGACGGCAGAGCATCTGCAGTGCGCGCGGGAAGATTTCTCGACCGGCCTGTTTCGCGATTCGGTGGCCTGGGTGGGGTCGGTCACATCGTGTTTGCGGCTGGTTTCGGTGATCGAGGAAGGCATCGGTCGTGTGGCGGATCTGGTGGGCGCGGTGAAATCCTACGCCTACGAGGGGCGGGGACAGAAGCGCGATGTGGACGTAAACAAGAGTGTCGAGGCGACGCTGCTGATCCTGGGGCACAAAATGCGCGAAAAGGGTGTGCAGCTGAGCAAGGAGCTCGAGCCCGCGCTGCCGGCGGTCGCGAGTTCGGCTTCCGGGCTAAACCAGGTGTGGACCAACCTGCTGGACAATGCGATCGACGCCGTTGGCCGCGGAGGACACATCGCCGTAACGACCTGGAGCGAGAAACTTGCGGAAAAACCGGCGACGGTATGCCTGCGGATCTCGGACGACGGCTCAGGAATCTCGCAGGAGTGCCAGGCGCACGTGTTCAATCCGTTTTACACGACCAAAGAGGCGGGCGTGGGCACGGGACTTGGGCTCAGCATCGCCTACCGCGTGGTGGAGCAGGCGGGTGGCACGGTGCACTTCTCCTCGGAGCCGGGGCACACGGACTTCGTGGTGCGCCTCCCCGTGCTGACATCGTAAGTCCTCAACGACCCAGGCCCGGCTGGGATCAGGGCAACGAACGGCTCACCGCACGGTATAGTGGTCACGGAGAGAGCACCCTCGGCAAGCCTGACAACCGCACTGGGACAGCAGCGGTCACCCGCCAGGCGAGGGCGAACTCCAAGGGGATTTCGACCAGATGCAGACTGACGAGCAGCCCGGCGCGGTGGGCCCGGGAGTTGATGAGGAAAACCTTCGGGCAGAGATCACCGAGCTTTCGCCGTGGTTTCACAACCTCCGTTTGAAGGGCATTGATACTGCCCCGGGACACTTCCTCGGGGACTACCCGAGCGTGAAGTTCGCCAATTTCCGGTCTGCTCTGCCCACCGATCTCACCGGTAAATCGGTGCTCGATATCGGGTGCAATGCCGGCTTCTACTCCATGGAGATGAAACGGCGCGGGGCGGATCGCGTGGTGGGCATCGACGACGATCCCCACTGCGTGGCGCAGGCGCGCTTCGCCACGAAAGTCGAAGGTCTGTCGGTCGAGTACCGGCAGCTTTCCATCTGGGACATCGGCGCGCTCGGGGAAAAGTTCGACCTCGTCATCTTCATGGGCGTGCTCTACCATCTGCGCTACCCGCTGCTGGCGCTCGACCTGATTCACGAGCACGTGGCCAAGGATCTGCTGCTGTTCCAGAGCATGCAGCGCGGCAGCCGCGAGCTGATGAACGTTGCACCGGACTACGACTTCAACGAGACCGAGTTCTTCGACGCACCGGCGTATCCCAAGCTGCATTTCATCGAGGAAAAGTACTCAAACGACCAGACAAACTGGTGGGTGCCAAATCGCGCGTGTGCGGAAGCGATGCTGCGCTCCTCCGGGTTCGACATCGTGGAGCATCCGGAGCACGAGGTGTACCTGTGCCGTTGGCGGGCGCTCGATCTGTGGCAGTCCACTCCGAAGGTGGAGCCGCGGCGGACGCTGGCCGACCCGGAAACGCCCTGGCCCCCGGCGTGAGTGCGGCGCCGCAAACGCGACGACCGAGTGCCGCCGAGGCGCTGGCCATGGTGGAGCACGGCGAGGCGCTGCTGACAGCGCGCCACGTTCGCCCGGCTATCGCGGCGCTGGACTGGGCAGAGGCCGCCGGAGCGGATCCGGACCGGTGCGCCGGGGCGCGCTGGCACTGCTGGATGCTGCTGGGGGAGATGGAACATGCGTGGCGCGAGAGTGACGCGATCTGCGCGCGTGGGCGGTGCGCGACGCAGCGCTTCTGGGATGGGTCGGACCCGGCAGGCAAGCGGGTGATGGTGCGGTCGCTGCATGGGTTTGGCGACGCCGTGCAGAACCTGCGGTTCTTGCCCGCGCTGCGGCGACAGGCGGCGCGGGTCATCCTGGAGGTCGCGCCGGAGCTGCTCGGTTTGGCCAGGCACTCGGCCGGAGCCGATGAGGTGGTGACGTGGGGCGGGGGAGCTCCGCATGTCGCTCCGGCCTACGACATGCAGGTGGAGATCACCGAACTGCCGTATCTGCTGCGGTGCGCGGAGCCAGAGCTCGCCCAGGGAGGCGCCTACCTGCGCCTGCCGGACCAGCTGCGGCAAGCCGCGGGCCAGGTGTTTTCCCCAGACGGCTCGGCGGCGCGGATCGGTGTCGCGTGGTCCAGCAGCCAGTGGGACACGTCGCGGTCCATTCCGTTTGAGGCGTTCCGCACGATCCTCTCGTACCCCGGCGCAGCACTCTGGAGCCTGCAGACCGCGGTGGAAAACAGGCCCTGGCGCGGGCTGAGCGCGGAACAACAATGGCCACTGCGGGTATCCGGCGAGGGCTCCGCGGAGCAGACGGCGGCAGCCATCGCCGAGATGGATCTGGTGGTGACGGTCGACACCTTTGTCGCGCACCTGGCTGGGGCGCTTGGCCGGCCGGTGTGGCTGCTGCTCAAGCACGATGCCGACTGGCGGTGGGGGCTCGATCGGAGCGACACGCCGTGGTATCCCGCGATGCGGCTGTTTCGCCAGCGCGAGCGCGGGGAATGGAATGCGGTGCTGGCCGAAGTCAGGCAGGAGCTTGATCGCTGGGGAACGGAAAGGACGACATCGGGTGCGGATCTGGGACACGTACGACGCATATCTGTTTGACATCGACGGAACGCTGCTGCAGTGCACGGACGCCGTGCACTACTTCGGCTTTTGCGAGGTGCTGACGCGCGTGGCGGGCCGGCCGCTCAACCTCGACGGTGTCGTGGCCCAGGGCAACGTGGACCCGGGCATTCTGCGCGACGCGCTGATGCATGCGGGTGTGCCGGAGGCGCAGTGGCGGCCGAAGTTCGCAACCATGCGCGAAGATCTGTCGCGCTTCGTTGAGGAGCGCCGGGATGACCTGTGCGTAGACGTCCTCCCCGGCGTGGTCGCGGTGCTGAAGCACCTGCGGAAACGTGGTGCGAAGCTCGGCGTCGGCACCGGTAATCTCGAGCGTATCGGGTGGGCGAAGCTGGAGCGCTGCGGTCTGCGGGCGCACTTCGATTTCGGCGGCTTCAGCGACGACGTGGAGTGGCGGGGGGACATGATCGCCGGCGCCGCGAAAAAGGCGCGTGATCTGGCCGGGGCTGCGGCCACCATCTGCGTCGTGGGTGATACGCCCTCAGACGTGCGGGCCGCTCGCGAGAATGGGCTGGATGTGATTGCGGTGGCGACCGGCATCTTCACCGCTGAGGAGCTTCGCGCGGCTAAGCCCGATCTGCTCGTCGGGTCGCTCGAGGAACTTCTCCCACCGGCAGCGCCCACCGCCTAGCCGACACGATCGACGATCGCCTCAAACTCCCCCGCGCGGTGGCTTGCCGTGTGCGACGCCAGAACGCGTTCCCGGGCATTGCGGCCGAGCCGCCGGCGCTCCGCATCGCTGGTCCCGGAGAGGATCGCGAGCACATCCGCGGCATGACGCGCGAGCAGGATCTCTTCGCCAGGGGTCAGAAACGTATCCAGGCCGGGCCAGTCGTCGGAGATGATGGCGGCCTGGCAGGCCGAAGCCTCAAACAGCCGCACGGAGGGCGAGTAGCCGGCCTCCACCATGTCGCGGCGCGTGAGATTCAACGTAAAGCGCGAACTCGAGTAGAAGGCCGAGTGCTCCGGCGGCGAGACGTGGTGCAGGTGCACGACGTTGGGCGCCCAGAGCGTGTCCGCGGGGTACTGCGGGCCAGCCACGAGGAAGTGCGCCTCCGGCACGTGTAACGCTGTGCCGTTGAGCAGGTCCATCAGCTTCGGCTGACGGTCGGCGGCATAGGTTCCGAGATACGAGAGATCGCTGAGGTAACGAGGATCGGGCGGCGTAAGAACGTGTTTGTCCGGGTCGACCGAGCAGTAAAGCGGCACCGCGAACGGGGAACCGAAGCGCGTCATCAACTCATCGAGCGCAGGTCCGCCGGTGAAGCTCATGTAGGC
>CAXUCK010000061.1:0-11527 GCA_964249375.1 uncultured Acidobacteriaceae bacterium
ACACCTCGCGATAGCGCTCGATCTCCTCTTCGGGGCCGGTTGCCTTATGGAGGTTGTCGCTCAGCTTCACGGTCGGGATGCCATCGGCGCTGGTGAGCTTGCAGACGAGGCTGAGCGGCTCAAAGGTGTCCTCGCCACGCGGGTGGCAATCGCGGAAGTCGTTGGTCAGCAGTGTGCCCCAACCGGCGCTGAAGCGGATGCGTCCTTGAAAATATTCATGGAGCGCGAGGATGCTGTCGGCGTCGAGGCCGTCGGAGGCGATGAGCAGCTTGCGGCGTGGGTCGCGGCCACGGTCGTTCAGCCAACGGATGTACTCATCTCCGGCGAGGAACGGATCTTTCGAATCGACTCGCTGGCCGGTCCAGTCCGCGACCCAGTCGGGCGCACCGGCAAGAAATTGGGTGGTGCCAAACGTATCCGGAAGCATGATGAGCAGCGAACCGCCGTAGCTCTTCTGCCAGAGCTGCAGGACACGGTACTGCGAATTCCGGAGCTCTTCATCACTTCCGCGCGAGGCCATGGCGGCGAGCGCCATCGGCAACTCGTGCGCATTCGTGCCGATCGCCTCAAGGTTATGTTTGTAGGCAAGCGCCGTGTTGGAAGTGCCGGTGAAGCTGTCGCCGAGAGTGACCCGCAGCGCCTCCACGGCGTACTCCTGCCAGAGAAAGCTATGCCGACGGCGCGTGCCGAAATCAGAGAGGCGGAGGCCGTGCACCGGTCGAAGCTTCTCGATTTTGTCCCATAGGCGGGTTTTCGCGCGGGCGTAGAGCACGTCCAGCTCGAGTTCGGTCAGTTCCGCCAGCGCCGACCTGGTTTTAAGCTCGCTGACGATCGCGAGCGCATAGATCTCCCACATAGTGACGTCAGTCCAGAGGCCCTCAAATCGCAAGATCAGCTGCCCGTCCTGCTCCGAAATCTGATAGTCGCTGAGGTGGAAGTCCCGTTCGAGCCATTCCAGAAAGTCCGGCTGAAAGATGCTGCGAATACCATAGAAGGTGTTGCCGGCCAGCCACACCAGCTCGCTTCGACGGTAGCGGAGTCCACGTACGTGCTCCATCTGGTCGACGAGGGCCTGCACACCAATGCGTTCGGCAAGCCTGACGCGCAGGGTACGATTGTGAACTTCGCTGGTGACCACGCTGTCGCGGAAATTTTTCCAGATGAACTGCAGCATTAGCAACTTATAGAAGTCGGTGTCGAGCAGGGAGCGCACGATGGGGTCGAGCTTCCAGTTGTGATTGTGCGCACGCTCGGCGAAGTTGACGTTCATCGGCTGCAGGAACCCCTTCGCGACAGCCTATCAAGTTTGCGGTCGAGCGCTGCGGGAAGTTTCTGCCGGCTGGCGCTCTGACGTTCTTTCGGCGGAGACGAAGCGAAGACCGCGACTTCGTGAATTTCTGCGACACGGGAGAATTTTCGCGCTCCGCGCGGTATCCTTGAGGAGCGATGTTGACCAAACAAGAGCTTCTTAACGACCGTGTGCAGCACATTGATCTCCAGCAGTACAACGTGGTTCCGCTCGTCGACGCTATGGCGAAGATGGCCTACTCTTCACGCGACACGGCGCGCGCCGCGGAGATCTACGACCGCATGCTGCGCGACACCGACTGTGGCGTGATCCTGTGCCTGGCTGGATCGCTGATCTCGGCTGGCCTGCAGAAAATCTTCGTCGACCTGGTCCGCAACAATATGGTGGACGCGATCGTTTCAACGGGAGCGAACATCGTTGACCAGGACTTCTTCGAGGCGCTTGGCTTCAACCACTATATTGCGACTGATGAGTACAAATACGGGACCGGCGACGCGGTGCTGCGCGAGTTGATGATTGACCGCATTTATGACACGTTCATCGATGAAGAAGAGCTGCGCATCTGCGACGACACGACACGGCTGATCGCGGACTCCTTGCCAAAGCGTCCACACTCCTCGCGCGAGTTCATTCGTGAAATGGGTGCCTACCTTGAGCGCGAGGGAAAGACTCCGGCGGCTGGTGGGCGCGATTCCATCGTGCTTGCGGCGTATCAGAAAGATGTGCCCATCTTTGTGCCAGCATTTTCGGATTGCTCTGCCGGCTTCGGCCTGGTGGCTCACCAGCACGCGAACCAGGGTGGACCGATGCTGTCAATCGACTCGGCGAAGGATTTTTACGAGCTGACGCAGTTGAAGATTGCGAATCCAACAACGGGTCTGCTGATGATTGGTGGAGGAGTTCCGAAAAATTTTGCGCAAGACATAGTAGTGGCGGCTGATGTGCTTGGCGTGGATGCCTCGATGCACAAGTACGCGATCCAGATTACGGTGGCCGACTCGCGTGACGGTGCGCTTTCCGGATCGACGTTGAAAGAGGCCTCCTCCTGGGGGAAGGTCGATACGACGTTTGAGCAAATGGTGTACTCGGAGGCGACTCTGGCTTTGCCGCTGATCGCCGGGTATGCCCTGCATAAAAATTCCGCCGCTGCGCGTAAGGGCAAGCGATGGGCTTCCCTGCTGGCCGAGGCGGGACAGGCTGTTTCCGTCTCGTAGTGTTTTCTTTCGCAGAACTGAGCCGCTTCGGATTCCGGAGCGGCTCTTCTCTTGACCCAAGCCTCAGATAACTTCTGTTACTTAAGTGTGCAATCCAGTTACGCGAAACGACCGTACCCCGTATGTCCACAACCTTTATCAAATGTCGTGATCTGTTTCGGGAATTTTTTCCACTCTCATTGCATAAATTTTCTTGTCTTGCTGAACATTTGGGTTACTATTGCGCAGTTGGTGTGGTTACCTGGAGGGCTCGGAATGGTGTCTCTGGTTGCACTGCCTTCGTGGACCATTTCCCTGTCTGCTCTCGTTCTGCTCGGCTCTGTGGTTCGGCTCGGCTGGAAAAACCGCGGGCTCAAGGACGAGCTGAAGCGCGTATCCGAAAAGCAGGTAATTCAGGGTGCGGAGCTGACTCACCGCTCACAACTTGACTTGATCAAGGACGAGTTTGTCTCAACAGTCTCGCACGAGCTACGGACGCCTTTAACAAGCATTCGCGGATCGTTGGGCCTGCTCTCGTCGGGCATGATGGGCTCGCTCGATCCGAAGGCACAAAATCTGCTGCGCATTGCGGTCAGCAACACGGACCGCCTGATTCGGCTGATCAACGACCTGCTCGATCTTGAGCGTATGCAGTCCGGGCGGGCTACGCTGCAGATTCGTCGGTGTTCGATTCGCGATCTGATGCAGCAGGCGATTGAGGCAATGCGCGGCATGGCGGATGAGGCTCTTGTGGATCTTGAGCTGATGAGCGCGCCGGGCGGCCCGGCCGACGAGACCTCGTTTTTCGATGGAGACTCAGACCGCATCTTGCAGGTGCTGACGAACTTAATCTCCAACGCCGTGAAATTTTCGCCACCGGCTTCGATAGTCCGGGTATGTGCGGAAGCGACGCAGGATTCCATTCTGTTGAAGGTGATTGATCAGGGACGCGGCATCCCGCCGGAGAAGCTGGACAGCATTTTTGACCGCTTCGGTCAGGTTGAGCCATCCGATGCGAAGCGGAAGGGCGGCACAGGCCTTGGCCTCGCCATCTGCCGGTCGATCGTCCAGCAACATGCCGGATCGGTTTGGGCGCAGCAGAACGCCGGGGCAGGATCGACGTTCTGCGTTCTGTTTCCGCGAACGTCACGGGCGTCAGACCCGATTATCCCGCTGGATTTACTGGAACGAGGTGAAGGATCAATCCTGGTGTGCGACGACGACGCAAGCATACGTACAGTGGTCGGAGAACATCTACGCCGGCAGGGGTACACCGTGCTTGAGGCCACCTCAGGGCAAGAGGCGCTTCAAATGGCGGCAACTCACCCGCTCGAAGCGATTCTGATGGACATGTACATGCCCGGCCTGAGCGGGTGGGAGACTTTGCAGCAACTGCGTGATAACCCCGTGACGGCTGGCGTGCCGGTCGTAGTGCTCAGTGTTCTTTCACCGAATTTGCGAAGTCAGCTAACCGGCGAGGCACAAGGCTGGGTCCAGAAACCGTTCAACGAGCATCATCTTTTCGCCGAGCTGGCTCGTGTCCTCAACTCCGGAGAGGGGCCGGCGCAAGTGTTGCTGGTCGAAGATGATCAGGACCTGGCCAGTGTGGTTGTGGAGAGCTTTGGCGCGGCTGACGTACGGTTGGAGCACGCCTGCACACGTCAGCAGGCGATTCGGCACTGCCTTTCCAAGCGCCCTGATCTCATCATCCTGGATCTGACGCTGCCGGATGGCGACGGCTTTTCGCTGGTGGAATGGCTACGGCAACGTCCGGAAACGCGATCTCTTCCCCTGGTAGTGTATTCGGGGCGGGATGTATCGGACCGCGAGATGTCGCAGCTTCGGCTCGGTCCAACCGAATTTCTGACCAAAGCGAAAGTGCAGCCGCATGAGGTCGAAGAACTCGTTCGGTCCATGGTCCACCGTATGCGACAGGCACCGGACTACGCGGGAGCGCCGGCCGCCTAGATCGATACGAGAACTTCGCAAACAGGACACTGTCGCATGCGTCGCATTCTGATTGTTGATGATGAGGAAGACATCCGGGAAGTAGCGGCGCTGTCGCTTGAAGCGACGGCAGGATGGGAGATCCTGACGGCACGATCCGGTGCGGAGGGTATTGAGATTGCGATGGCCCAGAAGCCGCATGCGATTTTGATGGATGTGATGATGCCCGGAGTCGACGGTCCCACGACGTTCCGCACAATGCAGGGAATTCCGGAGATCAACACCATCCCGGTCCTTTTATTGACGGCCAAAGTACAGGGTGTTGATCAGCGTCGATTTGCTGGTCTCGGGGTCGCGGCCGTACTGTTCAAGCCCTTTGACCCGCTTACGCTTGCGCAACAGATCTGCGACGAACTGAGCTGGCCGGACATGCTGGCCTGAGCGAAGAACAGGAGTCCCGTTGACCTTACCTCCCCTGAAGCAACCGACCGAGTACGACAAGAACGCAACTGAAGTTCGTATCGCGAACCGCTTAGCTGAACTTTGGCAGCGACAACGCCCCGAGCTGGCGGCCAGAGTCGAAGTGCTCGAACGAGCAGCAGCGGCTGCGGCGGACGCGAGCCTGACCCCGGAGATGCGGATTGAAGCAGCAGCCCTGGCCCATAAGCTCGCGGGGGCGCTCGGCATGTACGGCCATGCGCAAGCCGGCGAAGCGGCCAGAAGAATGGAAGGCCTGCTGGACGGGAATGTGTCGCCGAATATAGCGGAACTGCAGGGTTGTGCCACGGAGCTGCGACGGGTGATCGCACGCTAAGGAGCTTAGTTACAGGCTACCGCCGACCAGACTGCCGCCGCTGAGCCGCTCGCTCCACTGATGCTGATGTCGAGAAAAGATCCCTGCGGCACGGCCACAGAGCCGGTTTGCGTGCAGGAGGTACCGCTGGCCACGGAACTACAGACGAGACTTGTATCGGCCAGATTGTTGGGAGAGGTTCCCTGCCTTAACTTAACTGTGATCGCGTTTGATTGCAGGGAGTAGACGGTGAGGCTGGTGGCCGTACAAGCGACAGGCACCCAGGTGAGCACTGCGCCGCTCGATTCCGAAGTGCTGGAGTTCGTGCTGGTGAGGGAATAGAAGTTATTGCTAAAGGAGACGGCGTGGTACATCGAGACGAGCGGGACGCCACTTGTGGAGGCGTTCTGGCCGGAGCCACCGCCTGACCCTGCGGTTCCGGTTTGGCCTTGCGGGATGGAAAAGTTGAGAACCGCCGCGTTCGCGGTTCCTGTGTTGGTGACCGTCGCCGGGGATCCAGGGCTTCCGGTGGTGACGTTGCCAATCTGCACCGTAGCCGGAGCTCCGGTTGGGCCGCTCGGGCCGGCGCTGCCCTGCTGCGCCAACACGGACCAGGCCTGGGGCACCTGGTCCGGTTCAGCATTGGAGTTGCTCATGGTGGCGAGATACGTCGAGCCCACGTAGGTCACCGCATCATTCAGGCCGTAGTAGGTCGTCGAGGTCCAGGCGCCGCGGAAGTTAATGCCGGTCGCACCGGTGCCTCCGGTCGGGCCAGATGGGCCTTGTGGGCCGGCGGGGCCGGTCTGCCCGGTGGCTCCGGCCGGGCCTGCAGGTCCTGCAGAGCCAGCCACTCCAGATTGCGCCAGCAGAGCCCACCAGCCGGAGCTGGTTCCGGGGCCATTGCCGCGATTGTTCGCCTGGAGGGAGATGTAGCTCGAGCCCTGGTAGGACACACCGTCGTTGGGGGCGTAGTTGGTGCCGGAGTTGTAGGGCCCCTGGAACGTGAGCCCCGCAGCGCCCGTCGCCCCAACAGGGCCAGTTGCTCCCTGCGGGCCAGTCGCACCTGGGGGTCCGGAGATACCCTGCGGACCGGTCGCTCCTGTCGATCCGGCTAAACCTGCCTGAGCAAGCAATGCCCACTGACCGGGGTTGGTATCCGGTTCGTGCGAAACATTGGCAACCAGGGCGATGTAGCTGGAGCCGGCGTAGCTGACGGCGTCTCCCAAGGCGTAGTTTTGACCGACGTCCCAGGATTCCTTGAAGGTGACTGGAGGGCCCTGCGGACCGGTTGCACCGGCTGGTCCAACCGCGCCGGGGATTCCCTGGGAGCCTTGCAAACCGGCTGGTCCCGCCGGACCGGTGGAGCCTTGTTGCACGAGAAGTGCCCACATGCTCGGGCTCACATCTGGCGTATTGCCTCGGTTCCCGGCGACAAGAGAAACGTAGGTGGAGCCGTTCCAGCTGGCGGCATCGCTCTGCGCATAGTTCGTGGTGGAGGAATAGGGTCCGGTGAAGTTTGCCACGGGCGGACCCTGTGGGCCGATGGCTCCGGTGGATCCTGCCGGTCCTTGAGGGCCCGTTAAGCCGGCCGGTCCGGCGGGGCCAGTTGAACCGGTCGCTCCGGTTGGCCCTGCAGCTCCGGGCGAGCCGGCGGCCGCGAAGAGCGACCACTGCGCGGGGCTCTGGTCTGGAGTATTGCCGTGATTGGCCGCACCGAGGGAAACGTAGGCCGAACCGTTATAGCTGACAGAATCGGCAAGGTTGTAGTTTGTCGTCGAGGAGTAGGCGCCCTGCCAGGCCATGCCGACCGGACCAGCCGGTCCTTGCGGTCCCATGGGACCTTGCAGGCCAGTCGCTCCAGTGACACCGGGGATGCCCTGCGCGCCGGCCTGGCCGGGGATCCCTTGCGGCCCTTGCGCGCCCTGCTCCCCGGGTGGGCCGACGGAGCCCGGCGGCCCCTGCGGTCCGGCGAGGCCCTGAAGTCCTTGAGCACCTTGAGCACCGGCAGGTCCCTGGGCGGTCAGCAGACCCCATGCTTGCGGGTTCTGGTCGGGCGTGTTTCCGTGGTTGGCCGCAAGCAGCGAGGTATAGCTCGCGCCCGCCCAGAGCACGACATCGCCTACGGCATAGTTTGACGTCGAAGCATACGACCCCTGATATGCGAGCCCCGGCAGACCGCGTGGTCCGGTTGGGCCAGTGGGACCGGCAACACCCTGCGGACCTGGGGCTCCGGCTGGGCCGACCTGGCCGGCGATGCCCTGCAGACCTTGTGGTCCGGCCGGTCCGGTTGGGCCTGTCTGTGCGGCGGCGAGTACACCCCAGAAGGCCGGGTAAAGCGGAGGCGTGTTTCCGTGATTGTTGCTGACCAGCGAGGAATAGCTCGATCCGGCGTAGGTGACGACGGCGCCGGTCGCGTAGTTGCTTGTGGCCGAGTAGATCCCCTGGTAGCTCAGCCCTCCGGCCGGGCCCTGAGGACCTTGCGGGCCGGCTGGGCCGGTGGCGCCGGCGGGTCCAGTCGCGCCTGAGGCTCCGGTTGCACCTGCTGCGCCCGCGGCACCCGCTGGGCCAGATGGGCCTGCGGCGCCCGCGGGTCCCTGTGACACTAACGTGACATCGAGCGCGGCAGGATGTGCTGTGAGGTCATTTTCCTTGCTGTCGAATTGCACCGCAGCTGACGCGGCCGTCAGGGCAAGACCGTTGTTGGTTGCCGGCGAGGCAATCCATCCCTGCACCGTACTGGTCACGTCGAAGGTGATGTACGCGCCAGATTGGGTGACCTGAGCCGTTTGCAGGGCCGTGCCGAATGGGGGAAGCGTGGCGAAGGTGACGCTGTACTCTCCCCAGGAACTACTGACGGTCTGCAGTGTGACGGTTCCGGATGTGTCGACACGGTTGCAGTAGAGACGGAGGGTCGCCTTCGAGACCTGTGCGGCGGTCGTCCCAGATGGAAGGCTCCCGAGATCAAACTGGACGAGAGCCGTGTAGCCAGTGCCGACGTAGAGGTTCGAGATGCTGCCGCTGTTGACCGAGGGTCGCGCGCTGCTGACGTGGGCGTCGGCGATCAGCGTCGCTTCCGTCGCGTGGGCCGCGCTTACGCAGCTGAGCAGAAGGCATGCGAGCGAGTGCCACAGCAGACATTTCCCAGGTTGATGGCCCATGCTCTGCACGGCAGGGAGTAGACAGCGTTTCCCTGCAGTCCTCCATGTTGATACTCAGCGAGCGCACACGACGGCTAGCGAAAATGCGTCGCAAGGGATGCGCACTGGCGCTCCGCGAAGATCACGCTACCGGAACGGGAACGGAGAGACACTTCCCCGAAGGTCGTATCCAGCCTGCAGGCCTGCTTCGAAAAGTCACGTTTCGAACCCTATGCTGCCGCTTGTGATCGCATCCAAGCAGTGGTCAGACGCTGCGCACCGCTTCTGTGATCTCTTCGGTAAGGACAGGACATCGTATGAGCACGCCAAATCAACCTGGCCACCACCCGCGGCCGGACACCCTGGTCAACATCCCACGGCTGATTACGTCGTTTTACTCACTCCATCCTGACCCAACTATCCCCGCGCAGCGGGTTGCGTTTGGAACCTCCGGTCACCGTGGAAGTGCGTTTGCGACGGCCTTCAACGAGGACCACATCGCGGCGATCACTCAGGCGATCGTTGAGTTTCGTAAAGGACAGGGAACCACCGGACCGCTGTTTCTGGCGCAGGATACGCACGCGCTGGCAGAGCCGGCCTTTGCGACGGCACTGGAGGTGCTGGCGGGAAATGACATCGATGTCATGGTGGACGACCAGCTGGCGTACACACCCACGCCGGTACTTTCGCACGCGGTGCTGACCTACAATGCCGGGCGAAAGGACAGTTTGGCGGACGGTATCGTGATCACGCCATCGCACAACCCTCCCGAAGATGGAGGGTTCAAATACAACCCGACCAACGGCGGTCCGGCAGACACAACGGCGACCAAGTGGATTGAGACCCGGGCGAACGATCTCTTGGCGGATCTGCGCTCGGGCACGACCAGCAGCATCAAGCGAATTCCGTACCTGCGAGCCCTTGGCTCCTCCGGTGTGCAGCGATACGACTACACCACGTCCTACATCGCCGATCTGCCGAATGTGGTTGACTTCGCTCCGATTGCTTCCTCCGGACTGAAGCTCGCGGTCGATCCGCTGGGCGGCGCCGGCGTGTACTACTGGCCGCGCATCGCGGAGCAGTACAAGCTGCCACTCGAGATCCTGAATCCGTATGTCGACCCGACGTTCCGCTTTATGACCTGCGACTGGGACGGCCGCGTGCGTATGGATTGCTCCTCTCCGTACGCCATGGCATCTCTGATCGCCAGCCGAGATCGCTACGATGTGGCCTTTGCCGCGGACACCGATCACGACCGACACGGCATTGTCACGCGGACCTCCGGCCTGCTGAACCCGAATCACTATCTTGCCGTTGCCATCCAGTACCTGTTTATGCATCGGCCAGAGTGGAGATCATCTGTCGGTATCGGCAAAACCCTCGTCTCCTCCTCCATTATCGATCGCGTCGCCAAGGGGCTGCCGCGTCCGATGCTTGAAGTGCCGGTTGGCTTTAAGTGGTTTGTGGATGGTCTGATTGACGGAACGCTCGGCTTCGTTGGCGAAGAGTCTGCCGGAGCGACCTTTCTGCGGCGGAACGGTGAGGTGTGGACCACGGACAAGGATGGCCTGATTCCTGGGTTGCTGGCCGCCGAGATGACGGCGCGAACTGGCAAAGATCCGGGCGTGCTCTACGGCGAGCTGACCGCTAAGTATGGCGATCCGATCTACCAACGCATCGATGCAGCGGCAACCAAGGAACAAAAAGCCAAGTTGGGCAAGCTTTCCGCCGCGCAGGTGAAGGCGAAGACGCTTGCCGGTGAAGCGATCACGGCGATCCTGACCGAGGCACCGGGCAACCACGCCCCCATCGGCGGCCTAAAGGTGACGACGGAGAATGGCTGGTTCGCCGCGCGCCCATCCGGAACGGAGGATGTGTACAAGATTTACGCCGAAAGCTTTCTCGGTGCCGACCATCTAAAGCGCATTCAGGTGGAGGCGCAGGAGCTGGTCTCTTCGGTAATTGGAGCTTGATCCTGGCTCCCGCATCGCTCCCCGGTACCCCCCCGGTAGTTGTCATTTGGAGGAACAACTACGCCACTCGATCCTGATCGTTGACATGGTCGTGCCAGGCGCGAACAATCAGCGTTGACGACTCATGAAAACCCTCGCTGCTGTTGCTCCACCCACGACAAACCGGCACCTGATTCGCTGGGTTGAGAAGATGGCGGACCTTACTCAGCCAGAGTCGATCCACTGGGTGGACGGATCAGAGACCGAGTACAACCATCTATGCGATCAGCTGGTGACGAGTGGCACCTTCACGCGCCTCAGCCCAACACTGTGGCCGGGCTGCTTCTACGCGCGTTCCGTGCCGAACGACGTTGCCCGCGTCGAAGATCGCACGTACATCTGCTCGCTTTCAAAAGACAACGCCGGGCCGACCAACAACTGGGAAGATCCGTTTGCCATGCGACGGCGACTGAAGCAGTTATTTCGCGGATCTATGCGCGGCCGCACCATGTACGTTCTGCCATTTTCGATGGGACCCGTCGGCTCACCCATGAGCCAGATCGGGGTGCAGCTGACGGATTCGGCCTACGTTGTGGTGAACATGCGGATCATGGCGCGGATCGGAGCGCCGGTGTTCGCGGAGATCGACAGAGATGTAAAGCGGGTGGTGCCGTGCATGCACACGGTGGGCGCCCCGCTTGCGCCGGGGCAGAAGGATGTGCCGTGGCCATGCAACGACGAGAAGTACATCGTTCATTTCCCGGAAACACGCGAGATCTGGTCCTACGGCTCGGGATATGGCGGCAATGCACTACTCGGAAAGAAATGCTTTGCCCTCAGGATCGCCTCGAACATCGCGCGCGACGAGGGATGGATGGCCGAGCACATGCTCATCGTCGGCGTGCAGAGTCCGACCGGCGAAAAGACGTACGTGGCGGCCGCGTTCCCCTCGGCCTGTGGCAAGACCAATTTTGCCATGATGATTCCGCCAGCCGGCTTCGCGGGATGGACGGTTTGGACGGTTGGCGACGATATTGCCTGGATTAGGCCGGATGCCTCGGGCGAGTTGCGGGCGATCAATCCCGAAGCAGGCTTCTTTGGCGTGGCCCCGGGCACCTCCGCCGCCACGAATCCAAATGCTATGGCGACGCTCTCAGCGAACACCATTTTCACGAATGTCGCACTCACTCCGGGAG
>CAXUCK010000062.1:0-11472 GCA_964249375.1 uncultured Acidobacteriaceae bacterium
ACCTTTTACCATCCCATAGCGTGCCGTCCCCAGCGACGTTTCCCTCCCACACGACAGATCCCTTCGTACCCTTGACACACCCCTACCCCACTTCTACCCTCGAAGTTGACGATGCGCATTCCCTATATATGGCAGTACCTTCCGCTCGCCTTACAGATCCTGGTCGCCGTCGGCATGGCGATCGGCATGGTGTCCGGGTCGTTTTTCATCGGCAAACACCGCCGTTCCAGCATTAAGCTCGGCGCCTATGAATGCGGGATGGACCCTATTGGCGACGCCCGCGGACGTTTCAGCGTTCGCTTTTACATGGTGGCCATGTTGTTCATTCTCTTCGACGTAGAAGCCGTCTTCATGCTTCCATGGGCTGTGATCTATCGCCAGCTTCCAGCGATCACCGGATCCCGCTTCTTCGGCTTTTGGGAGATGCTCGTGTATCTCGGCTTCGTCGCCGTCGGCCTCTTTTATGTCTGGAAAAAGGGCATCCTGAATTTTGTCAACGATAAAGCTGACCTGTAGTCCCAGGCCGGTCTGTAGCCTCGCTCGCGAAAAGGTTCTCCACGCATGCCAGACACCGTCGATACCATTGATCCCCCTGAGAACCGCCAAGCTGTCTTCGGCAAGGAAGCCGTTACCGCGGCCCTTACCACCCACGCCGCCGTACAGGGTCTCGCCAGCCTGATCGTCGACGCCAAGTGGGATCGTGGCGAGTTGACCCTGACCGTCGCTCCCGAAACCATCGTGGCCGCCGCGGAAGCAGCCAAGCACGCCGGCTATAACTTTATGGAGGACGTGACCTGCGTCGATTGGTACCCCTCCGAACCACGCTTTCAGGTCACTTACCACTTTCTTTCGCACCGCCTGAAGCAGCGCATCCGGGTCGTCGCTCGCATTTCCGGCGATAACCCCACCATCGATTCCATCACGGGCGTTTGGCCGTCAGCTAATTTCTATGAGCGCGAGGTTTTCGATCTCTTCGGCGTCACCTTTGCCGGCCACCCGCGCCTCACCCGCATCATGATGCCCGACAACTGGAACGGGCACCCACTCCGTAAGGATTACCCCGTGGAAGGGTATCGGTGAGGGTTGTGGGTTCTAAGTTGTTAGTGTTGGTCTAAGTCGTTGGTTCTAGGTTGTTGGTTCTAAGTTGTTCATTGTTGGTTTTTCGTTTTTCGTTTCAGTCTTCGCTGTTGCTTTTCTTTCTGTCATTCCCGCAGGGAACCTGCTTCTCGCCCTGCCGTCACACCGTGTAAGGGCAGGCCGCCACCGTTCCGCCGCCCAGGAGAACCGCGATGAGCCCCGTAGCCGATCTCGAAAAGCCGATTCAGCTCGACACAGAGGCACCCCGCCACCAGCCCTTCAGCAACCCGGCTGCGGGCCCCGGCCGGTCGGGCGCCAATCTCGCCGGCATGCGCTCTGCGGAGGAGTTTCTGCCCGCAGTGCCCGACCAGCCCGTTTCCGGCGTCGAAGACGTCATCGCCGACGCCGCGCACCGCCAGCGCAGTGCTGACCCGGTCGCCGACCAAACCATGATCCTCAACATGGGCCCCCAGCACCCGTCCACCCACGGCGTGCTCCGGCTTGTGCTCGAAGTCGACGGCGAAACGGTCGTCTCCATGGCGCCCGACATCGGCTATCTCCACACCGGCATCGAGAAAACCTGCGAAGCCAAGTTCTACGCCCAGATCACGCCACTAACGGACCGTATCGACTACCTCGCACCCATGGCCAACAACCTGGCTTACGCGCTTGCGGTCGAAAAGCTGCTGCAACTTGAAATACCCGAGCGCGCCCAATACCTTCGCGTTCTGTTTCAGGAGCTCACCCGCATCCAGTCGCATCTCGTCTGGCTCGGCACCCATGCGCTCGATATCGGCGCGATGACCGTCTTTCTCTACTGCTTTCGCGAGCGCGAAAAGCTGCTCCGCATCTTTGAGGCCGTCAGTGGCCAGCGCATGATGACCAGCTACATTCGTATTGGTGGTCTATCCATGGAACCGCCGCTCGATCTATATAAGAGCATCCGCGAGTTCCTCCTGGAGTTCCCCTCCAAGGTTGATGAGTATGAAGGCCTGCTCACCGGCAATCCCATCTGGATGGGCCGCCTCAAAGGTGTCGGCTATCTCTCGCCTGAAGACGCGGTCGCTCTTGGCGTGACCGGCCCGCCCATGCGCGCCTCCGGCATCGACTTCGACGTACGCCGCGACATGCCCTACTCCGGCTACGAGAAGTTCGACTTCAAGGTGCCCGTGTCCACCGATTGCGACGTCTGGGCCCGCTACGTCCTCCGCATGCAGGAGTTCCGCGAATCCGTGAAGATCGCCCGGCAGGCCCTCGACGGCCTACCCGAGGGCCGCGTCACCGCGGACGCTCCCAAGATCATCCTGCCCGACCGCGAACAGATGAAGACCCAAATGGAATCTCTCATCCATCACTTCAAGATCGTCACCGAAGGTTTCGCCGTCCCCGCAGGCGAAGCCACCAGCTCCATCGAAGCCCCCCACGGCATGATGAATTACTACGTCGTCTCCGACGGCACCGCCAAACCCTACCGCGTCCACATGCGCAACCCTGATTTTGCGACGTTGCAGGCCTTGGAGACCATGTGCAAAGGACGGCAGCTGGCCGATGTTGTGGCGGTAATCGGGTCCATTGATATCGTGTTGGGGGAGATTGATCGGTAAATAGGTGAGATAAGCTGGTGGACGAAACTCACGTGCATACTTTATGGAATACAAACACAGGGACGGCACGGCTTTAACCGTGCCGTCACTCCTTTGTGGCATTCCGCGTTTTAGCTACCGCGGTACGCTTAGTCAGGTATGCGGAATTCAGAAACATTCATCGCAGTACAGGAAGTCCTGGTATGCGTCAGGTATCCTATGTACGCACGATACGATGAAGAGCAGGCAGGATGAACAACACACAGCTATACCTCAGCATCGGCGTACCGACGTTTGCCGTCCTTCTTGCATGGTTGTCGAGTCGTGCCGATATCAATCGACTCAATGAAAAGGTCGACAAGCCGGCTGAGTCCATGCGCGCAGAGATGATCGCTTTGCGATGCGAGATTCAGAGGGACCTGCTCATGCTCCATGAACGGGTTGTGAGAGTCGAAATCCGGCAGGGTCTTTAGTCCTTCCCGCATGCTCTCACTTTTCACTTCAACAGCCGTGCAGGTTGAACTCTGGACTTCCTGGGCCTCTCTCCTCCGCTCCTACGCCGCCGCCCACGGCCTCAACGCCCCGCAGCACGCCCTCGTCGAGGTCTCCGCCGAAGCGATCACTCTACGCGTCGGCTCCCGCTGGCTTCGCTTCACGCACACCACCCTTGAAACCAGCGACACCCCGCCACAACCCTTTCACCTCAACGAAAACGGCACAGTCATCCTCGCCGACGCTCCGGAAGAAGAGATGGACCTGGCCGCCGAGCGGTTTGCCCGCGAGATGCTACATGAGGCGCCCTGACGAACTCCCTCATCCCCTCGCTGCACCGTGATTACAAATTTCCTGAGTCTTTCTCTCCCTTGTGGTATCCATATACCCAGGCATGTGCGTCGCGACCCATTCCGCCCTTTGTCGACCCCTGCCTATGCGCCGTTGTTGTCCCTGCTCTCGAAACAGCTAACGCGCTCTAAAGCATTCGCGCACCCAAGCAGCTGGGTTTTCCGCGTCCCCGGGTGTTCCCCACCACACATTTTCCCCACAAGGAGTTCCCATGCCGGCCCCTTCGCGCCGTCTTTCGCCTGATACCTGGGCCGTCCTGCTGGCCCTTGGTCTGGCCGCACTCGTCCACACCCATCTGCTGAAGTCGATCCCCTGGTAGCCTCGGAGACCCGCTATGTCTCAAGTCAATTCCGTCTCCCTGGCCGAGGAAGCCGTCGTCCTGCCCGAGATCGGCACCTCCGGCATACGCAACCTCCTTGGCTTTCTGCCGGGGATCGCGCTGCTGGCCGTCGTCGGCTATGCCGGCAAATTCATCGAGCAATCCATCGCCCGCTACGGCAAAGCGCACCACCTAATCCTGCCCAATATCGAATATGTTCTCTGGGCTATCCTGCTCGGGCTCCTGATCTCGAACACCGTCGGCCTGCCCGCCATCTTTCGCCGCGGCGTCGCCACCTACGAGTTCTGGCTCAAAACCGGCATCGTGCTGCTCGGCGCACGCTTCATCCTGGGCGACATCGCCAAGCTCGGCGGCCTCTCCTTAGGACTCGTCTTCATCGAACTCGCCCTTGCCCTCACCTTTATGACCTACCTGGGCCGCGGCTTCAAGCTTTCGCCCAAGCTGGTTACGCTGTTGGCGGTGGGCTCCTCCGTTTGCGGCGTTTCGGCGATCATCGCCACCCAGGGCGCCATCGAAGCCGATGAAGAAGATTCCTCCTATGCCATCGCCGCTATCCTCGCGCTCGGGGCCGTTTCGCTGATCTTTTTCCCGCTGATCGGCCACGCACTCCACATGTCCGACCGTGCCTACGGCCTCTGGACCGGCCTGGCTGTCGACAATACCGCCGAAGCCACCGCCGCCGGTGCCATCTTTTCCGATGCCGCCGGCAAAATGGCCGTCCTCGCCAAAACCTGCCGCAACGCCATGATTGGCTTCGTGGTGCTCGGCTATGCGCTGTACTGGGCGTCCAAAGGCCAAGCCGCCCGAATCGGCAGCAAGGCCGAGTTCCTTTGGCGCAAGTTCCCGAAGTTCATTCTCGGCTTTCTGCTAATCTCCGCCCTGGCGACCGCCGGCATCTTCGCCAAACCCGAACTGACGGCGCTCGGCAATCTGTCCCGCTGGGCGTTTCTGCTCACCTTCGCCGGTGTCGGGCTCCGCACCAACTTCAAGGACCTCAGCAAGCAGGGGGTCCGGCCATTCCTCGTCGGCGCCATCGGCGAAGTCGTCATTGCCGCGATCACCCTCGGCCTGGTTTATGGAGCCGATCACCTCTACCACCTCTAAATAGAGGCCCGGTAGAACAAAGGCCCGGGTGCCCCATCCTTTCGGAGATCTCATCGCGAAAGGGTGGGGTTCTCGTTTGCGCAAGCAAACGAGGGTGGCTCGACTCTGTACAGATTCGGACACCGCCCCCAAGGCACCCGCCATTGCAACACAACCGCAAAGATTCGAGCACCCGTTCTTCTCCCCAACAAGCGCCATACGTCTTCTGAAAAATAGCGCGGCAGTTGCCGTAAGATTGAACCAACATGGCTGCAATCGCCAACACCATCTTCTCGCCCGAGCTCGCCGCACGCTTCGACCGCCTGCCGACCCTGTACCCCGTCAGGCGCTCCGCCCTAATCCCCATGCTGCTCTACGCGCAGGATGAGATCGGCTACGTCTCCGACCCCGTCGTCGCCGAAATCGCCCAACGGCTCGATCTGCTCGAACTCGACGTACGGAACGTGCTCAGCTATTACTCGATGCTGCGCACCGTACCGGCCGGCAAATACAACGTCCAGGTCTGCACCAATATTTCCTGCATGCTGCGGGGAGGCTACGAGCTGCTAGACCACTGCAAGAAAACGCTCGGCATCGAGCACAAAGGCGTCACGCCCGACGGCCTGTTCTCGCTTGAAGAGGTCGAATGCATTGGTGCCTGCTGCTGGGCCCCAGCCGTGCAAATTAACTATGACTTTCACGACGACCTCACCCCCGCCAAGATGGATGGGGTGCTGGCCAGCTACGCCGAAGGTCGGCCTTTCAACGAACCTCCCGCCGCCCAGCTAAAGGACGTGCAGTAATGCCAACCCTCGTCTCACATCCTGATGAAGTTAAAGTCGTCAGCCGCCGTTTTGGCATGGGCGCAACCAATCTCGACCGCTATATCGAACTGGACGGCTACAAGGCCGTCCAGATGGCGCTCGACAAGGGCCCTGAAGAGGGTGCCGCCTGGATCATCACCGAAATGAAGGCCTCCGGTCTACGCGGCCGCGGCGGTGCCGGCTTCCCCACCGGCATGAAATGGTCGTTTGTCCCCAAGCAGTCCGAAAAGCCGAAATACGTCCTCGTCAACGGCGACGAATCCGAGCCCGGCACCTGCAAGGACCACACCATCTTTCTGCACGATCCCCACGCGGTGATCGAAGGCACCATGATCGCGGGCCTTGCCATCGGTGCCAAGATGGGCTTCATCTATCTCCGCGGCGAATACCGTTACCTGCTCCGCATCATCGAAAAAGCCGTTGCCGATTGCCACGAGCGCGGCATCCTGGGCAAAAACATCTTTGGACACGAAGGCGTTGACTTTGACATCGTGACGCAAACCGGTGCCGGTGCCTATGAAGTTGGCGAAGAATCCGCCCTCATGGAGTCGCTCGAAGGCAAGCGGGGCATTCCGCGTATCAAGCCGCCGTTCCCCGCCGTTGTCGGCTTGTACGGCGGCCCCACGGTCATCAACAACGTCGAAACCATCGCCAATGCCCCGCACATTCTGCTCATGGGCGGCGAGGCTTATGCCAAACTCGGCTCGGAGCGCAACGGCGGCACCCGCCTTTTCGGCATCTCCGGCCACGTGGAACGCCCTGGCGTCTATGAGCTGCCGATGGGCTACTCCATGCGCGACGCCATCTACAAGGTCGCTGGCGGCATCAAGGACGGCAAAAAGCTGAAGGCCGTCGTCCCCGGCGGCTCGTCCTGCCCCGTTCTCAAAGCGGACGAGATCGACGTCGGCCTCGACTTCGACCAGATGGCCAAGGCCGGCACCATGCTCGGGTCTGGCGGCATCGTCGTACTCGACGAATCCGTCTCCATCGTCGAATTTGCCCTTCGCACGATTAAGTTTTACCAGCACGAAAGTTGCGGCTGGTGCATCCCCTGCCGGGAAGGCACCGACTGGCTCAAGAAAACCCTGACACGCTTCCACGCCGGCGCCGGTACACGCAAAGACATCGACAACATCCAGTACCTCGCCGAAAACATGATGGGCCGCACGTTCTGCCCACTCGGCGACGCCGCCGCCATGCCCACCCTCGGCTTCATCAAAAAATTCCGTAGTGAGTTCGAAGATTACCTCGTTGGCGCACGCGTTTCGCATCCGCTCATCCAAATCAATTACGGAGAGAAGAATGAGTTGGTGGGAGCGCACTAAATTTGTTCGCTTCGCACAGCAAGGAGAATGGACATGCACATGTGACATACCGGATTTGGAGGCCGGACACCACATGCGTCATCCTTCCACCCGTGCCGACCGGCGCCACGTTTGGCGTCTCGCTCGGCTCCGTTATCGCAACAGGCTCAGCTCGTTTTCTCTTCACGGTGAGCAGCCGGAGGCGAATCGCTATTGGAACAGGGGCGGTAAGCAGTGCGAGGCTCACGGTAACCGTTGCGCCCACAGCCTCATCGTCCGTCAAGAGCGCCATCGTTCTGCAAAGATGTATCGCAGCCCAATTCCCCTTGAGAGCATGTCGGAATGAATCAAGAGCTCCTCATTGCCGCCCCGCAACGCATGCCGGTCCGCTTTCTTGCTCTCGCGCTCAGCCTTGCGCTCGGCTGCGCCCACAAGCCCAAGACCGCCGAAGGCAGCATAGCCTCACCCGACTCCCCCGCCTCTGTTGATAACACCTGGGTTAACGCCGCCAAAAGCTGTTGGCCCGACCTCGCCAAAAACGGCACTACCGTACGACAGATCCAGCAATACCTCATCGACCCAACCCACCTGCGCTCCACCTTTCCCAGTTACGCTGGCCTGAGCGACGCCACCATCCGCACCGACCTCAGCCTGCCGATCAGCACCATCCTGCAGCCCGACGTTACCAGGCTCGCCAACTCCGCCACCCCCGTGCTCACCACCGGCCAAGCCGTCGCCGGGACCCCGCCGCAGGGCGCCATCGTGCAAAGCACCCACGGCAGCGCCCCACCGGACGCTCTCTGCTCCATTCAGACCGGCCTCCCCCAAGGTTTCCCTCAGTAAGGACATCCCCATGCCAGACGTATCGTTCACCGTAGACGGCAAAACGCTTACCGCCCCCGCGGGCACCCTGCTCATCGACGCCTGCAAGGCCGCCGGCATCGAAATCCCCGCCTTCTGCTACTACCCCGGCCTCTCGCTTCAGGCTGCCTGCCGCATGTGCCTGGTGCGCATCGAAAAGCTGCCCAAACTGCAAACCGCCTGCACCACGCCGGTCGTCGAAGGCATGGTCGTCGCCACCGAGTCGGCCGATATTACCCAGGCGCGCAAGTCCACGCTCGAACTCCTGCTCGGCAACCACCCGCTCGACTGCCCCGTCTGCGATGCCGGCGGCCAATGCGAACTGCAGGACATGACCTACAAATATGGCGCCGGGGAAAGCCTCTACGCCGAGGCCAAAAACCATCGCGAAGAGCAGCAATGGTCGCCGGTCGTCTTTTTCGATCGCCCGCGCTGCATCCTTTGCTACCGCTGCGTGCGCATGTGCGGCGAAGGCATGGACGTTTTCGCGCTCGGCATCCAGAATCGCGGCTCCGCGGCCGTCATCGCGCCCAACGTGCCCGCGCAGCTTTCACCCGACGACCTCCCCCGCGTCGACTGCGAACAGTGCGGCATGTGCATCGATATCTGCCCGGTCGGCGCGCTTACCTCCGGCACCTATCGCTACAAGACCCGCCCGTGGGAGATGAACCACGTCGCCACCATTTGCACGCACTGCGGCGACGGCTGCAAAACCACCCTCGGCGTTCGTTCCAGCAACGAGGGCGCCGAGATCATGCGTGGCGACAACCGCGACAAATCCGGCATCAACAACGACTTTCTTTGCAACAAGGGCCGCTACGCCTTCGACTTCGCCAACCAGCCCGAACGGCTCACCCAGCCCATGATCCGGAAAAACGGCAAAGGTTCCCCGCTCACCGCCGTCACCTGGGATGAGGCCCTTGCCTTTGCCGGCACTCGCCTCCGCGAGCTGCGCGACACCCGCGGTCCGCAATCGCTCGGCGTCATCGGCTCCAACCGGACCACCAACGAAGAAAGCTACCTGCTGCAAAAGTTCGCCCGCACAGTTCTGCGCACCAACAACATCGACCACCACCGCACAGCCGACTACGTCACCCTCGCCACCGCGCTCCAAGACACAACCGGCCGTTTCGCCTCGCAGCGCGACCTCAAAGCCGCTACCGCCATCTTCCTCATCGGGGGCGACCCTTCCCAGCGTTCCCCCCTCACCGCCTGGAACATCCGCACCGACGTCCGCCTCAACCGCGCCAAGCTCTTCGTCGCCAACACCGACGAGATCAAGCTCCGCCGCCAGGCTCAGGCCTTTGTGCAGGTCGCGCCCTTCGGCTATGGCAGCTTCGTCGCTTACCTCGCCGGCGATGACGCCCAGGCATCCGCCGCCTCCGTCCTCGCCCAGGCGGACCAGCTTTCCACCTTCCGAGAGGCCGTCCGTACGCAGGAAAACCTCAA
Organism: uncultured Acidobacteriaceae bacterium; assembly: GCA_964249375.1. GTDB lineage: Bacteria > Acidobacteriota > Terriglobia > Terriglobales > Acidobacteriaceae > Edaphobacter. The sequence continues at coordinate 9,365 of CAXUCK010000062.1, forward strand.
CGTCCTCGTCGCCAAGGAGCTGCAGCTCCGCGGCACCTTCCGGTTCGACGTGGAGTTCGAATGGGCCGTCGGCTTCATCGCCTCCCGCGCCAGCGATGTCGCGCCCCTCCTCACCGAGATCGTGCCGCTCGCCGAAGCCAAACGCGCCTTCGCCCTCGCCGGCGACCGCTCCCGGGCCATGAAGGTCCAACTCGCCCTGTAATCAAGGAGAACCTCCGTGTCCCTGACCTTGCCACAGCAGACGGCGATGGATGGCGCCGTCCGCTATCTCACGACCAACTACAACCCGAAGGGCAACAGGATCGGCTGGCTCATGATGGCCTCCATCCTGGTCGAGGCGTGGGACCTCTACTCGATCGCCTTCGTCCTCGTCTTCATCCGTGAGCAGTATAACCCGGACCCGCTGCTGCTCGGCCTCGCCGCGGCCGGCACCCAGGGTGGCGCCCTCGTCGGCGCGCTGCTCGGCGGCTGGCTGTCCGACAAGATCGGCCGCCGGGTCATGTTCCTCGCCACGATGATCATGTTCATCGTCCTGGCCTTGCTGCAGGCCTTCGTCACGGACGTCTTCTGGCTCGTCGTCGTCCGCTTCTTCCTCGGCATCCCGCTCGGCAGCGATATCTCCAACGGCTACACCTACATCATGGAGTCCATGCCGAAGGGCGAGCGGGAGGTCATGGGCAACCGCTGGCAGTTCATGTTCGCCGTCGGCGAAGTCCTCACCCTCGCCGTCATCGCCGTGTTCCTCTACGCCAACCTCAACCACGAGCTGGTCTGGCGCATCACGCTCGGCCTTGGTGCGGTCCCGGCGCTCGTCATCCTGCTTATGCGGCACGACCTGCCGGAGACGGCCGTGTGGCTGATTCGCCATGGCCGCTTCCGCGAGGCCAAGCAGGTCTCCCAATCGCTCTACAACGACCGCCTCGACATGCTGCCCAACGAAGACATCGCCGTGCCCAAGCCGCGCCCGAGCGCCTTCCTGGCCGACATGCGCCGTGACCCCGTCCGTTGGCGCGCAACCATCTACGGCTGGATCGCCTGCTTCGCCCAAGGCAGCGAGTTCTCCACCTTCGCCTTCTACTTGCCGGTCCTGTTCGTCATGGTCGGCGTCTCGTCGCTGCTGGGCATCGACCTGGTGACGATGGCGCTCTACGTCGTCGCCGCCATCGCCGGCTGGGTCGGGCCGCTGCTCACGCCCCGCATCGGGCAGCGCGGCATCGCCATCGCCGGCTTCTCCATCGTCCTTGTCTCGCTGCTCGCGGCGGCCTGGGCGCTCTACACCGGCACGACGGTCATCCTCCCCTACGTCGCCGCCGCCATGCTCTGGGGCCACTACTGGGACGCCTCGAACTGCATGACCATCCCGACCGTGGTGGCCCGGCCGGAGTATCGCGGCACCGCCAGCGGCTTTGCCTACATGTTCGTCAAGCTGCCGTCGTTCCTGGCGATCTTCCTGTTCCCGTCGCTGTTCACCGCCGTCGGCCAGGCCGGCGCCACCCTGTTCGTGGCCATCTTCCCCCTCATGGGCCTGCTGGCGGCAGTGTTCATCCTGCCGGAGATCTACGGCTTCGAGCAGGACTGAGCGTGCGCACGGCAGGAGTCGCCGGGAACGGTCGCGCTTGCCGCCGCGTTGCCCGGACACAGGGGAGTGCACCATGCCCAAGGCCGTGATCTTCGACGTCGACGGAACCCTGGTCGACTCCGTCGACCAGCACGCCAAGGCCTGGCAGGACGCCTTCCGCGAGTTCGGGCACGACTTCGCCTTCCCTGAAATCCGCAGCCAGATCGGCAAGGGCGGCGACCAGCTGATGCCCGTCTTCCTCGGCGCCGAGGAGCTGGAGGCAAAGGGCAAGGCACTCGAGAAGCGCCGCGGCGAGATCCTCAAGCAGACCTATTTGCCGACCATAACGGCGTTCCCCGGCGTCCGCGCCCTCCTCGAGCGCCTCATCGCCGATGGCATCCGGGTCGTGCTCGCCTCGTCGGCCAAGGCGGACGAGCTGCAAGTCTACAAGAAGCTGGCCAACATCGAAGACCTGATCGACACCGAAACCACCTCCGACGACGCCGAGAAGTCCAAGCCGCACCCCGACATCTTCCACGCCGCCCTCTCG
>CAXUCK010000063.1:0-1028 GCA_964249375.1 uncultured Acidobacteriaceae bacterium
CACCCGGACCGGGGAGCAGACCTCCGGGCCCTGGGGGGCCTCCCGGCCGCGCTCCGAACCCAGGCCGTGCACCGAACCCAGGGCGTGCTCCGCCCGGTGCAAATCCTGGCCGTCCCAGAGCGCCGCCCGGTCCGCCTGGAGTGGTCCGGGTCGGGTGCATGGGCCGCCGTGCTCCCGGAGGTCCGGTAAATCCTGGCCGCTGTGCACCAGGACCACCCCCCGCAAAGGGAGGCCGCTGTCCAGGAGCTCCTCCCGGGGTCTGTGGTCGCGGCCGCTCAAAGATGGGCCGGCCGCGCTGCACAGCACCCGGTGCCGGAGGAGGCGCCGTGTAAGTGGGCCGCGGACCAGTCTGCGGCATGATCACGCGCCGAACCGGAGCTGCTGGTTGTGCCGAGACCTCGGCCGGCGGAGTCGCCGGCGCGGTCGCGGCCGGTGCTTCATCAGAAGACACCGCCGCCGGTGTAGGCGCAGGCGCAGCCACCACAACTGGCGTCGGTGCCGGGGGCGCCGGAACCGGCGCAGCAGCCTTCTGGACCGGAGCCGGTGCACTGACCACCGGCGGAGCTGCAGGGATCGTTGCGGCCGAAGCCGCTACGACCGGCGCTTGCACCGGTCGGGCGACCACCGGTGCCGCCGGCGGGGTGGGTCGCACTGCAGCAGCACCCGCAGGCGGGGGCGATGACACCACGACGGGGCGCTCGGCCGGCGGCCCGCCTTGCGGCGGACGCACGATCACCGGACCAGCTGGTGGCCGGCTCGCAATGGCCGGAGGCTGAGGCGGAGCCACAATGTTTGCTCCCTGCCGGGGCAGAGGAACGATTCTCCGGGGAGCGGGCGCCGCGGGGACTCCCGCCGCCGGAGTCGCCGGCGAGGGAGCTGACGGCGCGGGCCTGAAGGTATTCGCCGCTGCCGCTGCCACGGGACGGGCCGGAGCGGCAGGCACGGTCGGGCTGGCGGCTGTCGGCCGAACCGCTGCCGCAGTCGGGGGCACCGTTACGACGGGAGGCCGGACCGCAGGTGGAGCGGAC
>CAXUCK010000063.1:1038-11390 GCA_964249375.1 uncultured Acidobacteriaceae bacterium
TTCTTGGCGCCCCCTCATTCGCGGCCGTCGCTGCCCGTGCCGCCGCGCCCCGGCTGCCACCACCCTGAATATAGCCGCGAACCTTCTCCGCCTCGTCTGCCTCAATCGAGCTCGAGTGCGTTTTCTTTTCGGTCACACCGACCGCCGTCAGCGCGTCCAAAATGGACCTGCTTTTAACTTCAAGCTCTCGCGCCAAATCGTTAATACGAACTTTGCTCATCCGTTCCTTTTCAGTACTCCCACGCCGCTAGCTGCTCATATCAGCTCTCCAGGAGGGGAATTATATTGTACAAACTTTTGTTGAGATTGCAGGATTTTGCGCGTCGCTTGGTGCCCGGCAGCGTCCTGCATACCGCCCTAACCACGACTTCCACGATCATGCTCGTCAGAGCCGACAACTTCGTCGGAGACCTCTTCACTGTCCCTGACCAAGCCGTCGATTGTGTCGTTCTCGAGCTCGATCTGCTCTTCCCGCGCGTCCGAATCGTCGTTGGCGTCGCTCGCCGACTCCCGCTCCTCTTCGGCCGCGATCTCTTCAGTCGACACGCCGTTCAGCTCCTGCGCCTCGCCGAATTCCGCGTCCTCGGCCAAAATTTCCTCTGGTGTCTTTGCCATCGATGTTGTCTCCCCTGTGTCTTCCGTTCCCTCTGCGAATGCTTCAGATGCCGCTGCGATCGCGGGTCGTTCCTCGCCCTCTTCGTACTGGCCAAAGTAGTGCCGCACGGCGGTTGAGATCTTCTCGACCGTTTTCTCGCCGATGCCCGGTACCTCTTCAAGCTGCTCTGGCGTCATGTCTGCCAGCTCCTCGATGGTGGTGACGCCGGCCGCAATCAGCTTCTCCAGAATCTGCTCACCAAGCTCGGTGACCTGCTCGATCGGCGTCGTCGGTCCGCCACTCATCGCGGACATCTGCTGCTCAACTTCCTGGCGCTTCTCCTCTTCGCTCTTGATGTCGATCTTCCAGCCCAGCAGCTTCGCCGCCAGACGGACATTCTGACCCTTCTTGCCGATCGCCAGCGAGAGCTGCGTATCATCCACAATCACCTCGATCTGCTTTTCGGCCAGGTCCGTGATCGACACCCGGCTCACCTTGGCCGGCTGCAGCGCCTTTTCGGCAAACGTCGTGATCTCCTCGGAAAACTCGATGATGTCGATCTTCTCGCCGCGCAACTCGCGAATGATGGACTGCACGCGCATCCCCTTCATGCCCACGCACGCACCTACCGGATCGACGTCCTTGTCCCGGCTCATCACAGCGATCTTGGTCCGCTCGCCCGCTTCCCGCGCAATTGCCCGGACCGTCACTGTCCCGTCGTAGATTTCCGGGACTTCACTCTGGAACAGGTTCTGCACGAGCACCGGAGCTGCCCGGCTCACGATCACCTGCGGACCCTTGGCTGCGCGATCCACTCGCAGCAGCACAACCCGCACCCGCTCGCCGACAGCAAACTGCTCCAGCCGGCTCTGCTCGCGCTTGGGCATCCGAGCTTCGGCTTTACCCAGGTCGAAAATTACGTCCATCGGTTCCAGCCGCTTCACGGTGGCGGTCAGGACCTCGCCCGCGCGGTGGTTGTACTCGTTGAACACCGTATCGCGCTCGGCCTCGCGCACCTTCTGGAAGATCACCTGCTTGGCCATCTGCGCGGCAATCCGGCCAAGCGGGGTCGTGTCTTTGTAGAACCGCAGCTCGCCGCCCACCTCAACCTCGGGCGCCATCTCGCGAGCCTGATCCAGCGTCAGCTGGTTGGCCTCATCTTCGACCTCTTCCGGCGTCTCAACGACGGTCTTGTACACATACGCCCGAATCTCGCCCGTTTCGCGATCCATTTCCGCGCGCATATTCTCCTGCGTTTTGTAGTACTTGCGCGTTGCCAGCGCAATGGCATCTTCGACCGCGCCCACCACGATGTCTGCCTCAATGCCCTTGTCGCGGCTGAGCGACTCGATTGTCTGGTACAAAACACTTGCCATCGTTCCCTCACCTCTACATTTGCTGCTTGCACATCGCTGATCCCTGTGTCGGTCGGCGACGGCTGTTCGTGACTGCTCGCCCGGGGCTGTCTAGAATTCTGCGACCAGGTTCGCCTTCTCCACATTGCTCAAAGAAATCTCAATCGTCTCCGCCGCAGCGGCAGCCGCTTTCCGTGCCTTGCCTTTTTGCTTGATCGCCGAAAGATCCACGGTCAGCACGTCCCCGGCTAACTGCATCATGCGTCCCTTCCAGTGGCGATTCCCGCTGACCGGGGTAAAGGTCTGCACCTTCACCAAACTTCCGAGAAACCTTCTGAACTCTTCGGGCCGGCTGAGTTTTCGTTCCAGGCCCGGCGAGGAAACCTCCAGCGTGTACTCCGCTCCGGGAACCAGGTCCTCGACATCCAGCACGGTGCCGAAGTCCTGCGCAAACGCGCCGCAGTTCTCGTGGGTGACACCGGAAAGCTGCTCGAAGGGAACCCCCTTTGGCAACTCGGCCGCGACAGCTTCGTCTGCCTTTGCCTGTTCGATCAGAGCGGCACGGCCAGCTGCATCCTTTTCAACGAACACGCGGAGAACGCGCTGCTTGCCGGAGCCCTGCATCTCCACGTCCACGACCTCAAGGCCGTGCGACCCCGCCACGCGGCTCGCTCTTTCTCGTATCTGGTCGATCTGCACTGCCATGAGGAAGCCGCCATCACCGTTGCGTCGCCGTCGGTAAGGCTGTCGGCGCCACATAGTTCCGAAAAACATTTAGAGCAAAGAAAAAGTGGGCTTCAGCCCACTCATCTCTTCCGTCGGCCGCCCGCCAAACACAGGGCTACCTTGCGCAACGGAACAAAATCGTCTTCAGTAATCATACATCCGATCCAAACGCACATCAATGCCACGTCCCGAACCCCACTTTGCCGGGACACGACCCGCGTTGCCGTCCCGTGCTTGCCCCTCTACAATCGTCAGAACCCGTAGCGGCCTCTGCCCCGTAACCGCCTGCCACACGGCCCAAAAGACTCCCATGATCAACATTCCCGTTCCCGAGGCCCTCACGTTTGATGACGTCCTCCTCGTTCCCGCCTACTCCGAAATCGTCCCCACTCAGGTCAGCACGCAAACGCAACTGACGCGACGCATCACCCTCAACACACCACTGGTTTCCGCCGCCATGGATACCGTCACCGAGTCTCGCCTCGCCATCGCGATGGCGCAGCAGGGCGGCCTGGGCGTGATTCACCGAAATCTCACCATGGAGCAGCAGGCCGGCGAAATCGACAAGGTCAAGCGCTCCGAATCCGGCATGATCGTCGATCCCGTCACCATCTCGCCCGAAGAGCCGATCTCCGCCGCGCTTGACGTCATGCGTCGCTTCAAGATCTCCGGCGTCCCCGTGACGAAAGACCGCAAACTCGTCGGCATCCTAACCAATCGCGACCTCCGCTTTGTGTCCCAGACCGACCTCCCGATCGGCAGCGTGATGACCAAAGACCACCTCATCACCGTGCCGGTCGGCACCACGCTCGAGCAGGCCGAAGAGATCCTGCATCAACACCGTGTCGAGAAACTCCTGGTCGTCAACGAAGACTTCGAGCTCAAGGGCCTCATCACCGTAAAAGACATCCAGAAAAAGCTCAAGTACCCCAACGCCTCCAAAGACGACCAGGGCCGCCTCCGCGTCGCCGGAGCAATCGGTGCGACGGGCGATTTTCTGGAACGCGCCGCCGAACTCATCCGCGCCCGTGTCGATGCCCTCGCGATCGACTCCGCTCACGGCCACTCCTCGCGCGTCCTTGAGGCCGTCCGTGAGGTGAAGAAGCGCTTCCCGGACACGGATCTCCTCGCCGGCAACATCGCCACCTACGAGGGCGCGCTTGCCCTGATCGACGCTGGCGCCGATGCGATCAAAGTCGGCATTGGCCCGGGATCGATCTGCACCACGCGCATGGTTACGGGCGCCGGAATGCCGCAGATTACTGCCATCGCCGAAGCCGCCCGCGCCGCACACGAGCGCGGGATCCCCGTCATCGCTGATGGCGGCATCAAGTACTCCGGCGATGTCAGCAAGGCCATCGCTGCCGGAGCCTCCGTCGTGATGATCGGCTCGCTTTTCGCTGGCGTCGACGAGAGCCCGGGCGAAACCATCCTGTACCAGGGCCGTTCCTTCAAGGCCTATCGCGGCATGGGCAGCTTATCGGCGATGGCCCAGGGCTCGGGCGAGCGCTACTTTCAGAGCAAGGAAGACATGGACCCGCTTGCCACCGAGCGACCGAACCTCACCGCGCGCGAGCCGGCGCAATCCAATCGCCTCGCCAAGTTCGTCCCGGAGGGCATCGAGGGCCGCGTTCCGCACCGTGGCCCGCTCGAGTCTATGGTCTTTCAACTCGTCGGCGGTCTTCGCTCCGGCATGGGTTATCTCGGCTGCGCCACCATCCCTGAGCTGCAACAGAACGCCCGCTTCGTCCGCATCTCCAACGCCGGCCTGCGTGAGTCTCACGTCCACGACGTCATCATTACTCGCGAAGCCCCCAACTACCACGTCGAGTAGAGCTACACCGGCGTTGCCCAGAGAGGGCGGATGCCGGGCGCATGCTCCAACACCATGGCATCGAAACGGTGCCGCACAACGAACCCGAGATCCTGGTACAGCCGCGCCGCCCCGACGTTCTCCTCCGTCACCGTCAACGAGATCGCTTCGGTCCGCCGCGAACGCAATTCCGCCATACAGTGCCGCAGCAGCTTGCGACCCAGTCCGTTGCCGCGCTCTTTTGGCGCAACACACAGCTGCGTCACATGCGCGACGTCCGGCGCAACCCGCGAGCACAACACCACGGCGACCGGCGTGCCTGCAGCGCCCTCAGTCAACACCCAGGAGTTTTCCGACTCAAAAACTCCACATCCGGGAAATCGCACGATGTTGTGTAAGAAGCGCAGCGATCCATGCAGGGTGCGGTACTGGTCGTTGATCGTCGCATCGATGTGACCGCCGTACGCATCGTGGATGAGTTCCGCGGTTTGCTGGTAATGCTCATTCGACCAGCGCGTCAAAGTCAGCCGGCGACCGCTTGCGGCGCGAAAGTCGGCGCCATTTGAAACCGGGGTCGCAGCGGTCAGGTTGCATTCCAGAAAGAGCCGCGGATGACTGCGAAACCCTTCCGGGAGGAAGAAGCTGTCCAGCGCGCCGGAATCGAACAGCAGTAGCTGCGACTCGATGCGCCCGACCGTGGGTGAGGCGCGCAGCAGCTCCAGCAAATGACGTAGAAGCACGCCGGTGGTTTTGAGGCACAGATCTCCCCCGTCCGTTACGGCAAACGCGTCGCCCACCACTGACTTTTGTGCCTCATACACGCAGAAGGTGAGGCCGCGCACTTTGCCCCGCTCCAGCGCAACAAACCCCGGCAGCACGCGCGAGTCAAGATACTCCAGCAGAAGTTCTGTCGAGCTGCGGTAATTCCACCGGAGACGGTCCTGCCAGATCGTGGCTTCGCGCTCCAGCAGCGGCCGCAGTTGCCGCGCGGAGAAGTGCCGCAAATCTAGAACCTCGAGTTGGGTAGCAATGGACACGGGCGACAAGTGCCTTCGGTCGAGCTTACCGCGAATTCTTAGCGCTTCAAATTGCCGGATGCAAATGCCTACGGTTTAGCAGCCGCGGCTACGCGGTAGACTTCCAGCCCTTGCGTGTCGAACAGCAGAATCGATTGATAGACGCGACCGTTCAGCCAGCGATTCACATCATTCGCTTCGGAAGAATGGAACACCAATAGATGCTCTTCCTTCGGGACGCCATCAAGGCTGTAGTGAATAGTCGGCTGGTTGCGGTAGAACGCCAGACCGTAATCCATGTCGCGCCGTACGTGGAAGACGGCAAGCGAATGAACATCGGGCGCAAGGCTCTGGAGGCTCTGCGCCAGCGGTCGAGCCGAGTAGTTCCGATCCAACTCCCGCCCGTAAAAGCCCAGCAGGAACACCATCAGCGAAAGCACGGGAAGCAGCGTTGCGTAGAGCACCTTGGAGATGCCCCAGCGCCGGATGATCAGCACCACCGCAAGCGCCATCAAGCCGGCCGAAGCGGCTGCCCCGAACAGCCACGCAGCCGTTGGAACCAGCGTCTCGTACTTCATGTGCTGCGGCGCGAGGACAAGCACAAACACCAGCACACCGCAGAGCGCCGCATGCACTCCCAGCAACCACCCCGGGAACCCGGTGCGACGGTTGCGATTAAGGTAGTCGCCGATCAGGATTGTGATCGGGGGAATGGACGGAAGAATGTAGCCCGGCAGCTTGGATCCGGAAAAGGAAAAGAAGAGCACCGGAAACAGCGCCCACAGGACGAGAAACTCGGGAAACGCGTCTCCGGCTCGCGTGTGACCCAGATATCGCGCCGGCTTATGCCGCACCTTCCACTCCGCAACCGACGTTTGGATCGCATCCGCCATCGCTCGCACTCCTAACGCGGTCCACGGCATCAGCGCCAGTATCAGGACGGCGAGGTAGTACCAGAACGGCTGATGATGTTGATAGCGGTTGGTTGCGAAGCGCTCGAGGTTGTGCTCGAGGAAGAACGCGCGGTAGAAGGTCGGGTTGCGCCGCTGCACTTCGATGTACCACGGCAGCACCATGACGAGGTAGAGAAGAACGCCCGGGAGCCAGATGGTGCGGCGCAACAGCGACCACTCGCGTCGGAGGGTAGCGAACAGCAGGATGATGACAAAGGCCAGAAAGGGCGCCACCGGACCTTTGGCGAGTGTCGCTGCCGCGCCGAAGAAGTAAAGGTCAAACAGCCAGAATTTTCGGCCGGTTTCGTACCACGCGTACCAGCCCAGCATGCCGATGCAGAAGGGTGCGGCCAGCTGCATGTCGGTGGAGGCGCCGCGCGCAAAGCTGACCATCCCGAGCGCGGAGGCGGTGATCAGTGCCGCATCCAGATGACCACCCGGCCGGAACCGCCGCATGTGGAGGAAGATGAGGACGGTCAGAGCGAAGGCGCCTGAAGACGAGGGCAGGCGCGCCGACCAGTCCGAAACGCCAAATTCCCGGAAAAAGCTCATCGCGCGCCAGTAGTAGAGCGCCGGCTTCTCAAGCCATGGCTTGCCGTAGAGGATTGGCGTTACCGTTCCGGCAACCAGGCAGCGCGCGGAGTGATCGATGTCCGTCCAGCGCGGGGTGTGCGGCACGATCTGCGCGTGGAGCTCGGCGCAGATCTCATCATGCGCGGCGAGCATTTCGCGGGCGATCTGCGCATAGCGCGGTTCGTCGGCGCCGACCAGGCCCAGGCGATCCCCTCCGAACACCGGCACCAGACCGTAGAGCAGAAGGAAGAGGCTGACGGCGAGCAGGATACAGAACTCGCGCAGCACATCTCCTCGCGGAAGCTGAAGGAAAGAGAAAAGCCTTGTCCGAAGGGATCGGTTAGGAGGAGCCGAGGCGCCATCCGGAGCAGCCTCAAAGGCTATGGCGAATCTATCCATGGTTCAGGCAGAGACGTAGTTTTAAGGCTAACAGAGGCCACTCCGGAGCTGCATCAGGACGCGCTCGGCGGCGTGGTGGAGGGGGCCGGCGAGCGTGCATCCGCTGGCGCTCTGGTGTCCACCGCCGCCGAAGGTCTCGGCGATCTCTGCTACATTCAGCCGGCCTTTGCTGCGCAGGCTCAGGCGAAAGTCCGAAGAGTCCGGCAGCTCGCGGAGGAAAACAGCGGATTCAACGCCAGCGATGCTGATGAGGTAATTGACAATGCCCTCGCAATCCTCAACAGCGGCTCCGGCACTCTCAATTTCGGCAACGGTGATCGACGTCCAGGCAAGCGGGCCTTCGCGTTGCATCTTGCTGAGGGCGGTTCCAAGGACACGGAGCTTGCTTTCGGGATTCGAGAAGAAGAGGTTGCGGGCGACGTGTCCAGGATGCGCGCCGCGACGGGCGAGGTCGTGCGCCATGGCAAAGGTCTCGGCGTCGGTCCCGCCGTGGGTGAAGCCTCCCGTGTCGGAGAGCACGCCTGTATAGAGGCACGTGGCGATCTCGGGAGTGATTTCGGCGCCAGCGTCGAGCGCCAGGTGGTAGACCATGGCGGCGACAGCGCAGGCGTCCGGGTCGATCCAGTTGACCTGGGCAAAGTGCCGGCCGCTGAGGTGGTGGTCGATATTGAGCAGAAGTCGCGTGCCGAAGCCGGTCAGGCCGGAGCGCTCGACCGAGTCGCACTCGAGCAGGACGCAGGGCGCGGTCTCGAAGCCAGCCACCGAATCGATGCGGGAAGAGAGGTGGATTGCTTCTGCACCGTGCAAGCTCCAGTAGATGTGAGGAACCGGATCGGCGAGGACGATCGCGGTTTCGTGGCCGAATTGGCGGAGAATGGCGGAGAGCGCCAGGACGGACCCGATGGCATCCCCGTCGGGGCGGGCGTGAGAGGTCAACAGGATCCGCTGGTGACCGCGAAAGGCATCACGAATGCTCGCGATGCGAGGGTCCTGGCGCAGGCTGGTGATCATCGTTGTGGGGCGTCGGCCGGCAGCGGCACGTCGGGCGTGCGCGCTGCGGTGCTGTCAAGGGGTGCGTTGACCTTGGTGGCAAGCCGCTGCTCCCGCTTGCGCATGCGGGTGAGCAGCTCATCCATGCGGCCGGTCATGCGCTCCGAGCGGTCGATGGCGAAGGTGAGCTCAGGGACGTGGCGAACGCCCATGCGCTCGCGGAGTTGGGAGCGGATGAAGGCGCGAGCGGTCATGAGGCCGGCGAGTGTGGACTCTTCGGCCTCGGGGCCGCCGTGAACGGCCACAAAGACACGGGCCGACTTGCCGCCGGGAGCGAGAACGACCTCCGTGACGTAGCTTGGGGCAATCCGCGGGTCGGCCAGCTCGCCTTCGAGCATGGCGCCGATCTCTTCCGAGAAGGTGTTGGCGACGCGGTTGCGGTGGTGCGTTCGGGCTCTGTGCTCAGGCATGGTGGATCACGGGAACGGTTCAGGATACCAAAGTGGGACGAGGGCGGCTTGCATGGAGTTGCAGGCAGCGGGTGATCAATCGGGCAGAATGTCGGCCCAGGAATCGAGGACGACGGCTCCGAGTGAGACGGAAAGGCGATGACAAGCGCGGTCGACTTCGCGGATCTGGGCGGTGAGATAGCTGGTTGAGGAGGAGATGGTGGCTAGACCCAGGGTCGCGCGGTTCCAGAGCGCGGCATCGTCGAGTTCGGCGACAGAGCAGTTGTAGTGGCGACGCAACTTGTCTTTCAGGGAGCGAACGACCTGGCGACGATCCTTGATGGATTGCGCGTGCGGGATTTCGAGTTCAACGGTGAGCCTGGCGATGGGCATGGGCCTGGGGGGTACCCCCTCCCCCTCCTCTTCGCTTCCTTTTGCTTCGACCTTTTAGAATCAGCGGTTTGCGAGAATAGGCGGGTTGTAAGTTGTTTCCTTTCAATAATTTGCCCTGTAAATTCCCCCGAATGAATGACTTGCGGGACCACTTCGGTTAAGATACTGCAAATGTTAGACTTACAGGTGACTTGGTCATCTCAAAGGAGTTAGCGCGACCATTGCACCGTTGCTCCGGTTGAGCTAATACCAGTGTACCGAGTTGTGCGAGGAAGTACGCCATTCACGCAGTGGAGGGAAGGGACGGGCAGCACTGCCCTTCCATTGCTCCGTTGGCGCAGTGCTTGCCGTAACGCCTGCATACAGTCGGATTCACGGAGAAACCTGCATTCGGGGCCGAAACAGCGGGGGCCAACCCCGCCTGCCGAACCCGAGACGCACAACCCTGACCGGCAGATTGCGGTTCTAAACGCATGGAGGGTGACGCGTATGCAAGGTTTCAGATCATTGGCGATTTCGGCAGCAGCGATTACGGGACTTCTAACGGGCGGTGTTTCGGTCGGGCCGGCTCAGGTCTCGGTCAATATCGGAGTGGCGCCGGTCTGCCCGTACGGGTACTTCGATTACGCACCTTACGACTGCGCTCCCTACGGGTACTACGGGCCAGACTGGTTTGCGGGCGGCGTCTTTATCGGTGCTGGCCCCTGGTTTAATGGGCCGCGCGGGTTCTATGGGCATGTTGATAATCGGTATGACCCGCATTATGGGTACCATGGGCCGTTCCCCGACCGGGGAGCGCAGCCGTTCCAGCACTTCCATGGTAACGAGGCGCGAGATGGACAGGGACATATCGGCAATCCCGGGCACGGGCCGGAGGGGGAGCACTTCGGCGGATACCAGGGCTTTCACGGAGGGCCGCCGATGGGGGGCGGGGAACGCCACCGGTAGGGTCTGAAGGAAGGGCCCGCTGCTCAGCAGCAGTCCTTTTCTGCTTGCCGACAGCGATCGCTGGGCCAAAGAGCGACGACCGAACCTGGCACCGGAGCGGATGCAGTTCAGGATGGCCATCTGACCGGTCCAGGCGCGGTGC
>CAXUCK010000064.1:0-11368 GCA_964249375.1 uncultured Acidobacteriaceae bacterium
GTACACGAGGGTAAGGGGATTGCCGGGCGCGGCGAAGCAGAGTTTGCGTTGACGGACTTGGAGTTCGACGGCGGTGACGGGCAAGGGAGCGCCGGGGCCGTTGTCGACGGTGACTACGAGCTCGGCGGGGCCTTGCAGGTTTGCGCCGATGGTGGCGTTGACGGCCAGTTGCTGCAGACGCAGATCGAGGCCGGCTGTGTCGCGATGAACGCGAGCGATGCTTCCGGTGGCGATCTCCTGCACATCGCTGTCGAGGGGCCGCGCGGTGATGCGGACGTCCCGGAGGAAGTTTCCGGTGTAGGTCGGTGCGAGACGAAAGAGGATGCGCTCGATCGGCAGGTGCTCCGGGAGTGAGAAATGGGTGACGAGGTTGCGGCCGACAGCTTGCGGCTGCTCGGTCAATGCGGTTTCGAAGAGGACCTGCCGCTCCCGGCTGGGCGGGATTGTGGCGGAACGGACGATCTGTGGGGAAAGAGGTGGGACGGCTCGGCCGGGTGCGGACGGTTGAAAGTGAAGTCGCAGGTGCAGCCGGGGAAAGGCGGACTCCCCCAGCGGGAGGGTTGTGTTGCGGGAGAGATGTTGCGCGGTGAGGTCGAAGAGGGTGAACTGCCCGAGCGGCACGGGAACCGCGTCGCTGAGGCCGGTGACGTCGGCGGTTGCGACGAAGTTTTCCAAGCCGAGATCGAGGATGACCTCGGTGTAGGGCCGTGACGGCATGGCGAGATCGAAGTCGATGGAGTCGCCGCTGCGTTTGAAGTTGAGGACGCGGGCGATGTCGGGATCGGTCTGCCCGGCCTCGCTGACGGTGAGGATGTAGGGGATTTCGACGGGCGCGGGTTCCGCGGAGAAGAGACGCAGGTCACGGAGGGCGGGTGCGGCGTGGGAGAAGATGGCGGGGTCCAGCACGGCGCAGGCCTCACCGGCGCCGAAGAACGACACCGGGCGCTCATACTGGAAGGCGGGTGGGCTGCTGCTATGGGCGGCAGCGGCGAAACTGAGCAGCAGGGTCAGGCGGGCAGGGGCTGGTCTCATTGGCTCATCCGAACCCTGCTGATCGGAGGGCAGGGCGAGCGTTGGCCGGATCGCTCCGGCACGCTGCTTGCGATCCTGCTCAACCTGCGCCTGCCGGGGGCCATACCGAGTACTCTAATGCGCTGCGAGCGCCGGTGACAGCGGATTTGGGCATTGGTACCCTTGCTGCTATGCGGAACGCTGGCGAGCCCATGCGGGTGCTTCTGGTCGATGATGATGAACTGAGCCGGGAGATTCTTTCCTTGCTGCTGGAGGCGGAGGGGTGGGTTGTGGCGACAGCCGGCTCGGGTGAGGAGGCGGTTGAAGTGCTGCGATCCGGCGCCACGGCGGAGGTCGTTCTCGCGGATCTGAAGATGCCGGGGCTGGCTGGTGCGGAACTGGCTGCGGGCGTGAGGGGCAGCGGTGAACGTGCTCCGCAGGTCTTGTTGGCGATGAGCGCGAGCGAGCCTGCACGTGGGGCCACGGCAGGGTACGACGGGTTTCTGCGAAAGCCGTTCACCATGGGGCAGTTTACGGACGCTGTGCGGGGCGGGGGGCACTCGGAGGTGGCGAGGGTGACGGAAACAAGAGACGAGGGCGAGGCGCACACGGCGGAGGTGCTGGACGAAGACAAGCTGGTGGCGCTACGGAAGAGCTTCACGCCGGCGCAGATTGACGAGCTGTTTCGCTTCGCGCTGACGGATGCGGAGCGGCAACTGGAGATGATGCAGAAGGCTGTGGCGGAGCGCGATGATGCCCTGTATCGGAGCTGCGCGCACTCGATGAAGGGGAGCTTCGGGATGCTGGGTGCGCCGGAGTTGCGGGCGTTGGCAACGGAGGCGGAGGAGGGCGCAGGAGGTCTCACCAGCCAGGTAACCAGCCATGAGTTATTTTTGGGTGCACTTTCCCGACTTCGTCATACACTAGTTGCGCGCGGGATCCGCAACGCTTGAGCAACGGGCCCGCTGGAGGCCGCTGACGTGTTGAAGGAAGCCACGAAACGAATCCCTGACGTGTATGCCGGATCGGCGAGCATCCGCATTGTTGTGGCGGATGACCACCCTGTCGTTCGCATGGGCGTGCGGAACATGCTGTCGAATGAACCTGGCTTCGATGTCGTGGCTGAAGCCAATGATGGGGACGACGCGATCACGCTCACGCTGGAGCACGAGCCCGACATCCTTCTGCTGGATCTGGCGATGCCACGTTTGCCGGGGCTGGAGGCAATGCGGGCGATCATGAGCCGGTCGCCGCGGGTGAAGATTATTCTGCTGACTAGCACGATCTCGACGCAGCAGGTGATCGAGGCGCTGCAGATTGGCGCTCGCGGGATTGTGCTGAAGGACGCGGTGGTCGGCGACCTTTCGCGGGCGCTGCGCGCGGTGATCAGCGGCGACTACTGGATTGGTGGCGAGCGGGTGGTGAACCTGCTGCACGCACTGCGGGAGCTGACGCAGAAGGCGGCAGCCGCGCCGGAGCGCAAGACGTACGGGCTGACGCCTCGCGAGCTGGAGGTGGTGAACTCGATCGTCGAGGGCTGCAGCAACAAGGACATCGCGAAGGAATTTTCGATCAGCGAAGAAACCGTGAAGCGGCATCTGTCAAACATTTTTGATAAGACGGGTGTGTCAACGCGGCTGGAGCTGGCGTTGTTTGCGATCGCGCACAAGCTGGTGAACATCGACAGCTGAGCGGCGGGGCGTTCGGAGCGGTGCCAGCTTTAGAATGGGGCTATGGCCCAAATGGACGTTTCGCCTCTCTACGACCTGCTGGTGATCGGCGCCGGACCAACTGGCCTTGCATGTGCGATTGAGGCGCAGAAGGTGGGGATGCGGGTGCTGGTGGTCGACAAGGGCTGCCTGTGCAACTCCATTTTTCATTACCCGGCGCACATGACGTTTTTTACGACACCGGAGTTGCTGGAAATTGGCGACATGCCATTTTCGAGCCCGAATCAGAAGCCTACGCGCAATGAGGCGCTCGAGTACTACCGCAAGGTGACCGAGCACTACCGGCTCGAAGTGCGGCAGTACGAGACGGTGAAGGAGGTCGCGGGGGCGGACGGCGACTTCTGCGTTTCGGCCGAGGATCGGTTTGGGCGTGCGGTGCGGCATCGGACACGCAAGCTGGTGTTAGCGACCGGATATTATGACCTGCCAAATTACCTCGGCATTCCAGGCGAGGAGGAGGCCAAGGTACGGCACTACTACATTGAGCCACATCCGTATTTCGGCCTGAACGTGGTGGTGATTGGCGGGAAGAATTCTGCAGCCATTGCGGCGCTGGAGCTTTGGCGGCACGGAGCGCACGTAACCCTGGTGCATCGTGGAGCGGAGATGCACCGGCATGTGAAGTACTGGATTCTGCCGGATATCAACAACCGGATCAAGAACGGCGAGATCAAAGCATACTTCAACAGTACGGTGTCGGATATTGCCGAGGACACTGTGACGCTCGACACGCCGGAGGGCCAGCGTGTTATCCCGAATGACTTTGTGTTTGCGCTCACCGGGTACCATCCGGATTTTGGGTTTCTGGAGCGGGCTGGGGTGCGGCTCGATACCTTAAATGATCGCTGTCCGGCATGCGATCCGGCGACGCTCGAGAGCAATGTGCCCGGGATCTATCTCGCAGGGGTGATTGTGGCCGGCGAACGGACCAACGAGATCTTTATTGAGAATGGGCGCTTTCACGGCAAGCTGATTGCGGATCATCTGCGTGGGGAGAACCTGCAGGATGCGGATCGGCGGGTGCTCGAGGAGCATGCGCAGCTGGCGAGCCGGAACCTGGAGTAGGGATCGGAACTCCGCCGTACAGCAAACGAAATGCGCTTATCTCGTCGCTTTGCTGCTGATGACGCGCCGGTATTAGCTGATGACGCGCCGGCGGAATCCGCGGATGCCGATGCTCGTAAGCAGCACCAGGAAAAGCAGGAGCATCGAGAGCACGAGCCACTCGGGCATATGGGGCAGCGTTGGGGTGAGCGCGGCGCGCAGGCCTTCGCTCATGTAGACGATGGGGTTGATGAGGACGCCGATTTGCAGCCAGCGGAGCCGACCCAGGGCTGCCCAGGGATAGTAGACGCAGCCAAGAAACGTGATGGGAACAACGACGACGCCGAAGATGAGGCCGATCTGCTGCGGACGGACGCTGGTGCCGATGACCAGGCCAAGCGCGCCGGAGGTGAGGCTGGCAAGCAGAAGGACAAGGATGAGGATGGGCCAGCTGTTGACGTGCGCCACGACCGGCACGGACGGGATGTAATACGCGAGCGGAAACACGATCGCCGCGGCGATCATGCTTTGCAGGGCGGAGAAGCAGATCTTTTCGATGGCGACGCCCGCGACAGGCAGGGGGCACATGACGCGATCGTCAATCTCGCGGGTGACACCAAACTCCTGCGCGAGCGGAAGCGCCACGGCGGCGATGCCGCTGAACATGATTGCCACGGCCATGAGGCCGGGGAGAAGAACGGTGCCGAAGTTGAGGCCGGCGGCAGCGGTCGGGTTGAGCGCGGCTCCCCCGTTCATGTGGGGCATCACGTACGTGAAGACGAAGAGAAACAGCAAGGGATTCATGCAGACGCGGATGACGAAGGGGAAGAGTTCACGGCGGAGGACGAAGAGGTCGCGCAGCAGAAGGCCGGCGAAGGCGCGGGCGTACGGCAAAGTCGTGGGGCGAATGGGTTGGGCTGCGGAGGTAATTACTGTGGCCATGGTGTTTCCTTTTTGGCGCATCTGCGCGGCTGGTGTTTACTCGCGCAGGTCGCGGCCGGTCAGGCGGATGAAGACGGTTTCGAGGCTGGTCTCCTGGATCGTGAGGTCGCGAAGGCCGAAGGGACTGGCGCGTTGAACGATCTCGGGCAGAAGACCATCGGCAGCGTGGGCGAAGACGCGGATGCCGGTGGGCGTGGTTTCCGCACTGACGACGCCGGGGGTGGTTTCAAGCTGCGAGCGGAGTTCGTCGAGGCCGGCTTGCTGGGTGAGTTCGACGGCGTAGATGCGCTGCGCGCCGATTGAGCTTTTCAGCGCCGCGGGCGTGTCCTCTACCAGGATTTTTCCGTGGTCGATGATGGCGACGCGATCGCACAGCTCGTCGGCCTCTTCCATGTAGTGTGTGGTGAGGACGACGGTAATGCCTTCCTGACGGAGGCCACGAACGGCGGACCACATCGCCAGGCGGCTCTGCGGGTCGAGGCCTGCGCTGGGCTCATCGAGGAAGAGGACTTTCGGCCGGTGGGCGATGGCACGGGCGATCTGGACCCGCTGAGCGAGACCGCCGGAGAGTTGCTGCGGATAAGCGGAGGCGCGCTCGGCGAGGTGGAATTGCGCGAGGAGTTGGCTGGTGCGGGCGCGAGCCGTCGCGCGCGACATGCCGAAGTAGAGCCCGTGAAAGTAGATGTTCTCGAAGACGGTGCAGGCGCGGTCGAGCGTGTTGTACTGCGGAACGATGCCGATCGAGCGGCGGGCCAGGGCGGGCGAGCGGACCCCGTCGACGCCATCGATAAGCACCGACCCGGCCGTGGGGAGGGTGCGTGTGGTGCAGATGCTGATGGTGGTGGTTTTCCCGGCGCCGTTTGGTCCGAGAAGACCGAAGAGCTCACCTTCCTGGACGGTGAGGTCGATGCCATCTACGGCGGTGACGTCAGCCTTGCCGTGGAAGACCTTTCGCAGACCTTTGAGTGCCACCATTACGTTGCGAGTCCGTTTCCTTCGTACTTCTCTGATTATAGGTGGCGCGATCGGCGCCGGAGATTACAGGGGACTGGCGGCGAGCGCATCGATGCGTACAATACGGGCATGTCGCGTGGATGGGAAAGCAAGTCCGTGGAACAGCAGCAGGCTGAGTCGCAGGCATCAAGGTCTGTGGCACAGACCGCCAGCCTGGAAGAGGCGGAGCAAAAACGCCGGCGGCAAGCGCTCGAGATGCAGCGCGAGCGCATTTTGTCAGAACGGACATCGAGTCCGCATCGGCGGTCGGCGCTGGAACTTGCGTTAGCCGACGTCGAAGAAAAGCTGAGCGAACTCGGATGGTCGATCCACCTCTAGGCGTTGCGGGAAGCAGCTAGGGATTGCGTCGATGGAGGACGAGGGAGTTTGCCTGGTCTATGCTGGTGAGCAGAATCTGGTGAATGTTGACGTGGGCGGGCCGGGTAGCGGCCCAGACGATCGCGTCAGCGACGTCCGCCGGCTGAAGCGGCGTGATGTTTTCGTAAACCTTTGCGGCCTTCGCTTCGTCACCGCGGAAACGAACTTTGCTGAAGTCGGTTTCAACCATGCCGGGATCGATCGAGGTGACGCGTACCGGCGTGCCCATCAGGTCCAGTTTGAGGCCCTCGCTGAGAGCCTTCTCAGCGGCTTTGCTGGCGCAGTAGACGGCGCCGTTTGCGTACGTCATGTGTCCAGCCGTTGAGCCTAGATTGATCACGTGACCGTGGCCTCGACTGACCATGCCGGGGACGACGGCGCGGGAGACGTACAGCAGACCTTTGACGTTGGTGTCGATCATCTCTTCCCAGTTTTCCGGGTTGTCCTCGTCCTGCAGCTTGCTCAAGCCGCGGCTGAGCCCGGCATTGTTTACCAGGACGTCGATGGGCTGCCACTCCGGTGGGAGACTGTCTATTGCAGAGTTCACGGCCGCGCGGTCGCGGACGTCCAGCGCAAAGGTCTTGACCTCCGGCGCTCCGGAGGAGAGCAGGCTTTCGCGCAAGGCGTCGAGTTTGTCAGCGCGTCGTGCGCAGAGAAGAAGCCGGTGGCCTTCACGGGCGAATGCCCTTGCAGTTGCTTCGCCGATACCTGAGCTTGCGCCCGTAATGAAGATCAGAGTTACTGCCATCTTTTGTATGTCTCCAGCGAGGAAGGGCCGCCAACCTCGGCGACCCTTCTCGTGGTGAGCGCAAGTGGCCTGAACGGCTACTGCGGTGTCGTGGAGGGGGCGGAAGCGTCAGGGCCGCTTTGCTGCGAGACACCGATCGCGTCGCCTGAGACGACCATCTGCACGCGCCGGTTTTGCGCGCGTCCCTGGGCCGTGCCATTGTCCGCAACGGGGTCTGCCTTGCCGTAGCCGGTGGCGGAGATGTTGTTCATCTGCACGCCCTGCTGAACCAGGAAGTCACGGGTTGTGCTGGCACGGTTCTCTGAGAGCTTCTGGTTGTAGTCGTCGCTGCCAACGGAATCCGTATACCCTTCAACCTGCAATTTGAGACCGGGGTAGGCCTGCAGGATACCGGCTACCTTCGCCAGGGCAATTTTAGTATCTGGTTTAAGGGTGTACTTGCCGGTATCGAACAGGACATCGGACATGTTGACGATCAGGCCGCGGGCGGTCTCGCTTGTGGCGAGGACGCTGTTGAGCTGATCGCGCAATCGTTCACGGATGGCGTTGGCGTCCTGCACCTGCTTGTTGGCTGCGTTGGCCCGTGCCTGTGCCTCGGCTGCAGCGGCTTCAGCACGGGCACGTTCCGCGTCGGCTTGCGCCTTGGCTGCCTGTGCCTGCTGGGCGGCAAGCGCGGCCTGCTGGGCCTGCAGTTGCGACTGCTGAGCCTGCAATGCGGACTGAGCGGCTTGCTCTTGCGCCTGCTGCTTGGCGATATCGGAGTTGCGCTGGCGCTCGGCGGCCTGCTTGCGCAAGGTCACAATGCGGGCGTCCTCGGCGCGCTGCACGGCTTGCCTGGCAAAGGTGATCTCTGTTTTGCGGTCGCCACGCTTGTTGCTGTCGATATCGGCTGCATTGCGCAGATCCTGCTTCGCCTCAGCCATGATGTCGGGAGCGTACTTCTCAGCGCCTGCGACCGTTGCGATGCGCACAGCGTTGTACGCCTCGTACAGCTCAAGGGGGGATTTCTCGTTGCGTGTGATCGGGTTTGCGACCGCATCGGAACCCGCCGTGGGCGAGTAGAGGCCGCGCGGCAGAAGGGAGTAGTGGGCATTCACCTTCTCAAGAACACCCAGTGTCCTGTCCTCGAGAACGACGTTCTGCATGATGACAACGTCGCTTGGCTGGGTGACGGAGAAGTAGGGCTCGGCGGTGACGATCATGCCGAAGGACTGGAGCGAGGTGGTCGCGGTGATGTTGTTCTTCGTGCCGTCGGGCAGGACCTCGCCCAGGTTCTGCGGCCGTCCATCCGGGCTGATTGCCCAGAGAACATAGGTCAGGTACTCCGGGCCAAAGCCGTTCGCGGGGCTGAGTCCCTTGAAGCGGGCATCGATGGTGATGCCGCCGCGTTCGCTGGTTACCTTGGCTTCACCGCTGGCTTCTGGCAGGAGCGATGTTCCCTTGAAGCCGATGCGGGTGGAACCGCTGCGGTGGAGGTAGTTGACGGCGTCGAGATCGCGCTGCACGACCTGCACGCGATAAAGGAAGATGCCGTTATCCTGGGCCACGAGGGCAGTGGGGGCACTTCCCTGCGTGGTGGTCGGGTTTGGCTCCTGCGCGAAGGCGGGCTGAAGGGGGAGAAGGGTGACGAAGGTGAAGGCGGAGGCTGCCCAGATCGTACGGGCGGTCGTGCTCGGTTGCATCGAAGAGATCTCCTTGGCGCGCCAGCATGCTGCATGCACGGCGAAACCCCAACCACGACGCGGTCTGCGTCCGTGGGGTAACACATGCGATGCGTCGCGGTATGGAGAGGGTGCACGAGCTCGGGCGAAGGAAACACCGCACCTTCCCGAAACGGGAAAGCGCCGTGATTCGCAAAGGAGGCCGCGAGAAAACTCAGGCCGTGTGCTGCTGCGAGCGATGGACGAAATGGTACGGCGGCCACGGGCCGGAAAGCTGCAGGCGGCACTCCTTCATCTGAGCCGTGGCTGAGGAGTACTTGTTCTGGTAACGCTCAACCGTCTTGTTGTCAATGAGATGCGCGATGTCGAGGAGCATCTTGTTTGAGGCGATGCGCTTGCACGAGATTTCTTCCGCCAGCGGAAGGAACATGCGATTCATCTGAACAGATAGCGCACGGGCACGGGATTGGCGCTCGCGCTGCCGGGTTGCGCTTTCCCGAAGGCTGGTCAGGTACTCATGGCCGACCGAGAGATTGCGAATCGTGTTTCCCGGGCAGGTGTCGTCGACCAGTACCTTGAGGTGCATTTCGGCTTTTCCACGGAGACGATCGACGTTGGCCTGGAAATGTTTCTGATTGGAGCGCACGGAACGGCGCAGCGCGTCATCGTCGGGAAAGGTGGCTCCGAACCGAAACGGCAGAACGGTGGAATGACGGAAACATTCGGCGATCACCGCGGCATGATCTTTGGCGGCATGCTGGTCAAAGCGGGCCGAATCTTCCTCGGCGTGCTCGGAGACGATCACGGCGAAGTCGCTGGCGGGAAAGAAGAAGATTTGGTTGCCGAAGAGGCCTGCCATGTCGGCGATCGGCGTGGGACGGCGATGACGGGACAACTCAGGAAATGCATTCCGTTCGGTGATGCAGTACGCGTACCAGGCCATAATGAGCGTAACCTTCCGAGGCTTCGCCCGAAGCATTGGAGTCTGCTTTGGGCAGGGAACTGTGATGGGACATCGATTGGGTTTGCAGTGAGTCGGGCCCGGTGCAAGCAGTGAAATGGCTCAAGTTACTGAATGCGAGTCGGATAGTAACCCTGCGTAAGGACGATTGGCAACACCCTTGTTTTGGCGAGCTGAGGTGTGCGGAAGCCGCGGAGGATGCGCCGCCAGAAGGCGATGTTTTCTCTGACTTTAGTCACGATACGCCTGCAGAACAGGCGTATCGTAGTGCCCATGACGGACACCTCCTTGTTCCCTCTGCGGAGCGCAGTTCTGCTTGGCGCGTTCTTGGGTCTTACGGCTTTCACACGAGCGCAGCAAGACAATGGCAGCCCCAAATCAACTGCGGACGTGATTGTTTTCGTGAACGGAGACCGGCTGAGCGGCACGATGGAACGAGGCGTCGGGGACACGATCGTGTTCAAGAGCGACATGACCGGTGAGATTACGGTTCCGCTGAGCAAAATCAGGGAACTGCGTTCGAAGGGAAGCTTCGCGGTGCTGCGCAAAGGGCAGCCAGTTTCGCGGATCGCCGTGACGCCCGGAACGATCTCCTACGCCGATGGCCAGATCACGGTGGAGAACCCGGCCGGCCCGCCGGCAACGGTTCCGGTGGGCGATTTGGCCTTCTTGGTTGACCAGGCTACGTATGACAAAGAGTTGTCCAGAAAACCGGGTCCGCTTACGGGGTGGAACGGGAACATCGCGGCGGGCGCAACCGTGGTGCGTTCGACGCAGAACGGGACGACCTTCAATACAGCAGTCACGCTGGTCCGCGAAATCCCGACGGTGCCGTATCTGCCGAAGCGGAACCGGACGACGTTTGACCTTTCCGAGACTTACGGTACCTTGCGGCAGCCGGTGATTCCGCAAACGGTCCCGCCCTCGCCCGAGACGACGGCGAAGACGAGTATCTTCCACACGGATCTGGAACGCGACGAGTATCTGTCGCCCAAGTTCTATGCGCTGGGACAGCTGGCGTACGACCATAACTACTCGCAAGGCCTGGATCTCCAGCAGATATATGGTGGAGGATTCGGGTGGACCGTATTTGACACGCCGACGCAGCAGCTCGACCTGAAGGCCGAAGTTCATTACGAGAAGCAGCAGTTTGTGACGGCTTCGAACAATGTGAACCTGATCGGCTCGACGTTCTCTGAGGCATATCGGCGGAGCTTCCCGCGGAAGGTGCTGCTGACGGAAGTCGTGAACCTGATCCCGGCGTGGAACGACTTGAATGCCTACGCGGCGAACGGATCGCTGGGTGTCGCGGTTCCGGTGTTTCAGCGCTTCAACGTGAGCTTTACGACGACGGACAGCTTTATCAACAATCCCTCACTCGGCTTTCAGAAGAACAGCTTCCAGTTTGTGACGGCAATCGGCTACTCGCTGCACTAACGGCCGGGTGTTTGGATTTGCTGGTTGAGTGGGTGGTCGAGCAGCCGTTCGACCGGGTCCGGCAACTCCTGACCGGCGCTGCTAAGGAGAAGGCTGAGCTGCCAGATCTGCGTGGACGTAAGGACACCACGGTAGGCCGGCATCCCGGAGGCTGGTGCGCCCTGGGCGATGCTGCGGTAGATGGTGGCAGGACGCTGCTGGCTGACGCCGACTGCGTGGGTGGCGGGGTTCTGCCGCCAGAGCTGCACGGCTGTCGGGTGCGCACCCGCGGCATGGCGAGGTGTGCCATGGCAGGTAGCGCAACGGCTGTTGTAGAGCTGCGCTCCGGCTTCGAAAACATCTTCGCTGATGCCAAACGGCGCTGCTTCCGGCGCGTTGGCTACGCTGTCCGCAGCGGGGGATCGTGGAGCTGGACGGGTGGGGGCACCCGGAGCCGGGGTGGGCAACCGAGCCGATTCGGAGA